>NZ_JAGIOC010000001.1:304233-608466 GCF_017876515.1 Brachybacterium fresconis | reverse complement strand
CTTGGGGATGTGCGGCCACTCCCGCAGCCCGACGCGCGCCGGGCGCACCGCCTGCCAGACGTCGACGTAGGGATGTCCGAGCACCTCGACGTTCCCGCGGGCACCGGGCAGCTTCATGACCTCGGCCGCGATGCGCGACTCCTTCGACCCGGGCACCAGGTGGTCGACCAGGATGCCGAGCCGGCGACCGGCCGACGGACCGAAGGCCTCGACGCGTTCGACGAGGTTGTCCGCGCCTTCGAGCTGCTCGACAACGATCCCCTCGATGCGCAGGTCGTGCCCCCACACCTTCTGCACCAGCTCGGCATCGTGCGTGCCCTCGACCCAGATCCTCGAGGCACGGGCGGTGCGGGCCCTCGCCCCCTCGACATAGACGGAGCCGCTCGCGGAGCGCTTGCGCACCGGGGCCAGAGCGCGCGGTGCGGCCCGGGTGAGCAGCACCGGTTCCCCGTCGATCATGAAGCCCGGACCGAGCGGGAAGGTGCGGCGCGCGCCACGGCCGTCCTCGAGCTCGACGACCACCTCTCCGGCGATCTTCTCCACGCGGGTGATGGCACCGGTGAAGCCGGTGCCGGCCTCCTCGACGACGAGGTCGCGCTGGGCGGGGACCTCGCGGGCGACGGGGCGGCGACGATGATGGGCGGGCGGACCGGAGGACAGCACGTCGGGGCCGTACCGGTCGGGGAAGCGATCGGAAGCTGCAGGCACGCGCGACACCTTACCCCCGTGGCGAACGCCTCCCCGCGAGCATCGCCGGGGGCGCGTAGGATTGGCACTCGGCACGGGCAGGTGCCAGATCTCGTCCTGGCGACGCTGGTCACGCCCGTCGGACCCGATGACCGCAACGCACGGAACGCAGGAGGTGAGGGACACGGACGCCCGGAAGCTGCAGATCCTCGGCGCGATCGTCGAGGACTACGTCTCCACCCGTGAGCCCGTCGGCTCCAAGTCCCTGCTGGACCGTCACGAGCTCGGGGTCTCCGCCGCCACGGTGCGCAACGACATGTCGCTGCTCGAGGAGGAGGGGCTGATCCATCAGCCCCACACCTCCGCCGGCCGTGTTCCCACCGACAAGGGGTATCGCGCCTTCGTCGACCATGTCGCGACCGTCAAGCCGCTGTCGGCCCCCGAGCGCAGCGCGATCCGCACCCTGCTGGAGGACTCCGGTGACGTCGAGGAGCTCCTCGGCCGCACCGTGCGCCTGATGGCGCAGCTCACCCAGCAGGTCGCGATGGTGCAGTACCCGTCCCGGCGTCAGGCTCGGGTCCGCCACGTCGAGCTGGTCAAGGTCGCCGATTCGCTGCTCCTGGTCGTGCTGATCACGGAGTCCGGTCGGGTCGATCAGCGCACCGTCCCGGTGCTCGCGGCCCAGCCCGCCGAGTACTACCTCGACCTGCGCGACCAGATGAATCGGGCCATCTCCGGCCGAGAGGTCACCGATCTCGCCACGCCCCTGGCCACCCTGCTCGAGACGCTCCCGGCGCTCGAGCGGACCTCGGCCCAGGAAGTGGCCGATGCGCTCGTGTCCCTGGCGGCGACGCGGGCGGAGGACCGGATCATGCTGGCCGGGACCGCCAACATCGCCCGCTCCGCCGAGGACTTCGCCCGCAACGTGGAGCCCCTGCTGGACGTGCTCGAAGAGCAGCTGGTGCTGATGCGCCTGTTCACCGAGATGCACGCCTCGCCCGGAGCGGTCGAGGTGCGGATCGGCTCGGAGCTGCATGATCGCGCCCTGCATCAGGCCGCGCTCGTCGGCGCGGGATATGGTGCGGGATCGCATCTGGCGATCCTCGGCCCCAGCCGCATGGACTACGCCGCAGGTATCTCGACCGTCCAGGCCATCGCCCGCTACGTGTCCCGCTACCTCGAATGACCTCCCGGCGCGCGCTCGCGCGCCGATCCGCCAGCCCCACCGCCCGGTGCCCGCCGCCGCACGCCGCGGCCCGGCCACCCCGACTCCCCGGTAAGGAATCCTCACCGTGAACGACGACTACTACGAGCTCCTCGGCGTCTCCCGCGACGCCTCCACCGAGGAGATCAAGAAGGCGTACCGGAAGCTCGCCCGGACGCTGCACCCCGACGTGAACCCCGACCCGGAGGCGGCGGAGAAGTTCAAGAAGGTCTCCCAGGCCTACGAGACGCTCTCCCATTCCGACAAGCGCCGCCAGTACGACATGGGCGGCGGCCCGGGCACGGGCGGCGGTGGCGGCTTCGGCGGCTTCGGCGGAGGCGCCGGCTTCGACGTCAACGACATCTTCGACATGTTCGCCGGCGCCGCCGGCATGCGCGGCGGACGCGGCCAGGGCCCCGTGCCGCGGCAGCGCCGCGGAGGCGACGTGCTGCGGCGGGTGCGGATCGACCTGCGCGACGTGGTCTTCGGCACCGAGGAGGAGGTCACCTTCCGCACCGCCGAACAGTGCGAGCGCTGCGACGGCTCCTGCTGCGAGCCGGGCACCAGCCCCACGCGCTGCACCGCCTGCAACGGCTCCGGCCACGTCCAGCGCGTCGCCCAGTCGCTGCTGGGGCAGATGGTGACCATGGCCCCGTGCCCCACCTGCGAGGGTCACGGCGACGTCATCGAGAGCCCCTGCACCAGCTGCTCCGGGCACGGTCGCACCCCGGCCGAGCGCACCGTCACCGTGAAGGTCCCCTCCGGGGTCGAGAACGGCACCCGCATCCAGCTGCGCGGCCAGGGCGAGGTCGGCGAGGCGGGCGGCCCCTCCGGAGACCTCTTCATCGAGCTCGCCGTCGTCGACCACGAGATGTTCGACCGCGACGGCGAGGACCTCGTGACCACCATGGCGGTCCCGATGACCTCCGCCGCCCTCGGTGCGACCATCCCGCTTGAGACCTTCGACGGCAATCAGGACATCGACGTCAAGCCGGGCGCCCAGCCCGGGGACGAGATCACCCTCAAGGGCCTCGGCGTGACCCCGCTGCGCCGCGAGCGCCGCGGCGACATCCGTGTGGTCCTCGACGTCGACGTTCCCACCACGCTCAGCGAGCAGGAGCGTGAGCTGCTCGAGCAGTTCGCCGCGCTGCGCGGGGACGAGACCACCCGCCGCAAGGGCCACGGCCCCTTCTCCAAGCTCCGCGATCGCCTGCGCGACCTCTGAGCGACCGACGACGGCAGCAGGTCTGACATGCCCACCACCCCGCCCGGGTTCCTGATCCTCGACGACGCCCTCGCCGCCGCGCGCGAGGGCGAGGCCCTGACCCTGGACGGGGAGGAGGGGCGGCACGCCGCCAAGGTCGCGCGCCTCGGCGTGGGGGAGCAGATCCTCCTCACCGACGCCCCCGGGCGTCAGGTGCTCGCCGAGGTCACCGCCGCCCGCAAGGAGTCGCTCGAGCTGTCCTTGCTGGCTGACCCGAGTCCCGCGGTCGAGCGCCTGCCGCGCCTGAGTCTGGTCCAGGCCCTGGCCACCGGTGGTCGCGACGAGCAGGCGATCGAATCCGCCACCGAGCTCGGCGTCGACCGGGTGGTGCCGTGGATCGCACGCCGCTCCGTCTCGATCTGGCGGGGGGAGAAGCTCGCCAAGGGCCGCGCCCGCTGGGCAGGGACGGTGCGGGCGGCCGTGAAGCAGTGCCGCCGTCCCGGGATCCCTGCGGTCGATGCCCCGGTGACGGGCGCCCAGCTCACCGACGCTCTCGGTGAGCTCGCCGCCGACCGGACCCTCGTGCTGGTCCTGCACGAGCAGGAATCGGTGGCGCTGATGAGCCTCGGCGAGCAGCTGCGTGCGGCCAGCGCGGACGGGATCGAGGAGATCGTCGTGATCGTCGGCCCCGAGGGCGGCATCGACCCCGACGAGCTCGACGCCCTCCGCGCGGCCGGCGCCCGCTCGGTGCTGCTGGGCCCCGAGGTGCTGCGCTCCTCGACCGCCGGTCCCGCCGCGCTCGCGGTGCTCAGCAGCCTCGTCGGCCGCTGGGGCTGAGCGGGCCCGACCGCCCGCCGGGGCCGACTCGCCACCGCCCGTCGGGACCCAGACATCGCCTCCCGCGGGCCGTCCGGCGTCCCCGCGATCTGCGAAAAGCGGGTGATCCGCGGCACCCTGCTGTGTAGGGTCGGTCACCATGACCCCGGACGCCCTGCTGCCCGCCGCCTCCGCGTCAGGACGGACGAGGGGCGAGGGGCGATGATCCTCGCCGAGAACCTGGTCAAGGAGTTCACCCGGCCCCAGCGCGTCCAGGGTCGCTTCTCCGGACTGCGCTCCTTCCTCAGCACCCGGACCGTCACCAGCCGTGCCGTCGACGACATCTCGCTGCGCATCGACGACGGAGAGATCGTGGGCTACCTCGGCCCCAACGGCGCGGGGAAGTCCACCACCATCAAGATGCTCACCGGCATCCTCGTGCCCACTTCCGGGCACATCGAGGTCGAGGGGATCGTGCCGTGGAAGGACCGCCGGGCCAACGCCCGCAGCATCGGGGCCGTGTTCGGCCAGCGCACCCAGCTGTGGACCGACCTCCCGCTGCGGGAATCCTTCGCCCTGATCGCCAAGCTGTACGGAATGGGCGCCGCCGAGTACCGGCGCTCGCTGGAGACCTTCGTGGACCTGCTGGAGATGGGCCCGTTCCTGGACACCGCCGTGCGGTCGCTGTCGCTGGGACAGCGGATGCGCGGAGACATCGTCGCCGCGATGCTGTACCGGCCCCCGGTGCTCTATCTCGACGAGCCCACCGTCGGACTCGACGTCGTCGCCAAGGCCCGGATCCGCGACTTCATCGCCGAGCAGAACCGCACCGAGGGCACCACGGTGCTGCTGACCACCCACGACATCGCGGACGTCGAGCAGCTCGCCCAGCGCGTGGTCATCATCGACGAAGGACGGATCCTCTACGACGGCGACCTCGAGAGCCTCCGCGCCCGCTACGCCCCCTTCCGCGAGATCGTGGTCAGCGCCCCGGCGGTCTCCGAGGACGTCGACGTGCCGGGACTGACGCTGACGCGCCTGGTCCCCGCCGGTGACGAGATGCGCGCCACGTTCCGCTTCGACCCGGCCGAGGTCCCGGCCCCGGCCGCGATCGGGCGCCTCACCGGCACCCTGGAGATCACCGATCTCTCCTCCCGCGAACCGAACGTCGAGGACGTCATCCGTCAGATCTACACGGAGCGGGGCGTGCGGGCGTGAGCATCGCGGCACCTCCGCGGCAGGACGCCCTGCTGCTCGAGGGCATCCGGGCCTCCATCGCCCACGCCGCTCGCGCCCAGTTCGCCTTCCGCGCCTCGACCTGGACCGGGATCGTCGGCTGCGTGCTGCAGGTGATCCTCGTGCACCTGGTGTGGAGCGCGGTCTACGGCGGCCGCACCGACGTCGCCGGCGTCGCCCAGGTCGACGCCATCACCTATGCCGTTCTCGGCGTGCTGACCACCACCGTCTTCCAGCCGTTCATGTTCGACTCGATGCTGGGACGGCTGCGCACCGGAGCCATCGCCTTCGATGTGATGCGACCGATCTCCGCCGTGCCGCTGGCCCTGGCCCGCCAGGTCGGCGGCACCGTGGGCCAGCTGCCCGCCGCCGCCACCGCCCTCGGGGTGGGCCTGGCGCTCGGAGCGATCGCCCTGCCGGGATCCTGGCTCTCGGGCCTGGCCTGCCTGCTCTCGCTGTCGCTGGGTTTCGTCATCGCGCTGCTGGTGAACTTCACCGTGGGCCTGGTGGGGTTCTGGACCCTCGAGGTGGGCGGCGCGTTCCTCATCTACCGGATGCTCGCCCAGTTCTCCTCCGGGGCGCTGATCCCGCTGTGGTTCATGCCCGACTGGCTCACGGGCGTCCTCACCCTGCTGCCGTTCTCCGCGCAGGTCTTCGTGCCGCTGTCGATCTACGTGGACCGCGACCCCGGATGGCACACCGTCCAGGCGATCGGGATGCAGGCCCTCTGGATCGTGGTGCTCATCGCCCTGGCCGCCCTGGTGTGGCGACGGGCCATCCGCCGCCTGGTGATCTTCGGTGGTTGACGCCCCAGCCGGCGCCGCGCCCGTCCGCCGCGGCTCGCTCGCCCGGCCGATCCCGCCCTGGCGCACCTACGCGATCCTGCTCGGGGCGACCTGGCGCAGCATGCGGGTCCACCGCATGAACCTGATCCTCACCTTCCTGGGCAGCGCCGCTCTCCAGGGAACCCAGCTGGCCTTCATCGGGGTGCTGCTGGGCGCCTTCGGCACCATCGCGGGCTGGGAGGTGTACGAGGTGGCGTTCCTGTACGGGCTGCGGCTGACCGCCCACGGCGTGTGCACGATCAACTTCGGCCAGCACCGGGCCAGCGCGAACGTGGTGCGCGATGGGGATTGGGACCGTTACCTGCTGCGTCCCGCGCCGCCGTTGATGCAGCTGCTGACGCGCTTCTTCAACCCGGGCACGCTCGGGGACCTGGTCCTCGGCCTGGCGATCCTCGGCGTGGCGGCCTCGCAGGTCGGCATCGACTGGTCGGTGTGGATCGCGGCGTACGTGGCGGCAGCCGCGATCGGGGGAGGTCTGGTCGAGGCCGGTCTGCAGATCGGCATCTCCGGACTGGACTTCCGGATGGGGCCGACGACCCGCGTCAAGGACACCATCGATCGCGTGCTGACGGATTTCGGCGCCTACCCCATGACGATCTTCGGCACCGCCGGGACCTACCTGCTGACCTTCCTGCTGCCCCTGGCGTTCATGGCCTACCTGCCCGCCGCCATCGTGCTGGGCCACACCGGGGAGCTCGTGGTGCCGCTCCGGCTCGCGCTCGCCTCCCCGCTGGCCGGGCCGCTGATCCTCCTCGCCGGGGTGGCGGTGTTCCGGTACCTCTCGCGGTTCTACGCGAGCCCGGGGCACTGAGCGGCGCCCCAGGGGCGCGGAGCAGGCGACGACGAGGCCCCGCCGACGCAGAGCGCCGACGGGGCCGGGGGACATGGACAGAGCGGCGGTCGCTCTGTCATCGAGGGAGCGTCAGGCCACGGGGGCGAGGACCTTCGACTCGACCGCGACGAGCGCGCTCTCCAGGGCGGCGGCCTTCTCCTCGGTGATGAACAGCTCGCCCTCGACCGAGAGGTCCTCGCGGAAACCGAGGCCGACGCTGCCGACCACCTCGGCGTCCAGGCGCACCATGAGCTTCTCCAGCTGCGGCAGCACCTCGCCCGCCGCGCCCCAGCCGTAGCCGAGCAGCACCGTGGGCAGGCCGCTCCACTCCGCATACAGGAAGTCGATCGCGTTCTTCAGGGCACCGGGGTAGGAACCGTTGTACTGCGGAGTGAGGATCACCACGGCGTCCAGGGCGCCGATCCGCTCGCCCCAGGTCAGGCCGTGCGAGGTCGTCTTGTCCGCGCCGGACTTCGGGCTGGCCGGCTCGTCGAAGGCCGGCAGGGCGATCTCGCGGAGGTCGATGAGGTCCAGGTCGAACCGGTCCCCGGCGGTGTCGGCGACCCAGTGGGCCACCTTCTCCCCGACGCGGTTCGGGCGGGCGCTGCTGATGATGATTCCGAGCTTCGTCATGATGATTTAAACTTCTCATACTGTCGGGAGGATCCCAAAACGGCTGTGCGAAGAGTCGCTCCCGTAGACTTCGGGGCATGCCTGAGACCGCCACCGACCACTATGACCCGGACTGCATCTTCTGCAAGATCCTCGCGGGCGAGATCCCGTCGGACCGTGTCCATGAGGATGACGAGGTCATCGCCTTCAAGGACCTGAACCCGAAGGCGCCGGTCCATGTCCTCGTGGTCCCGCGCGAGCACCGCCGCGACGTACGGGAGCTCGCCGAGGAGCCGGAGCTGCTCGCCCATGTCGCCACCGTGGCCGGGCAGATCGCCGCTGACCAGGCAGGCGGCGACTTCCGCCTGATCTTCAACACCGGCGCCGGCGCCGGCCAATCCGTGTTCCATGTGCACGCGCACGTCCTCGCGGGCGGGATGCTCGCGGAAGGAGAGATGTGACTGATCCGCTCACCCCGGCCCCGGGCCGCGCCCCGCAGGCGCGCGAACGGAAGCTGGCGATCCCCGAGCACCTCAGCCCGTTCCAGGTGCTCGGCGAGAACGACCAGGCGCTGGCCGCCCTCGAGGACGCCGTGCCGGACACGGACGTTCATGTGCGCGGCCACCAGGTCACCCTGTGCGGCACCGAGGACGCCCTGCGACGCAGCGAGCACATCATGCGCAGCCTGATCGACCTGGCCGGGACCGGCCAGGCCGTCACCGCCGAGGCGGTCCAGCGCGCTGCGAACCTCTACGGGGACGACCGCGGTTCGGGTCGGAAGCTCGAGCAGGTGCTCTCGCGCACCGTGCTGTCCTCCCGGGGCCGCAGCATCCGGCCCAAGACGCTGGGCCAGCAGAAGTACATCGAGGCCGTCGAATCCTCGACCGTCACCTTCGGGATCGGCCCGGCCGGCACCGGCAAGACCTACCTGGCCGTCGCGCTGGCGGTGCAGCAGCTGCTGAGCAAGCAGGTCAACCGGATCATCCTCACCCGGCCCGCGGTGGAGGCGGGGGAGCGGCTGGGCTTCCTGCCCGGATCGCTGAACGAGAAGATCGACCCCTACCTGCGCCCGCTGCTGGACGCCCTGCACGACATGCTCGACCCCGAATCGATCCCGCGCCTGATGAACGCCGGCACGATCGAGGTCGCCCCGCTGGCGTATATGCGCGGTCGCACCCTGAACGACGCCTTCATCATCCTCGACGAGGCCCAGAACACCACGCCCGAGCAGATGAAGATGTTCCTGACCCGCCTGGGCTTCAACTCCACCATGGTGGTCACCGGCGACGTCACGCAGGTCGACCTGCCCGGCTCCCAGAAGAGCGGGCTGCGGGTCGTCGAGCAGGTCCTCAGCGGCATCGACGACATCTCCTTCTGCCGCCTCTCCTCCCGCGACGTCGTCCGCCACCGGCTGGTCAGCGACATCGTCGAGGCCTACGGGCGATGGGAGATCGATCCCGGCGGCAACCGCGAGAGTCGTCACCGCCCCTCGCCGGGGACCTGAGCGGCAGTCCGTGGCCGAGATCAGAGGCCGGACCTCGATCCCGGGACACCGAGCCCCGACCCCCGTGACCAGAGAACCGAACGCCGAGAGCTGAGCACCGAACCATGACCATCGAGATCCGCAACGAGACCACCGCCGTGGTCGACGAGAACGAGTTCGTCGACTGCGCCCGCTTCGTCTTCGAGGCGATGCATCTGCACCCCGCCACCGAGATGTCGATCCTCTTCGTCGACGAGGACGCGATGGAGAAGCTCCACGTGCAGTGGCTGGACCTGCCGGGCCCCACCGACGTGATGAGCTTCCCGATGGACGAGCTGACGCCCGGCAGCGCCGAGCATCCGGCCCCCGAGGGGCTGCTGGGCGACGTGGTGCTGTGCCCGAGCGTCGCCGCCCAGCAGGCGGCGGAGGCCGGCCACAGCACGGTCGAGGAGATGCTGCTGCTGACCTGCCACTCCATCCTCCACCTGCTGGGTTACGACCACATGGAGGAGGACGAGCGCACGGTCATGTTCGACCTCCAGCGCAAGCTCCTGCTGACCTTCCTCGCCTCCCGAGAGACGAGCTGATCGCCCCCATGCCCGACGACCCTCACCCTCCTCCTGCCCTTGACTCCGGTCCTTCCTCCGGCGCTGGTTCCGGCCCTGCCGCCGGCTCCGGCACCGTCCCTGGCACCGACGTGGCCCCTGCGGGACGGCGGCGCCCATGCTGACCGCCCCGCTGCTCGTCCTGATCCCGCTGGGCCTGGCGGGGCTGGTGGTCGCGGCCGTGCTGACCGCGGTCGATGCGGCCCACCTGGCCGTCTCCCGCGGCTCGCTCGAGAAGGCCGTCGCCGATCAGCCCGGCCCGGTGCGCGCCCGTGTCCTGGACCAGCACGGCGATGGTGCCCGCACCCTCGCCTCGGTCTCGCTGGGGCGCATGCTCGCCGAGGCCGTCACGATCGCCTCCGTCGCCGCGATCACCTTCTTGGTCTTCGACCAGCTGGGCGCCGACAGCGCCTGGGCCGTGCCGCTGCTGATCACCATCGTGCTGGCCGGCCTGCTGCTGCTGGTGGTCCTGGCCATCTCCCCGCGCACCATCGGGCGGGACCGCCCCGAGTCGGTGCTGATCTCCACCCGGTTCCTGGTGGCCGCCGCCCGGTTGGTCCTCTGGTTGCCGGCCAGCGCGCTGACCAGCGTCGGCGAGAACCTCGCGTCCCGGCCCGGGGGCTCCGAAGGGTCCGAGGACGGTGCGGAGAAGGCGCGGCAGAACGTCGACCGCGCCCTCGAGGACGAGCACGTCGCGGACGGGGAGCGGGACATGATCCAAGGGGTGTTCGATCTGCGCGAGACGATGGTCCGCGAGCTGATGGTGCCCCGCACCGACATGGTCGCCCTGGACGTCGACGCCTCGGCGAAGAAGGCGATGCGCCTGTTCGTCCGCTCCGGCTTCTCCCGCGTCCCCGTGATCGGGGAGAACGTCGATGACCTGCGGGGGATGTTGTACGCCAAGGACGTCATGAAGGCGATCCACTCGCCGTGGGACCCGCGCCCTGAGCGCCCCGTCAGCGAGATCATGCGCCCGGCGCGGTTCGTGCCCGAGTTCGTCGCCGCCGACGAGGTGCTGCGCCAGATGCAGACCAGCCACGTGCACATCACCGTGGTGGTCGACGAGTACGGGGGTGTCTCGGGCGTCGTCACCATCGAGGACATCCTCGAGGAGATCGTCGGGGAGATCGCCGACGAGCACGACCCGGACGAGCCCGAGATCGAGGACCTCGGCGAGGGCCGATACCGGGCACCCGCCCGCGCCGGGCTGACCGAGGTCGGCGATCTGTTCGACCTCGAGATCGAGGACGACGACATCGACAGCGTCGGCGGCCTGCTGGGCAAGACGATCGGCCAGGTGCCGATCGTCGGGTCCCGCGCCGAGACGCACGGCCTCGTCCTCGAGGCCGAGAAGACCTCGGGGCGCCGCCGCCGACTGTCCACCGTGATCGTCTCCCGTGCCCCGGAGCCGGGACCGCACCCGCATGATGCCGACCAGGAGAGCCCCGATGACTGATTCCCTCACGCCCGCCGACGACGGCGCCGGCTCGCATCCTGCGTCGGACGCCCCCGAGCACGATGCCGCGGCCGACGGCACCGGATCGCGCGGCGTTCACCGGGCCGGGTTCGTCGCCCTCGTGGGCCGACCCAACGTCGGCAAGTCCACGCTGACCAACGCGCTGGTGGGGGAGAAGGTCGCGATCACCTCCAGCAAGCCGCAGACCACTCGCCGCGCGATCCGCGGGATCGTCACCGGGGAGGACTCCCAGATCATCCTGGTGGACACCCCCGGCGTGCACCGCCCCCGCACGCTGCTGGGGGAGCGGCTGAACGACCTGGTGCGCGAGACCCTCTCCGAGGTCGACGTGGTCGGCTTCTGCCTGCCCGCCGACCAGAAGATCGGGCCCGGCGACCGGTTCATCGCCCAGGACCTCGCCGAGATGCGGACCGGCCGCCGCGGCCCGCGCGTGGTCGCCATCGTCACCAAGACGGATCTCGTCGGCCGCGATCGACTGGCCGAGCATCTGATGGCCGTGGACGAGCTGCTGGACGTCGACGAGATCGTGCCGATCTCGGCCGTCACCGGCGAGCAGGTCGACGTGCTGCTCGAGGTCGTCGCCCGGCATCTGCCCGTCAGCCCGCAGCTGTACCCGGACGACCAGCTCACCGAGGAATCCCGGGACGACCGCATCTCCGAGCTGATCCGCGAGGCCGCCCTGGAGGGGGTGCGCGAGGAGCTGCCCCATTCGATCGCCGTCGTGGTCGAGGAGGTCGTCGAGACCGACCCCGACGGGGACCCCTTCGCCGTCCTCGCCCCGGGCGAAGGACGCCTGGTGGTGCGAGCGATGCTGTACGTCGAGCGGGACAGTCAGAAGGGCATCATCATCGGCAAGGGCGGGTCGCGGCTGAAAGAGGTCGGCTCGCGCGCACGCGCCGAGATCAACCAGCTGATCGGTCGCAAGGTGCATCTGGATCTTCGGGTCAAGGTGGCCAAGGAGTGGCAGCGCGATCCCAAGCAGCTGGGGCGCCTGGGGTTCTGACCCGTCGGCGCGATGCGGCGTTCGCATCGTGAGCGGCTCCGAGCCGCCGCGGCGACGGTGCTACCGTGACGACCATGCGTGGATCGCTGCTCCTGCTTAGCCGCCGCGACGGGACCTGAACGCCGGGACCCCGCCGCGGCTGACGTTGTGTCCGGCGACCGGTACCCCAGCGAGAAGGACCCTGTGATGACTGAATCCACGACGACTGACTCCTCGATCAGCTCCGCCCCCTCCACGATCGACGCCGCCCCGTCGGTCGCCGCCGTCGGCGACCCGTCGGCTCCCGTCGTCGGCTCCTCGGGGGACGCTCCCCAGCTGTCCTCGGGCATGCCCGTGCACAAGTACCTGCCGTTCCATGAGCAGATCAGCGTGGAGCTGCCGGACCGCACCTGGCCCACCCGGCGCATCACCCGCGCGCCGCGCTGGTGCGCCGTCGACCTGCGCGACGGCAACCAGGCGCTCATCGACCCGATGAACTCCGAGCGCAAGCTGCGCATGTTCGAGCTGCTGGTCGGGATGGGCTACAAGGAGATCGAGGTCGGCTTCCCCGCCGCCTCGACGACGGACTTCGACTTCGTGCGCACCCTCATCGAGGAGGACCGCATCCCGAGCGATGTCTCGATCCAGGTCCTCACCCAGGCCCGTGAGCACCTGAT
The DNA here is from genome assembly GCF_017876515.1 of Brachybacterium fresconis. Lineage (NCBI taxonomy): Bacteria > Bacillati > Actinomycetota > Actinomycetes > Micrococcales > Dermabacteraceae > Brachybacterium > Brachybacterium fresconis. The sequence goes on along the minus strand of NZ_JAGIOC010000001.1, from coordinate 595,806 downwards.
CGAACGCACCTACGAGGCGATCTCGGGCGCTCCGCGCGCCGTCGTGCACCTGTACAACTCCACCTCCGTGGTCCAGCGCGACGTCGTCTTCCGGGCCGACGAGGACACGGTGCTGGACATCGCGGTCCAGGGCGCTCTGCTGTGCAAGAAGTACGAGGAGACGACCCCGGACACGCAGATCACCTACCAGTACTCGCCGGAGTCCTACACGGGCACCGAGCTCGAGTACGCCCTGCGCGTGTGCAACGCCGTCATCGACGTCATCAAGCCCACCCCGGACGACCGGATGATCGTGAACCTGCCGGCCACGGTCGAGATGGCCACCCCCAACGTGTACGCGGACTCCATCGAATGGATGCATCGCCACCTCGACCGTCGCGACTCGGTGGTGCTGTCGCTGCACCCGCACAACGACCGCGGCACCGGCGTGGCCGCCGCGGAGCTGGGCTACCTCGCCGGAGCCGACCGCATCGAAGGCTGCCTGTTCGGCAACGGCGAGCGCACCGGGAACGTGGACCTGGTGACCCTGGGCCTGAACCTGTTCACCCAGGGCATCGACCCGCAGATCGACTTCTCCGACCTCGACGAGGTGCGCCGCACCGTCGAGCACTGCAACCAGATGCCGGTGCCCGAGCGCAGCCCCTATGGCGGAGACCTCGTGTTCACCGCCTTCTCCGGCTCCCATCAGGACGCCATCAACAAGGGCCTGGAGCGGATGGAGACCGACGCCGAGAAGATCGGCAAGGGCGTCGACGACATGGTGTGGCGCGTGCCCTACCTGCCCGTGGATCCCAAGGACCTGGGCCGCTCCTACGAGGCCGTGATCCGCGTGAACTCGCAGTCCGGCAAGGGCGGCATGGCCTACCTGCTGCGCACCGAGCACGGTCTGGAGCTGCCGCGTCGCCTGCAGATCGAGTTCTCCGGCATCGTCCAGCAGAAGACGGACTCCGACGGCGGCGAGGTCAGCCCGGAGGCGCTCTGGGAGGCCTTCACCGACGAGTACCTGCCGACCACGGACGAGTCCAAGCGGTGGGGTCGCTTCGCCATCACCTCGATCCATCAGGAATCCACCGGGGAGGGCGCGGACCGGATCTCGGTCACCCTCGTCGTGGACGGCGAGGAGCACACGGTCATCGGCATCGGCAACGGTCCGCTGGACGGCTTCGTGAAGGCCCTGGCCGAGCGCAAGATCGACGTGCGGATCCTCGACTACGCCGAGCACGCCCTGACCGAGGGCGATGATTCCCTGGCCGCGTCGTACATCGAGTGCGAGATCGGTGACCGGATCTTCTGGGGCGTCGGGGTGGACGGCTCCATCACCCGAGCCTCCCTCGAGGCGATCATCTCGGCCCTGAACCGCGAGCAGCGCGCCCAGCGCTGAGGGAGCAGGTCCGCCACGTCGAAGAAGGTGCCACCGCGGTGGCACCTTCTTCGACGTGGCGGGAGAGCGGGCTCAGGGGAGCGGGATCTCGGGAGAGCGGGTTCGGGGGAGCGGGCCGCGAGGACCGGTCAGTCCCGCGTGGGCCTGCTGTCCACCTCGTCCCACAGCTCCTCGTCGGAGAAGACGACCGGCATCTCGCCGGTGACCGTCGCGTGGGTGGGGATGGGCATGTCCCAGCCCGGCTCCTCGTCGACCGGCTGCGGCTCGTCCGGGGCGCTGCTGCGGGCGGTGAGGGTCACGCCGACGCTCGCTCCGACCACCAGGACCGCCGCCAGCACGCGCAGCGGCGTGGCGTCCTGACCGATCAGCAGGACGCCGGCGATCAGCGCCAGGACGGGCTCGAGGCTCAGCAGGATGCCGAACGCGTGCCGCGGCAGTCGGCGCAGGGCCGCCAGCTCGAGCGTGTACGGGAGCACGGAGGCCATGATCGCGGTGGCGGCGGCGAGCGCCAGCAGACGCCAGTCCATGAGGCCGACGAGCGCGCCCTCGGTGCCGAAGGGCAGCACGGTCAGGGCACCGACCGCCATGGCGACCGCGAGGCCGTCCTGGCCGGGGACCAGGCGACCCACCCGGGCGCTGGTGAGCACGTACAGCCCCCAGAAGACCGCCGCGATGAGGGCGAACATCACCCCGATGAGGTCGAGGGAGGCGGCACCGGTGAGCGACTCGATGCCGAACAGGCTCACCCCGGCCAGGGCGAGGGCCACCCACAGCAGATCGCTGCGCCGGGTGGACAGCACGGCCGCGACCGTCAGCGGACCGAGGAACTCGAAGGCGACGGCGGTGCCCAGCGGGATCCGCTCGATCGCGGCATAGAAGTTCCCGTTCATCGCGCCGACCACGACGCCGAAGAGGATCATGGCGATCCACTGCTCGCGGGTGAAGCTGCGGACCTTGGGGCGCACGATCACCAGGAGGATGACCGCGGCGATGGCCAGGCGCAGCGTGGTGGTGCCGAAAGCGCCGAGCTCGTCGAACAGCCCGGTGGCGAGCGCGGCACCGATCTGGAGCGAGGTGCACGAGCCCAGGACGAAGAGGATGGGAGTCATCGGCAGGCCGCCCCCGGCGCTGCCGGGAGCCGAGCCGACCGCCGGCACGCTGCCGGTGGAAGAGGATGTCGTCGAAGTGGTCACGATGCCACTGTGCCTCGCCAGTACCGCCAGGTCTAGCGATTGTTCCCGAGGTGTACCGTGAAGTAGATATGACCGGTCTTAGGAGGTCCCCGTGCTGAGCCTGCATCGCCTGTTCCTGCTGCACGAACTGCACAGGCTGGAGACCATGTCGGCCGTCGCGCAGGCCCATTCGATGTCACCGTCGGCGGTGTCCCAGCAGCTCTCCCAGCTGGAGCGGGAGACCAAGGTCACCCTGTTCGAGCAGGCCGGACGCCGGGTGGTGCTCACCGATTCCGGGGTGCGACTGGCCCGCCGCGCCGAGGACATGCTGGGCCTGCTCGAGTCCGCGGAGGGCGAGCTGAAGGAGGCTCAGGGGGACGTCGGCGGCGTGCTGCGCGTCGCCTCCTTCCAGACGCCTCTTATCGCGCTGGCCCCCGCCGCCATCAGCGTGCTCGAGCAGCGCCATCCGCAGCTGCGGATCGAGCTCGCCCAGCGCGAGGTCGAAGGCGCTTACGAGGGGCTGCTCGCCCACCGCTTCGAGGTGATCCTGGGGGAGGACTACCCGGGCGGGCAGAGGGTGGTGCGCCGGGGCACCGACCGGGAGGGACTGCTGCGCGATCCCATGCTCCTGGTGCTGCCCGACCACGGCCCGTGGTCGCGGGTCCGGTCCGTCGCGGAGCTGGCCGACGCCCCGTGGGCGCTCGATCCCGAAGGTGCTCGCACCGGGATCTGGGAGCGCACCTATCTGCGCTCCGCCGGGGTCGAGCCATGGGTCCGCTTCGACACACCGGACCCGCTTCTGCAGGTGCACCTGGTCCGCTCGGGGCACGCGGTCGCCTTCGTCCCGGGGATCATCGCCTCCGAGCACCTCGGCGGGACCCGGCCGGTGCGTCTGCCCGGCGACCCGCACCGCTCGCTGTACACCGCGGCGCGCGCAGGGGCGGCCTCGCATCCCTCGCTCCTCGCCTTCCGCGCCGCGCTCCTCGAGGCCGGCGGGATGGTCACGGAGCTGCAGGGGCTCGAACGCCTGGCCGGCTGAACCGGCGCGGGCCGCTTCTCTTCCCTGTAGAGCGCGAGGAGATCCTGGAAGCGGCACCGTCACGACGCGGCCCGGGCGCGACGCACCGATCGGATTCGCCTGTCGGACGATGGTGATGTCCTCGGTGATGTATCTTGAAGTCAAGATACATCTGGATAGGACGACATCGGACGACGGAGGGAGCACCCATGGTGCACGCCTGGGACCCGGAGCAGTACCTGAAGTTCGGCGACGAACGGGGCAGACCCTTCACCGACCTCCTCGCGCGTGTGGACGCTGAGGCCCCGGAGCTGGTGGTCGACCTCGGCGCCGGGCCGGGAACCCTCACTGCGGCCCTCACCGCCAGGTGGCCGTCGGCCCGCGTGCTCGCCGTGGATTCCAGCCCGGAGATGATCGCCCGTGCCGAGTCCGTCGCGGGGATCCACGCCGAGCTCGGCAACCTGCGCACCTGGGAGCCCCCGGCGCCGATCGACGTCCTGGTCAGCAACGCGGCCCTGCAATGGGTCCCGGACCATCTCGAGCAGCTCCCCCGTCTGGCCGGCCTGCTCTCCCCGGGTGGCGTACTGGCCATGCAGGTCCCCGGAAACTTCGCAGAGCCCATCCACACGATCCGCCACGACCTGGCCGCCGAGGACCCGTACGCGGAGCATCTCGTCGGCGTCGCCCATCCCGCCTCGTACGACGCGAGCACCTACGTCCGCGCGCTGCAGCGACTCGGACTCGAGGTCGACGCCTGGGAGACGACCTACCTTCATGTGCTGCACGGGAGGGATCCGGTCTTCGAATGGGTCTCCGGCACCGGGGCCCGGCCCACGCTCCAGGCTCTGCCCGCGTCCCTGCGTCCTGCCTTCGAGGCCGAGTTCCGGGCACGGCTGTGCGCGGCGTACCCCGATGACGGTCGTGGGGTCCTGATGCCGTTCCGCCGCGTCTTCGCCGTGGCGCATTGGAGCGCCGGGGACGGTCGGACACGATGAGGGCGGCGGGCAGCCGAGCGGGTTCTGCTCCCCGTGGCCCCCGCCATCAAGCCAGGATCGACCGCGCGGAGCGAATCCTGGCGGCGCTCGAGGGGCGGTGGGGCCCTGACTCCGCGGCGGGCCGCGATTTTCACACCGGTGACAGCGCGGTCACGCACGAGGGCTCCTGCGCCGGAGCACGGATGACCCGAGGGCAGGCGGACCGTCGCCGCTCACCGGGCCGAGAGCACAGAGGCGAGGTCGATGTCGTGCACGGGGACGATCGCCGAAGCTGCGACGGCCCGCGGCACGGCACCCGGGAGATCGCGCACATGCAGGCCACGCGTCTCCTCGGGCGCATCCCGGGCAGTCGACCACCAGGTTGTCCCTGTCTCGGAACGGCTCTCCAGGGGGATCCGGGAGGGATTGATCTGCAGGCCGACGCCCGCTGCTTTCAGCAAGGCCTCTTTGCGGGTCCACACCGCGATGGCCGATGGCAGACCAGCGGCTTGGCGAGGCGTGCGCTCGCGCGGATGGAGGACAGCAGCGTCGAAGCCGGGCCACAGCCTGGTGGGAAGGGCCTGGACGTCGACGCCGACCTGCACCTCCTGTGCGGCGACCGCCACCAGCACCTGATCCTCCGAGGTGGAGCCGGACAGCGACACCCCGGGGGCACGGGGGCGCCCATGAGGTGCCCCGCAGCGCTCGCACGTGCGCTCCACGGGAATGTCCCGTGCCCGGGCGGGCGCCTCGCCGAGCGCATGGGCCAGCAGGAGGCGCAGCGCCACCCGGCCGGCAAGGGTGCGGTTCCCGTGGGAGCCGCGCCGTGCGTGAGCCGCGATGAGGTCCTCCGGTGCCACGAAGCTCGCGGCTCCGCCGAACCTCCCCGATTCCTCGAGCACCGCAGGCACCGTGGTCGACAGGATGCGGATCATCGCCGGCTGATGCGCCGGTACTGGAAGACCGCTGCGGGAGCGAACACCGCGATGAGGACGGCGCAGCTGATGACGGAGTACAGCACCGGGTTGTCCCCCGGCCACCCGCCCGGGCTCATGAAGCCGGGTGGGACCTCGTTGCCGAACCCCTGCCGCGCCGCGGTCGCGACCGCGGTGATCGGGTTCCACCGCGCGACGGCCTGCAGAGGAGAAGGAAGCGAGTCAGCGGAGACGAACGCGCCGGAGATGAAGCACACCGGGAACAGCCACAGCAGCCCCAGGCTCTGCGCCACCTCCACGGAGCGGGCGGTCAGCGCGATGACGGCACCGATCCAGGACACGGCGAAGGCGAACAGCAGCAGGAGGGCGCAGGCGAGGAGGACGGACCCCGGCCCCGTGGACGCCCTCCACCCGATGGCGAGCCCGCAACCGAGGATGACGAGCACCGATACTGCGCTCATCACCAGGTCGGAGACGGTGCGCCCGAGGATCACGCCCACCCGTGACATGGGCAGGGCGCGGAAACGGTCGATGAGCCCCGACTGCAGGTCCTTGGCGAGGTAGACCGCGGTGAAGGAGGAGTTGAACGTGAGGGTCTGCGCGAGGATGCCTCCGACGAGGTACTCCCGATAGGCCCCGCCACCCAGCGTGCCGCCGAACACGTACGCCAGGATGATCACGAACAGGATCGGCTGCGCGATCCCGGTGACCAGCGCGCCCGGTGTGCGGCGCAGGCCGATGAGGTTGCGGCGGGCGATGACGGCTCCGTCGCGCAGGGCACGGACCGGTCTCATCGTGCGACCTCCGCGCTCTCGTCGGCGCCGACGCGGTGCGCCCGAGGGGTGTCGGGCTCCTCCGGGACGGTCTCCGGGGTCGGCTCCCCGGTGAGACCGAGGAAGACCTCGTCGAGCGTGGGGCGTCGCAGCGCTGCCTCCTCGACGTCGATCCCTGCGCGCTCGAGGACAGTCAGCACTCGCGAGAGTCCTGGTCCGCCGTCGTCGGCGGCGAGCGTGAGCCGTCTGCTGCGCTCATCCGGTTCGGCATCATGCCCGGCGCGGGCGAGGGCGTCCTGCGCCGCGGCGCCGTCGGAGGCATCGGCGAGGGTGATGTCGATCCGTGAGCCTCCGACCCGCTTCTTGAGCGCGGCCGCAGTCCCGTCGGCGACGATCCGGCCGTGGTCGATCACGGCGATCGAGTCGGCGAGCTGATCGGCCTCCTCCAGATACTGAGTGGTCAGCAGCACGGTGACCCCGTCATCGGTCAGGGACGTCACGGCATCCCAGGTGTCGCGGCGACCTCGCGGATCGAGCCCGGTCGTGGGCTCGTCGAGGATCACGACCGGAGGACGGGCGATGACGGCTCCGGCGAGGTCGAGTCGCCGGCGCATCCCGCCGGAGTACTGTCCGGCGAGGAGACTGTCGGCGACGTCGTCGAGGCGGAAGTCGTGGAGAAGCTCCCGGGCGCGGCCCGCGGCAGCACGTCGCGGCATGCCGTACAGGCGGGCGACCATGTGCAGGTTCTCGAAACCCGTCAACTTCTCGTCGACGGCGGCGTACTGGCCGGAGACTCCCAGGCCGCGACGCACGCCGGCGGGGTCAGTGCGCACCGAGGAACCTGCGACCAGCGCGTCCCCCCGGTCCGGTGCCAGGAGCGTGGTGAGCACCCGCACGATCGTGGTCTTTCCGGCGCCGTTGGGTCCCAACAGTCCCTGCACGGTGCCCGCGGGCACCTCGAGATCGACCCCGTCGAGCGCTGTCCGGTCGCCGTAGTGCTTGACGACGCCGCGCAGGGATATCACGAGGCGGCTCGCGCTCCGTCGTCCAGACGCCGGGGCGTGATGTCGAGCCAGGAGGCCTCGACGTACTCGAGGCATTCGGCACGGGCCGCTGGACCGAAGACGGCGACCCACCCCCGGGGCAGGTCCGCGGCCTCGGGCCACAGGGAGTGCTGTCCGCGCTCGTTGACGAGGACACGAAAGGTGGCGTCGGTGTCGTCGAAGGGGTTCATCATCTGGTGGTCCCGTCTCCATCGGTGGTATTGCGTTCCCGGTGGTTCGGAGCGGACTCGCCTGCGGTTTGGTCGTTTCCGTCGCTCTTCGCCAGCGCATCCAGGGCGCCGGCGACCTTCTGCGCCGCCGGTTCGTCGAGCAGGTCGTCGTGGCGGGCATCGATCCGGCGCACGGCGACCTCGCCGGTGACGTGAGGGATCCAGGCATCCGGGCCAGGTCGGTCCCAAGGAACGTCCCGGGTCGCCTCGAGAACGGCCAGGTCACTGTCGACGACGGGGGTGCCCGCGGCGTCCAGGAGCTCTCCGAGGTGGGTGAAGCGCGAGGCCATGCGTTCCGCCGTGCGCACGGGCAGCTGCCCGAGAGCATTGCCGGCCGCGCGCAGGGCGCCGACCGCCGCCGCGGCATCCAGCTCGCCCTCGGGAACGGGGACGTCCAGAGCCTCCAGGGGGCCCCGCCACCGCGCCTGCTCGTCCTCGGCGCCCCGCAGCGACCCCTCCCGTCGCGGGTAGGAGTCGAGCACGGCGAGCAGGGCGATCTCCTCGCCGTCGGCCTGCAGGCGGGCGGCGAGATGGTGCGCGATCCTGCCGCCGAGCGAGTACCCCAGCAGGTGGTAGGGGCCGTGCGGCTGGACGGTGCGCATCGCCTCGAGGTAGTGATCCAGCAGTTCGTCGAGCGTCCGCTCTGTGCCGTGAGGCGGCTCGTCCGTGGTGAGCCCGGGCATCTGCAGTCCGACCACGGGGCGAGGCATGCGCAGGTGCGGGAGAAGGCTCGAGAAGCTCCAGGCGAGTCCGCTCGCGGGGTGCACGGCGAACAGCGGGTGCCCCCGCCCGTCAGGACGCAGGGGCAGCAGCGACGACAGCGATTCCTCGAGATCGGGCGCCGCAGGCCGGTCCCGGCTGCCGACGCCGTCGCCAGAGCGCGGAGGGGCGCCGTCGGCCTCGATCGCGAGCTGCGACACGGTCGGGGCGCGGAACAGGGCATGGACGGGGACATCCCGGCCCAGGGCGTCACCGATCGCGGCCACTGCCGGTCGGGCGACGAAGGAGTGGCCACCGAGGGCGAAGAAGGAATCGTCGGCTCGGACGTCCTGGACCCCGAGCACCTCCGCGAACGCTGCGGCCACGGCGGCCTCGGCCCCGTCCCGCGGTGCACGTCCGCCGCCCCCGGCGAAGGTGGGTCCGGGCAGCGCCTGGACGTCGACCTTCCCATTTCTCGTCAGCGGGATGGTGTCGACGACGGTGATCGCGGCGAGCTGCATGTACTCGGGCAGATGGGCGGCGGCGACCTGCTCGAGCAGATCCGGCAGCGCGACGACATCAGCCCGCTCGGTCGGCACCGTCCACGCGGCCAGGACCGTTCCGCGTGGACTGGGGACCGGGCGGACCACGGCCTGTGCGACTTCGGGGCGGTCCTCGAGCACCGCGGCGACCTCACCCGGTTCGATGCGGTGCCCGCGGATCTTGACCTGATCGTCGCTGCGGCCGAGTGCGACGACTCGGGGGCGGAGGCCGGGGAGCGCGTCGCGCACGGCGACGAGGTCGCCGGTGCGGTACATGCGCGATCCGTCGAGCGCGAACGGGTCGGCGACGAAGCGCTCGGCGGTAGCGGGCGCGGCACCGAGATAGCCGTCGGCGAGCTGGTCTCCGGCGAGCCAGAGCTCTCCGACGCTGCCCACGGGAACCGGACGCAGGTGAGCATCGAGGACACGGGCGACCGTGCCGCAGGTCGGTGCCCCGAGGACGGGGGAGGGGTTCTCGTCGATCGCCGCGACCAGGGTGTCCACCCCTGCTTCGGTGGGGCCGTAGAGGTTCCATCCCTGGACGGCCCGGCGCTGGTGCACCCAGGACCACAGGGCCGGCTGAACGGGTTCGCCGCCGAGCAGGAGGACGAAGGGGTCCTCGGGGGCCCGGGCGTCGAGGAGATCGGCGAGCGCGGTCTGCCCGCGCAGGGCGTCGACGTAGCCAGGTGTGGTCTCCCAGGCATCGATGCGGTGTCTCGCGAGGGCGGATACCAGGGCCTCGGGATCCCGGCGCACGTCGTCGCCGATGACGTGCACCTCGTGGCCCGCCGCCGCCCACAGCACCGGATCCAGAGAGGCGTCGAAGCCGACCCCCGTGGTGTGGGCGAGGCGCAGCCGGCGCCGATCGGGGGCGGGGAGCAGGGTCGAGCGGTGGCTCATGAGGAGCTGGGTCAGCGCCCGGTGGGGGACCTGGACGCCCTTCGGCATCCCGGTGGTGCCCGAGGTGAAGATGAGGTACGCCGCCTCGGAGCCCGTCGGCAGGTCGACGGGTGCCGTCCCTGCGGGCAGCTCCGCGCACCGCAGGATGCGATCGGCAGGGATCCCGGCCTCCCGGGCGGCTCGCGCCGCCCCCTCTTCGGCGGCATCTCCGGTGCGCAGCACCCACGAGGGGCAGGCGGTGCGCAGCATGGCCGCGATCCGCGGACCGGGCAGGGTGATGTCCACGGGGACGGCGACCGCCCCGGCCCGCCAGATGGCCAGCATGCCGGCGACGGACTCGGTGCCGCGGCGCACGGCCAGTGCGATGCGGTCACCGGCGAGGGCGCCCGCTGCCCGCAGCCCGCCCGCCATGACATCGACCTGCGCGGCGAGCTCCCCCGCGGTGAGGGTGCCTTCATCCCCGACGAGCACGGTGGACCGGGGCCGGTCCGCGGCGGAGGCGGACAGCGCCTCGAGCACGCTCTGAGGGGCGATGGTGGCCTGCCACGGCTCCACGGGCGTCGACGGCGGACCGGCAGGGATCTCCTGCAGGCTGCGGCCGGGATCCGTGGCGATGCCTTCGAGGAAGCCGACCCAGCGGTCGACGAAGCCGCGCGCCGCGTCCTCGCTGAACAGATTCGCGTCGTACTCGAGCACGCCGTCCACCCCGTCCTGGTCGCGGGGGCGGAGGGTGATGGAGAGGTCCACCTTGGCCGCCCCGGTCGAGTCGGGCTCCACGCGGGTGACGGCCACTCCCGGCAGCTCGAGGGCCGAGCCGCTCGCCTCCTCCACGGAGAGCATGGTCTGGAACAGCGGGTGGCGGCCCAGCTGCCGTGCGGGGGCCACCGCCTCGACGATGCGCTCGAAGGGCACGCCGTCGTGCTCCATGGCGTGCAGGACGGCCTCGCGCGCCCGCCCGACGGCGTGGTGGAACGGCTGCTCACCGTCGACGTGCGTCCGGATCGGCAGCGTGGTGACGAAGAAGCCGATGAGGTCGGTGAGATCGGGATCGGAACGGCCTGCGGAGGGGGTGCCGATGACGAGGTCGTCCCCCGCGCCGATGCGCTGCAGATAGCCCGCGAGAGCGGCGAACCAGGTGTGGAAGCCGCTGGCGCCGCGCGCCGCACCGGTGGCGAGAAGAGGACGTGTGACCGCTTCCGGGAGCGAGAAGCGCAGCGTGCGTGCGTGGCGCGTGGTGGCCTCGGGACGCCGCCCGTCGGCGGGAAGGTCCAGTTCCTGGGGCGCATCCCGCAGGCGCTCGGTCCAGGCCTCGAGATGCCGGTCGTGATCGCGCCGCTCACCGTGCAGGGCCTGCTGGTGGCGAGCATGATCGGCGAACTGCACGTCGAGCGGGCGCCGCGCGGAGCGCATCCCCGCGGTGCGGGCTCCGTACGCCGTGGCGAGATCGCGCACCAGCGGGGCGAGCGAGGCGCCGTCCGTGGCGATGTGGTGCACGGCGAGCGTGAGACGCCAGCGGTGCGCGCCGGTCTCCGTCAGCCCGGCGCGCAGGGGGATCCCGGTGGCGAGCGGGAATCCGGCGGTGACGTCGACGGGGCCCGGGCGCAGGATGCCCGACGGCGGATCCTGGATCCGCTGGACGGGGCGCCCGCCGATCTCGGGAAAGCTGGTGCGCAGGATCTCGTGACGGGCCACGAGGTCGTCGACCGCGCTCCCGAGGGCATCGACGTCGAGGTCGCCCTCGAGGTCGGCCTCGAGGACCACCGTGTATTCGGCGGAGTCCGGCTCCAGCTGGTGGAGGAACCACAGTCGCGCCTGGTCGGGGGAGAGGGGGAGCTCCTCGTGGGGAGGGCGCGGATTCTCCCGGGCCCACTCGCGCAGGCGCACCGGGGCGGAAGGAACGGGCGGGTCGGCCTCCACCACGGCGCGGCCGCGTGCGTGATCGCCCCCGCGCACCGCGGCGAGCAGCTGCGCCGGGGTGGGGGAGTCGAAGACTGTGCGCACCGGCAGGCCGACTCCGAACTCGTCGCGGATGCGGCCGACCAGCTCGACGGCGAGCAGGGAGTGGCCGCCGAGGGCGAAGAAATCCTCCTCGGGGCCCGCGGAGGAGATCGAGAGCACTTCGGCGAGGAGACGGCACATCCGCTTCTCGGCCTCCTCGCGGGGGGCACGCTCGGACGACGGCTCGCGCTGCGGCTCGGGCAGCGCGGCCGTATCGACCTTGCCGTTCGAGGTCAGAGGGAGCTGGCCGAGGACGGAGATCGTGGTGGGGACCATATAGGCCGGCAGCTCTCGGCGCGCCGTCTCCCGCACCGAATCCACCTCGAGGACCCCGGCCACCCAGGCCGCGATGCGCTCGGTGCCCGGTCCTCCGGGCGCCGTGACCAGGGCGACGGCGGCGCGGGCCCCCGGTGATCGCTCCAGCGCGCTCTCGATGTCGCCGGTCTCGATGCGGTAGCCGCGCAGCTTGACCTGATCATCGGCGCGGCGCAGGAAGCGCAGGGCGCCCTCCGGCGAACGGCGCACGATGTCGCCGGTGCGGTACATCCGCTCGCCGTCGGCGGTGGGATCGGCCACGAAGCGCGTCGCGGTCTCGGCCGCGCGGCTCCGGTACCCGTCGGCGAGGGTCGCCCCGGAGAGGTACAGCTCACCCTCGACGCCGGGCGGGACCGGGCGCAGGAGACGATCCAGCACCCGCGCCCGCACACCGGCCACGGGGTCTCCGATCACCACGGGGCCGGGCACGATCGGGGCGACCAGGGCGTCGATCGTGGACTCGCTGGGGCCGTACAGGTTCCACCCGTCCAGGGCCTCGGAGCGTGCCGTCAGATCCCACAGCGACGGCGGCACGGCCTCGCCCCCGAGTGCCAGCAGCAGCCGCCCGGACCCGTCGGCGACCGCGTCCTCGAGCCCGACGGCCACCAGCTGCGCGGCGTAGGACGGGGTCGTCTCGACGACGTCGATGCGCTCCTCCTGCACCAGGCGCACGACGGACTCGGCATCGGCGTGCACGGTGTCGTCGGCGATGAGCAGGGCGCTGCCGGCGACGAGCCACAGGACCGGGTCCCAAGCGGCGTCGAACGAGAGACCGGAGAGGTGGAGCATGCGCGGGGCCCGACCCAGCCGCTCGCGCAGAGGGCCGATGAGGGTCTCCTCGTGTTGGACCAGCACGGTGCCCAGGGCTCGGTGGGAGACCTGGACCCCCTTGGGGGCACCGGTCGTGCCCGAGGTGTGCACGAGATATGCGGCGTCCTCCGGCCCCGGCGGCGCCGGGACGGCTCCACCGGTCGGGAGGTCCTCCACGGCCAGCACCGGTGCGGCCGGCGCGCCGTCCGAGGTGGTCAGCAGCGCGGCGAAGCGCGCGGGGTCGGCGGTGACGATCACGCGCGCCCCGGCCGCGGCGAGCACCCGCGTGAGCCGGGCGTCGGGATGAGCGGAGTCGACGGGGACCGCGACGGCGCCGGCGCGCAGCGCACCGAGAAGGACGGTGACGGCATCGGCGGTGCGGGGCAGGGCGATGACCGCGTGGTCCCCGCGGCGCACACCGATCTCAGCGAGCCCGGCGGCGAAGGATTCGACCCGGCCGAGGAGCTCGGCGGCGGTGAGCTCGCCGCGGGAATCGCGGAGGGAGGGCGCGTCGGGCTGCTCCTGGGCCGTGCGGGCGAGCCGGTCCAGCACCGTCGTGGGGGCCGGTGCCGCGGGCCCCTGCTCCCGCTCCGCGAATCGGCGCAGGGCCTCCGGTCCGACGGTGGGCAGGTCGCCGAGGCGTGCTTCGGGGTCGGCGACGAACTGAGCGAGGACGCGATCGAGGGAATCCCGCAGACGCTCCACCGTGGACCCGTCGAAGATGCCCCGGTCGTACCCCAGGACGACGGAGAGCGGACCGTCGCCGCCCTCGGGGGTGACGTCGATCATGAGGTCCGCCTTCACCCCGGCGCTGGTCGTGGGGGTGGGGACCCGGACCTGCACGCCCGGGAGCTCGAGTCGGGCCGACGGCGCGTTCTGCAGGGTCAGCAGCACCTGGACGACCGGGGGCCGGTCCGGGTCCCGGGGCGGCCGCACGGAGTCGACGACGACGTCGAAGGGCAGCTCCTGATGGGCGTAGGCCTCGGTGTTCGCCACCCGTACCCGCTCGATGAGCTCGGAGAGGCTCGGGTCGCCATGAAGCGAGGTGCGCAGGGCGACGGTGTTCACGAAGAAGCCCACGATGTCGTCCAACCGGGGATCGCCGCGCCCGGCCACCGCGGTGCCGATCACCACGTCGTCCCCCGTGCCGTGCTGATGCAGGGCGGTGGTGAGGGCCGTGTGCAGCACGATGAACAGGCTGGTGCGGTGCTCGGCGGCCAGGGAGCGCAGGGCGGCGTGGTGCTGCGGGTCCAGGTCGAGACGGATCTCGCCGACGCCGCGCTGGTCGGCGTTCTCGGGATCCGCGGTCCCACGGGCTCGATCGCGGGGCAGGGAGATCTCCGGCGGTGCGTCCGCGAGGGCGCGACGCCAGAAGGCGCTCTGGCGCGACAGCTCGCTGTCCGGGTCGTCCGCGGAGCCCAGGCGGCCACGCTGCCACATCGCGGCGTCCGCGTAGTCGACGGCCAACGGCTCGGGGAATGCGTCACGGCCGGCGGTGCGGGCCGTATACGCCTCCCCGAGGTCACGGGCGAGCGGCGCCAGGGACCAGCCGTCGGTGGCGATGTGGTGCATGGTGATCACGAGCACCGCGTGCTGGAGGGTCGTGCGCAGCAGCACGGCGCGCAGCGGGATCTCCCGCGTGATGTCGAACGGCCGGTGGATCTCCGCGGCGACGACGGCGTCGAGGCGGTCGGCGGGGACGTCGACGGCCAGGAGCGGGGACGCGATCCCGTCGGCGGGAAGGATGCGCTGGACGGGTTCGCCGTCCACCGCGGGCAGCACGGTGCGCAGCGGCTCGTGGCGGGCCAGGACGTCCTCGAGCGCGCCGCGCAGGGCGGCCGTGTCGAGCTCGCCCTCGAGCTCCAGGACGACCGGGACCGCGTAGGCCGCGGAATCGGGCTCGAGGCGGTTCAGGAACCACAGGCGACGCTGGTTCAGCGAGGCGGGGACGGGGTCGGGGCGCTCCCCGCGTTCGGGCCGCGTCATCGCTCGGCCGCCGGGGGAGCCGTTCAGGACGCGGGCGAGGGCCGCGACGGTGGGATGCTCGAAGACGTCCCGCACGGAGACGGTGCGATCGAGGTCGTCCGTCAAGCGCGCCGCGAGGCGGGTGGCCAGCAGCGAGTGGCCGCCCACCGCGAAGAAGTCGTCCTCTGCTCCGATGCCCTCCTGCTCGAGCACCGCGGAGAACGCCGCGGCCACGGCGCGCTCCGTCGCGGTGCGGGGCGCTCTGGTGCCGCGAACGCCCGCGGTGCCCGGATCGGGCAGCGCCGCCCGATCGAGCTTGCCGTTCGCGGTCACCGGAAGCCGCTCGAGGGCGAGCACCGCAGACGGCACCATGTATTCCGGGAGCTGATCGCGCAGCCCGTCACGGACCTCGGCGGCGAGCTCGGCGTCCGAATGCCCGGAGGCCGCGGCGACGTAGCCGATCAGACGGGCCGTCGCGCCTTCGCCCCGGACGATCGCGGCGGCGGAGGTGATGCCGGGATGGCGGCGCATCGCCGTCTCGACCTCCTCGATCTCGACGCGATAGCCGCGGATCTTGACCTGATCGTCCTGACGTCCGAGAAACCGCAGGGTCCCGTCGGCGCGGCGGCGGACGCGGTCACCCGTGCGGTACATGCGCGAGCCGTCGGCCGCGAAGGGGTCCGCGACGAAGCGCTGGGCGTTCAGTCCCGGGCGGCCGATGTACCCGCGTGCGACGCCGTGGCCGGCGAGATAGAGCTCGCCGATCCCACGGTCGGGCACCGGTGAGAGTCCGGCGTCGAGGACATAGTGACGGCTGCCGTCCACGGACTGCCCGAGGTGGGGCCGCCTGCCCTCCTGGATGGGGGCGACCAGACTGTCCACCGTCGACTCGGTGGGGCCGTAGAGGTTCACCGCATGGACATCCTCCCGGGCGGCGAGGGTGTTCCAGAGGGCATCTCCCACGGCCTCCCCGCCGAGTGCGATCTCCGTCGGGTGGTGGCCACGCTCCAGCATTCCGGCCGCGAGCAGGGCCTCGGCGAAGGAGGGGGTGGTCTCGACGGCGTCGATGTGCTGATCGGCGAGATGCGCGGCGAGCCGTTCGGGGTCGCGGCGCACCTCGTCGTCGATGACGTGCAGCTCGTGGCCGGAGACCAGCCACAGCAGGGGATCCCACGAGGCGTCGAACGAGAGGCCCGCGGTGTGGGCTGCGCGCAGCGGTCGGCCCAGTCGAGCGGTGGCGGGATCATGGATCGTCCGGCGGTGCTGCTCCAGGAGAACACGCAGGGACCGATGCTCGACGGCGACGCCTTTGGGTCGACCGGTGCTGCCGGAGGTGAAGATCACGTAGGCGAGGTCCTCGGGTCCGACCGGGGGCAGGTGCGTGGCCGAGGCGGAGGCGCGGCGCCACGACGCCGTCTCGGAGTCGACCAGCAGGATGGGCAGGGTCCACGCTGCTCCGTCCTCGCGGTCCTGCGCCTGCTGGTCCACGGTGGTCAGCAGCGCGGCGGGGGCGGCGTCCTCCAGCATGTGCGTGACGCGGCCGACCGGGTAGGCGGGGTCCAAGGGCACGTAGGCGGCTCCTGCCTGCAGGATCCCCAGGACGATCTCGGGCAGGCGCACCGTGCGACCGACGCGGACCGCCACCCGGTCACCGGGCTCGACGCCCTCCCGGATGAGGTAGTGGGCCAGGCGGGTCGACTCGGCCTCGAGGTCGGCGAAGCTGCGGTGACCGTCGTCGGCCACCACCGCCCGGTCCGTGCCTCGACGGTGCACGGTCTCGGCGGCGGCCTCGAGGATGGTGCCCGCCGGAGCGGGGTCCCGGGCGCCGTGTCCCAGGGCGAGCAGCGCCTCCCGCTCCTCGTCCCCCGTCAGCGGGGCGAGGAGGGCGGACGTGTCCTGCGGAGCCTCGAGCATCGCGTCCAGCAGGCGGAGCAGACGCGTGCCGTGGTCGTGCAGGGTCTCCGTGGTGTGCAGCGAGGCGTCGCCCTCGAGCCGCAGCACGGGGTCGGCGGCACCGCTGCGCAGGTCGCTGAGGACGATCGAGAGATCGCGAACGGGGCCGGTCGACAGGATGTGCACGGTCCCACGAACGGTGCCGAGGCGGAGATCGTCGATGACCGGCAGCAGATTGACCGACGGCCCGGGGTGCGTGGGGGCGGCGTCGATCTGCTCGAGCCGGAAGCGCTGATGGCCGACAGCGGCGCGGACGGCGTCACCGGAACTGGTGACGACGTCGGCGAGCGTGTCGGACAGGCGTACCGGCACGCGCAGCGGGAGAACGCTCGAGAGCATGGACGGCGTCGTCTTCGCGACCTGTCCCCGACGAGCGGTGACCGGGAGACCGATGGGCACGTCCTCGGTCCCCGTCAATCGTGCCAGGTAGACGGCGATCGCCGCGATGACGGTCTTGGGCAGGGTGCTCTCGAGGGCGGCGAGGCGCTCGGCCCGCTCGGGCCCGATGGGGAGACCGACACGGACGACGGTCGCCGCGATGCCCTGGGACCGCCCCTCGAGTCCTTCGGGAGGCTCCGCCTCGGCGAGGGCCTGCGTCCAGTAGGAGGCATCGGCGCCATGCTGCTCGGAGTTCTCGTAGTCCTCGAGATCGCTCAGCAGAGCGCCGAGCGTGGGCAGCGGCGAGGGCACGGCGGCCAGGACGTGGGCGAGTCCGGCGGCGAGAGGACGCGGCAGCCGGGTGCGCGGGAGGAGCCGGGCCATCCGGGAGTAGGTCTCGGCCACATAGCGCAGGGCGATGACTGCGGAGTACCCGTCGAGCAGGATGTGGTGGACGCGCAGGAAGAAGAGGGCTCGGTCCTCGGAGACCACAAAGAGCGTCGCCCCGAAGAGGTCCTCGCCGTCCAGCGCCCGCGGGGTGGACATCTCCCGGTCCATGGCGGCCAGGGCGTCCTGTTCGGCGCGGTCCTCATCCAGGTCCCGCAGGTCCCGAACCCGCAGCAGATCCGCCGTGGGCTGCGGACGGCGGATCTGTCCGCAGGGACCATCGGCGTCCTCGTGGATGCGCAGGCTGAGCGCATCGATGTCGGCGACCATCTTGGTCACTGCGATACGGAGCAGGGCGGGGTCGATACTTCCGCTCAGGTCGAGGTACTGACCGATCTGGAAGGTCGGGTTGTCGGGGTCCAGGTGCTGGGCGTACCAGATGCCGCGCTGGGCGGCGGTGAGCGGGATGCGGTCGGTGACCGTGGATGCGTCCGGGGACGTGCGCCTTGTCACGGAGGGGATCTCCTTCGCTGGACGGCGACGGGTGGGCTGGCGGCGCGCCGGGGAGCTACTGCTGGAACTGGCCCAGCTGCAGGGTCTCCACCAGCCCGTCGATGCTCACGAGCGGCCCGTCGATGACAGGGCCCTGGACCAGCGAGGATCCGGAACTGCTCGTGGCGGAGGGGGTCTCGGCGGCGCCCGCCACCGGGGCGGCCAGAGTGATCCCCGCGAGGGAGAGGGCGGCGGTGGTGACGGCGAGGCGTCGGGTGCGCTGGGTCATGATCGGTGACTCCTGGGATGGTGCGAGACGGTGTCTGACACCGCGAGGTCTTTCCCGCGGCGACGGAGTGGTTCGCAGCGAAAGCGGAATCGGATTGGTCGCCGGGATGACGTCGTACGTGCTCTGGGCGCGCGCGGCTGCACGGCCGATTTCCGGGACCTATCGCCCGCAGCCCACCCCGACCACGGGGCGGTGCCGCCGTTCCGCGGCCGGTGCGCCGTGGCACGGCGGCCGGGCAGAGGCCGATCAGGCGCCGCCGAACGCTGAATCAGCGCGGCGGGTCAGCGGCGTGTCAGCGCACCGCCGGGAACCCAGCCTTCGCCGCCTTCGCGATCTTCGCCAGCTGGCGGCGGTCCGAGATCGCCCCGAGCACACCGCCCAGACCCGGGATCGCCTTGCCGAACAGACGCACCGAGCGCAGGCCGAACTTCCGCAGCATCCGGCCCCCGATCGCACTGGCCACCGCCGATTCGGTGCTCGTGGGCAGGCGCCGGGCCACGGTGCGCGTCGCGGCGCCCGCCACCGGTCCGAGACCGATGTTCTTCAGCACGTCCCCGGACTCCTCCCCGAGCAGGGCGGCCAGCACCCGCACGCGGATCTCCTCGTCGTCCAGGTCGTAGCCCCGCACCACGGCGATCGCGCCGACCATCCGGGTGGACTGCACGTAGAACTCGACGACGTTCGTGGGCAGCAGGATCGGCAGCGTGAAGATGCCGCCGAGACCGGTGAGGAAACCCGCCACGGTCACACCACGACGATGCTTGCGCACCAGGCGACGGATCGCCTTCTCGGGTCGCTTGCGGGCCCGTCCCCGTTGAGCCCGCCGCGCGACGTCCTGGGCCGAGGAGTATGCCAGCTTCCCGTCGAGGCCCAGATCGCGGAAGGTCTCGACCAGGCGCTGCAGGGCGCCGCCGTCGGACGGGTCGGAGCCCTTCGTGCGCCGGGCCTCCTGCAGCGCCTCGCGGGCGGTATCCGTGGTCCTGTCGTCGCGGCGCAGCATCCCGAGGATCCCCATGGCGCCTCCCTCCGGATCGGTGGCCGTCGGCCGCAGCCGACGGATGATACCCCCATCATGCACGGGTCGGACCCTGCCGCGCCCGGGCTCGACCGTTCGGTGCGGCGGCTCCTGACGGCGCACGGGTCTTGGGGCTCTCGGGCGCTCGGGCTCTCCGGCCGGCGCCGTCGGGGCGCGCGCACCTCGTGGCCGTGAGGGACCTCGCGGCCGACACCGCCCCGACCTCCGGCGGCGGGAGCGGGCGCGGTCGTAGGCTCGAGGGACCATGATGCAGAAGCTCTACCGGGACGACGCGATCGTCCTGCGCACCCACCCGCTGGGCGAGGCCGACCGCATCATCACGCTGCTGACCCGCCGCCACGGCAAGGTCCGCGCGGTGGCCAAGGGCGTCCGGCGCACCGGCAGCCGCTACGGCGCCCGCCTGGAACCGTTCAGCCTCGTCGACGTCCAGCTCCATGCCGGCCGCAACCTGCACACCGTCACCCAGGTGGTCGCCATCGAGGCCTTCGCCGTCGGCATCTGCGCCGACTACGGCCGCTACACCGCCGCCAGCGCGATGCTCGAGACCACCGACCGCCTCACCGACGAGGTCGTCGACCCCAACCAGCGCGGTTTCCTCATGCTGGTGGGCGCCCTGCGCGCCATGGCCGAGGGCCGCATCGCCCCACCCCTGGTGCTGGACTCCTTCCTGCTGCGCACCCTCGCCGTCTCCGGCTGGGCACCCGAACTGCAGGTCTGCGCCACCTGTGGCGCGCCCGGACCGCACCACGCCCTGGACATCCGCGCCGGCGGGCTGGTGTGCACCTCCTGCCGACGGCCCGGCGCGACCGCTGTGCGCCAGGGGACGATCGAGCACATGATCTTCCTGCTCGCCGGGGACTGGGACAATGTGGTCGATGCCGACGAGACCATCATGCAGGAGGCGGGCCGCCTCATCGCCGATACCGTGACCTGGCACCTCGAGCGCTCCGTGCGCTCGCTGAGCTACGTCGAACGCTGAGCCACGTCGACCCCCGAGCCACGTCGACCCCCGAGAGCGCCTCGCACCCGACCCAGGAGGACACGCATGAGCGGAGGATCCGCGCACGGCTACGAGGAGCCCTTCGACCACCCCAGCGGTGCCCGGCCGCCGCAGCTTCCCGCCCCCACGATCCCCGGGCACGTCGCCGTGGTGATGGACGGCAACGGCCGCTGGGCGAACCGGCGCGGACTGCCCCGCACCGCGGGCCACGAGGCGGGGGAGGCCGCGCTGCTGGACGTCGTCGCCGGCGCGCTGCAGATCGGCGTCACGCACCTGTCGGCGTACGCCTTCTCCACCGAGAACTGGAAGCGCTCCCCGGAGGAGGTGCGGTTCCTGATGGGCTTCTCCCGACGGGTGCTGCGCCGCCAGCGCGACACCCTGAACTCCTGGGGCGTGCGGATCGTGTGGATCGGCCGCGAGCAGCGACTGTGGAGCTCGGTGATCAAGGAGCTGAAGGAGGCCGAGCAGCTCACCCGGACCAACACGGCCATGACGCTGTACATGTGCGTGAACCACGGCGGTCGCGCCGAGATCGTCGATGCGGTCCGCGAGATCGCGGAGGAGGCCCGGGCCGGGCGGATCAGCGGCCGCGGGATCACCGAGAAGAGTCTCGCGAAGCATCTGAGTGATCCTGACATGCCGGATGTCGACCTGTTCCTGCGCACCAGCGGGGAGCAGCGCACCTCGAACTTCCTGCTGTGGCAGGCGGCCTATGCGGAGCTGGTGTTCGTGCCCGAGCTGTGGCCGGACGTGGACCGCGTGGTGCTCTGGCGAGCGGTCACCGAGTATGCGCGCCGTGATCGTCGGTACGGGGGCGCGATCGATGCCCCGGGTCAGGACGCGCTGGACGTCGACTGACCGGATCGGCCGACGCGCCGACGTCCGGGGCGCGGTCGACGCTCGCCTCGTCCGAGGACGGCACCTCCGCGGCGGGGGAGGTCTTCTCGGCGTCCTCGTCGTCGTTCTCGTCCTGCGCCGCGAGCACGCCTCCGCTGCGGCGCCGGTGACGCAGCAGCACGGCGATCAGCACCACGGCCAGGGCGAGCACCGCGACGGCGGCCCAGGGGGAGCGCAGGAACAGTTCGAACCAGGCGGCGAAGGCCACCAGGCCGATCGTCGCGTAGATGACGGCCCAGGCCAGCCCGCCGAGCGCGAGGGCCGGGAGATACCGCTTCAGCGGCATCCCGGTGAGGCCGGCCGCGGCGTTGGCGGCGGTCTGGAATCCGACGGTCAGGAAGCTGAGAGCCACCACGGGCGCGCCCCAGCGATGGACGATCTCGGTCGCCCGCTGGACGCGCGGGGATTCCAGGAATGCCGCGACCTGGCCGCGTCGGGCGGCCCGACGCGCCGCGCGCCCCAGAGCGTAGGTGGCACCGGCGCGCAGCCAGATCACCACGTACAGGAAGCCGACAGCCGGCAGCAGCGGCAGCGACTGCACCCACTCCATCATCGCGACGAAGAGCCCTCTGCGGCGTCGGGATGCCCGGTCCCGGCGTGCTCGGTGCACAGCCCGAAGACCTCGAGCGTGTGGTCGACGTCGGTGAACCCGTGCTCCTGCGCGATCGAGGTCATGGCGCTCTCGAGCTTGGGGGCGAGGAACTCGACCGTGCGGCCGCACTCGCGGCACACCAGGTGGTGATGATGGCCGGTGTCCTCGCACTGGCGGTACAGGGATTCGCCGTCGCCGGCGACCAGCACGTCCAGCCGCCCCGAGGTGCTCAGCGCCTGGAGGTTGCGGTACACGGTGGCCAGGCCGACGGTCTCGCCGTCGGCCTTCATCTGCTCGTGGATCTGCTGGGCGCTGCGGAAATCGTCCTGCCGGGACAGCGTCTCGAGGATCGCGGCGCGCTGGCGGGTGTTCCGTTGCATGGGGCCATTGTCCTGCATGGCGGTCGGGACCTCCATCCCTCGTGAGGTGATCGACGCGGGGTGCGCGGGGGCGTGCCCGGCGGCTCCCGCTCCCCGCTCGGCGGCGTCCCGACTCCCGGTCAGCGGCTGCGTCCCCCTCCCGCTCAGCGGCTGCGCGCCGCGTCCCGCTCGGCGACGGGGCCGGGCCCGCCCTCGCCGATCGCAGCGGATCCGGGGCTCGGGAGCACGGCGCGGGCGAGCATCGCCAGCACGTACACGGCGATCGACAGCAGCACGATCACGCCGCCGGGCGGCAGGTCCACGTAGACCGTGACCAGCAATCCGCCCAGCGCGCAGAAGACGGCGATCACCATTGCCGTGCGCATCGTGCGGACGAAGCCGACCACGAGCTGCTGCGCGGCGGCGACCGGGACGATCATCAGCGCCGAGACCATGAGCGCGCCGACGATCCGCATCGAGAGGGTCACCGTCAGCGCCGCCATCACGGCGATCAGCACGTTGACGGCTCGGACGGGCAGTCCGGAGGCGCGGGCGAACTCCTCGTCCCCGGTGACGGCGGACAGCAGACTGCTCAGGCCGATCCCGATCCCGAGCACGACCACCGCGAGCACGACGGCGATGACCAGGTCGGGGGCGGTCACCGTGGACAGCGAGCCGAAGAGGTAGCCCATGAGATTCTGGGAGGTCCCGCCGGCGAGCTGGATGATCACCACGCCGCCCGCGATGCCGCCGTAGAACATGATCGCCAGCGCCACGTCGCGGCTGGTGTGGCTGACCTCGCGGACGTACTCGATCGCCACCGCGCCGATCACGGACGCGGCCAGCGCTCCCGGGATCGCGAGCAGGTCCGCCGGGCTGGCGGTGGTCCAGGCGCCGACCAGCCAGCCGACGGCCACACCCGTCAGGGCCACGTGGCCGAGGCCGTCGCCGAGCAGGGAGAGTCGCTTCTGGACCAGGTAGGTGCCGACCACGGGAGCGGTCAGCCCGATCAGCACCGCGATGATCAGCGGATACCGCATCAGGTCGGAGGTGAGGATGTCGAGGGGGGAGATCATGCGGGGTGGATCTCCTGTCCGAGGCATTCGTCCAGCGGGGCCGCGTCCTCGAGATGGTCGTGGCCGGGGTCGAGGTGGGGGCGATCGGTCTCGGCGCCGTCGTGGACGACGCGCCCGCGGTCCAGGACCACGACTCTCCCGATGTCGCCGGCCAGCGGGCCGGTCCCGTGCAGGACCACCAAGATGGTGGTGCCGCGGGCGGAGAGCTCGCGGAAGAGCTCGGCGATGAGGCGCTGGGTGGGCAGGTCGACGCCGGAGAAGGGCTCGTCCAGCACCAGGAACTCCGGATCGCGCACCAGGGCGCGGGCGATCATCACGCGACGGCGCTGCCCCCCGGACATGCGGGTCACGGGGCGCCCGGCGAGGTCCTCGAGGCCGACGTCGGCCAGCGCCTGCAGCACGCGCGGATCACGGGTGCGGGGGAACCAGGACCGGGAGCCGAGCAGACCGCCGGCGACGGTCTCGCGAGCCGTGGCGGGGATCGAGCCGCCCTCGATCGAGTCCTGGGGGACATAGCCGAGGCGGTCGTGGGCGCGGGAGCGGTTCACGCTCTGCCCGAACAGCCGCGCGGTGCCCGCCTCGATGGGCAGCACCCCGACGACGGCGCGCAGCAGGGTGGACTTGCCGGAGCCGTTGGCCCCGAGCAGGGCGACCAGCTCGCCGGGCTGGATCCGCAGGTCGACCTCGTGCAGCACGCGGGCGCCGCCCCGGGCGACGGCGAGGGAGGAGACCTCGAGGACGGGGGCGGGAGGGGCGATGGGGGCGCTCATGCCCAGCTCTCCAGCAGCTTCTGGCAGTTGTTCCGCATCACGGCAGGGTAGTCGGCATCCTCGTCCAGCCGTGTCTCGAGATTGTCCAGCTCCGCGCTGTCGACGCCGACGTTCTCCGCGAGGGTCTGGGCGACTTTCGGGGACGCCGTGGTCTCGAAGAAGATCGTGGTGACCCCCTCCTCGTCGATGACCTGCTCGAGCTCGAGCAGCCGCCGCGGCGACGGCTCGGTCTCCGGGTCCACCCCGGCGATGCCGACCTGGTGCAGGTCGTAGCGGGCGGCGAGGTAGGCGTAGGCGGCGTGGCTGGTGATGAATGTCCGGTCACCGTCGACGGTGTCGAACTGTTCGTCCAGCTCGGCATCGAGCGCCTCGAGATCGGAGCGGACCTCGGCCGCCGCGGCGGTGAAGGCCTCCGCCCCCTCGGGGTCGATCTCTCCGAGCCGGGCGGCCAGCGCATCGGCCACCTCGGCCAGGCGCAGCGGGTCGTGCCAGAAGTGCGGGTCGGTGGGGCCGTGGTCATGGCCTGAGTGCTCTTCGTCGGCGTGCTCCGCGTCCCCGCCGTCCGAGGCGTGCGCGTGCTCGTCATGGCCGTGCTCGTCGCCGCCGTCGGCCGGGAGCATCTCGATGATCGAGGAGACATCCAGCACGTTGTCCGCAGGACCCGAGGAGATCGCATCGTCCAGCGCCGCCTGGTAGCGCGGGATCTGCAGCACCAGTGCTGCTTCCTGGACCGCCATCACCTGCTTCACGGACAGCTCGAGCCCATGGGCGTCCGCCCCCGGAGTGGCGAGGTCGGTGACCTCCACCCGATCTCCGCCGACGCGGTCGACGACATAGCTCAGCGGATAGTTCGAGGTCACGACGGTGAGTGCGTCCCCGGACCCGGTGCCGCCGCCGCCCCCGTCACCGCAGGCGGAGAGCACGATGGCACCGGCTCCGACACCGGCGAGGGTGAGCAGGGAGCGGCGCGAGGGGCCGGGCATCAACGACATGACAATCATTCTCACCAGTGCCCAGGGTGCATGCAAGTCGACGGGCCCCGTGGGGCGGGTGCGCGTGGGCACCGTCACAGCGACGCCGTCGCTATGCTGGACGGGTTCCGACCACCCCGTCACCAGGAGTCCCCCCGTGGCCAAGGCCCCCGCCAGCACGCTGGACAACGTCATCGCTCTGACCAAGAAGCGCGGCTTCGTGTTCCCGGCCGGTGAGATCTACGGCGGTACCCGTTCCGCCTGGGACTACGGACCGCTCGGGGTGGAGCTCAAGGAGAACATCAAGCGCCAGTGGTGGCGCACCTTCGTCACCTCCCGCGCCGACATGGTCGGCCTGGACTCCTCGATCATCCTGCCCAAGCGGGTCTGGGAGGCGTCCGGCCACGTCGCGACCTTCACCGACCCGCTGGTGGAGTGCCGCAGCTGCCACAACCGCTTCCGCGAGGATCACCTGATCGAGGCGTTCCAGGCGAAGAAGGGTCGCGACCCCGAGGGCGGGCTGGCCGAGGTGCCCTGCCCCAACTGCGGCACGCGCGGCGATTTCACCGATCCGCAGCAGTTCTCCGGCCTGATCAAGACGTTCCTCGGCCCGGTGGACACCGAGGCCGGCCTGACCTACCTGCGGCCCGAGACCGCGCAGGGCATCTTCGTGAACTTCCTCAACGTCGTCACCGCGACGCGCCAGAAGCCCCCGTTCGGCATCGGCCAGGTCGGCAAGGCGTTCCGCAACGAGATCACCCCCGGCAACTTCATCTTCCGCACCCGCGAGTTCGAGCAGATGGAGATCGAGTTCTTCACCCCGCCAGCGGACGCGGACGAGCACTTCTCGAACTGGGTGGAGTCCTGCTGGAACTGGTTCATCGACCTGGGCATGAACCCGGACAATCTGCGTCGGTTCGACGTCCCCGAGGACGAGCGCGCGCACTACAGCACCGGCACCATCGACTTCGAGTACCGCTTCGGCTTCCAGGGCAGCGACTGGGGCGAGCTCATGGGCATCGCCAACCGCACGGATTTCGACCTCGGCAGCCACACCGAGGCCTCCGGGACGAAGATGCAGTACTTCGACCAGGCCTCCGGCGAGCGCTACACCCCCTACGTGATCGAGCCGAGCTTCGGACTGACCCGCTCGATGATGGCGTTCCTGGTCGACGCCTACACCGAGGACGAGGCCCCCAACACCAAGGGCGGCGTCGACAAGCGCACCGTGCTGAAGCTCGACCCGCGTCTGGCTCCCGTGAAGGCCGCGGTGCTGCCGCTGTCCAAGAGCGAGGACCTGGTCCCGCGCGCCACCCAGCTCGCCGATCAGCTGCGCACGCACTGGAATGTGGAGATGGACGCCACGCAGGCGATCGGTCGGCGCTACCGCCGCCAGGACGAGATCGGCACCCCGTTCTGCATCACGGTCGACTTCGACACCGCGGAGGACCAGGCCGTGACGATCCGCGAGCGGGACACCATGGCCCAGGAGCGCGTGGCCCTGGACCAGGTCGAGTCCTACCTCGCCGCCCGCCTCCTCGGCGCCTGAGGCCGACGGGGTCACCGCCGCCCGTTGCCGTCTCGCCGGGTCCTGACCCGGGCCCGCTCTGCTCAGCGCTGATCAGCGCTGGACGGAGAACGCCCCGTTCGGAGCGGGACAGGTCGAGTGTGGGGACATGACACCGACGACGACACCTCCGTCCCCACCCCGCCTCGACAGCTCGCCCGACGCTCCGACCCCCGACGGGCTCGCCGCGCTCACCGCCACCGGCCTGCTCCACCACCGGATCCTGCTGCTGGACCGGGAGCTCGATCAGGACAACGGGGCACGCCTCAGCGCCCAGCTGCTGATGCTGGCCGCCGAGGACCCCCGGCGCGACATCACCGTGCTCATCAACTCCCCGGGCGGCCTGGTGCCGGCCATGCTCGCCATCGGGGATCTCATGGACCTGGTGCCCTGCGACGTGCGGACCGTGGCGCTGGGCATGGCCTACAGCGCCGGACAGTTCCTGCTCACCCACGGCACGCCCGGCAAGCGCCTGATCCTCCCGCACGGTCGGGTGCTCATGCACCAGGGCTCGGCCGGTTTCGGGGGCAGCGCCGCCGACATCGAGCTGCAGGCCGAGGACCTGCGACACAACCGTGACCTGCTGATCCGCCTGACCGCCGAGCGCACCGGGCAGAGCGAGGAGACCATCGCCCGCGACTCCGACCGCGACCGCATGTGGGATGCCGCGGGGGCCGTCGAGTACGGCTTCTGCGATCGCGTCGTCACCTCGCTGGACGAGGTCCTGCCCTACGGGACCGCTCCCCGCGGGGTGCCCTCGCTCGGACTGACCAGCGCCCCGCCCGCCCGCGACGAGAACCCCTCAGGAGACCCCCGATGAGCAGCTACACGATCCCCAGCGTCATCGAACGCACCCACACCGGTCTCGAGCGCAGCGCCGACGTCTTCTCGCGGCTGCTCTCGGATCGCATCGTCTACGTCGGCACCCCCATCGACGACGGGGTCGCCAACACCGTGATCGCCCAGATCCTGCACCTGGAGAACGATGTGGCCGACGCCCCGATCCGGCTCTACCTCAACTCCAGCGGCGGCGACGCCCAGGCCGTTCTCGCCATCTACGACACGCTCACCTACGTGCGCAGCGCGGTCGCCGTCACCTGCGTCGGCCAGGCGGTCGCGGCACCCGTCGTGCTGCTCGCGGCCGGCACCCCGGGGATGCGCGCCGTGCTGCCGCACACCCGCGTGGTGCTGCATCCGCTGGAGGCCCAGGGCCGCGGCGCGGTGCCGGATCTGATCCTGGCCACCGAGGAGGTGCAGCGCATCCGTCGGGCCCTCGAGGCGCTGATCGCCCGGCACTCGGGCCGCTCCCTGGAGCAGGTGCGACGCGATCTGGAGCGCGAGCAGGTGCTGGATGCCGAGCAGGCCGTTGCGTACGGCCTGGCCGACGAGGTGCTGATCAGGCGGCGGACAGCAGGGTGAGCCCGGGTCGGGCGGTGTCCGGCAGGCCCCGGGCGGCGAGCGACACCTCGCCGCCGGAAGAGCGTCGAGGGCTGCGGGGACCGCCGACGGAGGTCAGTTCGAGGACCGCCGGGAGCTCCGTGACCTCCGTGGGCAGCGGAGCATCGTCGGCGGCACGGAGCAGGAGCTGCGGGACGCTGACGCCCAGGGCACCGGTGATCGCGGCGAGCAGCTCGGAGGAAGGATCCTTGCGTCCGCGTTCGACGTCCGAGAGATGCTGCATGCTGATGCCCGCCGCCTGGGCGACCAGGGCCAGCGTGCGGCCCTGTCGTCGGCGCTCGTCGCGGAGCACCGCGCCCACCAGCTCGCGCAGCAACGGCTCCAGATGCCCAGTCATGGCCTGAGGCTACGCCCGGGCCCGGCACCTGACAGTGCGCTCTGCTGTGAGCGGAAGGATCCGTCGACGCAGCTCGCTCAGCGCGCGGCGAGCTCGACCTCGGCTCCCCGCGACACCCGGATCACGGCGACGCCGCCCGCGGCGAGGTGCAGCCCGTCGGCCGAATCCTTCCCGCCGATGAGGTCCGACCCCTGACCGAGGTCCGTCCCGGTCACCAGGTCGACGCCCGTGCCCCGCACCACGACGTCCTCGCGGCCGTGGTGCAGGAGGAACAGATGGTCGGCCTCGGCGCTGCGTCGGCGCACGGCCTCCACGCCGAGGGCGGCCGCGCCGGGGACGACCGGGGAGACGCCGGCGGCCTGCGCCTGGGCGAGGAGGAAGGCGTCGCAGGAGTCCTGCTCCAGGTGCGCGGAGAGATAGACGGCGCGTCCGGCGCCGCGGAGGTTCCGCGTGATGGCGGGCGAGCCGGCACCCGGCCCGTCCTCGTAGGCGGCCAGCACCTCCGCGCCGCGGACCCGGACCCGTTCCGCCCACTGCGTGACCGCGGACCCGTCGGACAGCACCCCCTGCTCACCCTCGCCCAGCGGCAGGTGCTGGGTGACCGTGACCCCCAGCAGATCGCGCAGGAGGGCCGGGTATCCGCCGAGGCCCACCCGCTGGTGCTCGTCGGTCAGCCCCGAGAGATACGTGACGACCAGGTGACCGCCGGCCTCGACGTACTCCCGCAGCCACACCGCGGTCTGTTCGGTGACGACGATGAGCGCCGGCACCACCAGCAGCCGGTACCTGCCGGCGTCGCCGCCGGGGCGCACGAAGTCCGTCGCGATCCCGGCGCGCCAGAAGGAGCGGTGGGCGGAGCGCACCTCGTCGCGATAGGTCAGGGAGTCGTGCGGCATGGACGGGGTCTCCAGGGTCCACCAGGAGTCCGCGTGCCACAGGATCCCGACCTCGGCCGGGTTCAGCACCCCCTCGGCGGGAGGGCGGGTGACCTCGCTGATCGCCTCGAGGATGCGCCCCAGCTCGACCACGGGCTCGAACTGCTCGTCCTGACCGCCCGCGTGGGGCACCAGGGCCCCGTGCCACTGCTCGGCGCCGCCGGCCGAGGCGCGCCACTGGAAGAACAGCGCGGACTGCGAGCCGCGGGCGATATAGCCCAGGGCGTTGCGGATCATCCGGTCCGGGGTCTTCGCGTGGGTGCGGTCGGCCGTGATGATGCCGCGCGCGTTCTGCTCCATCAGCACCCACGGCCCGCCCGCCCAGGACCGGGTGAGGTCGGCGCCGTAGGCCACGTGGGCCTCCCCGTCGGCCCCCGGGGTGTCGAGGTAGTGGTCGATCGAGACCACGTCGAGCTCCTCGGCCCAGGCCCACTGCTCGAGATGGTTCCAGGAGGCCAGCATGAAGTTGGTGGTGATCGGGGCCGACGACCCGGCGGCGCGGATCTGGTCCCGCTGCTCGCACATCGCCGCGAGCATCTCGTCGGAGCAGAAGCGGCGGAAGTCCACGGCGTGGGCGGGGTTGTCCAGGTACTGGGTCGCCCGGGGCGGGAGGATCTGCTCGAAGGAGCCGTAGCGCTGGGACCAGAACGCCGTCGTCCACGCCTCGTTCAGCTCCTCGAGGGTGCCGTAGCGCGCGCGCAGCCAGCGCCGGAAGGCGACGGCGGCGTGCGGGCCGTGGTCGAGGGTGCCGTACTCGTTGTGCACGTGCCAGCCGCGCAGTCCGGGATGATCCCCGTAGTGCTCGGCGAGCACACGGGCGATCCGCCGGGCGGCCTCGCGGTAGGCGGGGGCACTGATCGCGTAGGTGTCCCGCGAACCGTGGCTGAGCACCGTGCCGTCGGGCCGCACCGGCATCGCGTCGGGGTGGGCGAGGGTGAACCACGGCGGCGGCGAGGCGGTGGGGGTGGACAGGAAGAACCCGATCCCGGCCGCCGTGAGCAGCTCGATCGCCTCGTCCAGCCAGCCCAGCTCGTAGACGCCCTCGGAGGGCTCGAGGCGGGACCAGGAGAACACCCCGAGCGTGACCGTGTTGACGCGGGCGCGCCGCATCAGCTCGATGTCCTCGCGCCAGATCTCGCGAGGCCACTGCTCGGGGTTGTAGTCGCCGCCGAAGAGCAGCTGGGCGGGGGTGTAGGGCAGGGACGGCATCGCAGCTCCGGGACGGGTGGGCAGGGGCGGTTCCTCGCAGCCTCGCCGGCTCGGGACCGAGTTCATTCACCTGCGCAACAAAGTAGCAGGCCGTCCTCCCCAGCCCTCTCGATGCACATCACCCCCGATGCCTCTCCCGGATGACGGGGCCAGGTGGGACAATCGAGCCGATGACCACCCTCGACGCCGCACCCGCCCCCGTCGCCGTC
Organism: Brachybacterium fresconis; assembly: GCF_017876515.1. NCBI lineage: Bacteria > Bacillati > Actinomycetota > Actinomycetes > Micrococcales > Dermabacteraceae > Brachybacterium > Brachybacterium fresconis. Next base: position 565,136 of record NZ_JAGIOC010000001.1, on the reverse strand, counting down.
CCCGACGGCGCGAGTCGACGCACCCTGACGATCGGCCCCCGCACGGTCGACACCCCGGTGGTGCTCGCACCGATGGCCGGGATCACCAACATGGCGTTCCGCCTGCTGTGCCGCGAGTTCGGTGCCCTGCACAGCCAGGACGACGGCGGCCTGTACGTCTCCGAGATGGTCACCACCCGCGCGCTGGTGGAGGACCACCGGGAGTCCTGGCGGATGGTCACCATGGGGGAGCGGGAGACGCCCCGCTCCGTGCAGCTGTACGGGGTGGACCCCGCCACCGTCCGCCGCGCCGTGCAGATGCTGCGCGAGCGCGACGTCGTCGATCACATCGACCTCAACTTCGGCTGCCCGGTCCCCAAGGTCACCCGCCGCGGGGGCGGCGGCGTGCTGCCCTGGAAGACGGAGCTGTTCACCTCGATCGTGCGCGCCGCGGTCGAGGCGGCCGGGGACGAGGTGCCGGTGACCGTCAAGACCCGCATCGGCATCGACGACGATCACCAGACCTACCGCGACGCCGGGCTGATCGCCCAGGAGGTCGGCGCGAGCGCGATCGCCCTGCACGGCCGCACCGTCGTCCAGCACTACTCCGGCCAGGCCCGCTGGTCGGCCATCACCGACCTCAAGGAGCTGGTCACCGACATCCCGGTGCTCGGCAACGGCGACATCTGGTCCGCCGAGGACGCATTGGAGATGATGGAGCAGACCGGCTGCGACGGCGTCGTCGTCGGCCGCGGCTGCCAGGGGCGACCCTGGCTGTTCGCCGACCTCGCCGCGGGCTTCGCCGGGAAGCCGGACCGGATCCGGCCCTCCATGGGGGAGGTCGCGCAGACCCTGCGCCGCCACGCCGAGCTCCTGGTCGAGTTCTACGAGGACGAGGGGCGCGCCCTGCGTGACCTGCGCAAGCACGTCTCCTGGTACTTCAAGGGCTACCCCGTCGGCGGGGACCTGCGCCATCGCCTCGCCACGATGGAGTCCCTCACGGACCTCGACGCCAAGCTCGCCGAGCTCGACCTGTCCAGCCCCTACCCGGGAGCAGCGGTCGAGGGGCCCCGCGGCCGGGCCGGCACCCCCAAGCGCGCCATGGTGCCCGAGGGCTGGATGGACACCCGAGAGCTCGACCCCGATCACGCCGCCCGCCTCCACGAGGCCGAGCTCGACACGTCGGGGGGCTGAGCCGATGCGCCCCACCGACAGCACCGCCTCCGCCGAGAGCACCTCCTCCGCCGACGGGGCCGCCCTCGTCGGCCACGTCGCCGCTCCGCCGGTCGGCTACACCACCGCCGACCTCGAGCGCTGGGCGGCCGAGCCCCCGAAGTCCCAGGCCCGCACCCCCTTCCAGCGGGACCGGGCCCGGGTGCTGCACTCCTCGGCGCTGCGCCGGCTGGGGGCCAAGACGCAGGTGCTCGGCGCCGGCGCGAACGACTTCGTCCGCACCCGGTTGACGCACTCCCTCGAGGTCGCCCAGGTGGGCCGCGACATCGGTCTCGAGCTCGGCTGCGACCCCGATGTGGTCGATGCCGCCTGCCTCTCCCACGACCTCGGGCACCCGCCCTTCGGGCACAACGGCGAGAAGGTGCTCGACGCCCTGGCCTCCGACATCGGCGGCTTCGAGGGCAACGCCCAGACACTGCGTCTGCTGACCCGACTCGAGCCGAAGGTCCTCGGTGACCAGCGGCCCTTCGGGCTGAACCTCACCCGCGCGAGCGTCGACGCGGCGATCAAGTACCCGTGGACCCGGGGGGACGGCCCGGATCCGACCTCGACCAAGTTCGGCGCCTACGCCGACGACCTCGACGTCTACCGCTGGGCCCGCGAGGGGGCCGTGCCCGGGCGCCGGTGCTTCGAGGCGCAGGTGATGGATCTGGCCGACGACATCGCCTATTCGGTCCACGACATCGAGGACGCGATCACCGGACTCACCCTGGACCTCGCCGAGCTCCAGGACCCGATGGAGCGCGCCGCGGCGCTGTACGTGGTCCAGGACTGGTACATGCCCGGCGAGTCGATCGACGCGCTCGATGCCGCGCTGCAGCGCCTCGAGGCGGACCCCAGCTGGCTGCGCTCCTTCACCGGGTCGATGCGCTCCGCCGCGGCCCTGAAGAACATGGCCAGCCAGCTGATCGGGCGCTTCACCCGCTCCGCGATCACCGCGACCCGCGCCGCCCACGGCGAGGGGCCGATCTCCCGCTACGGCGGCGACATGGTGGTGCCCGAGCAGACCCATCTCGAGATCGCGGTGCTCAAGGGCCTGGCCGCCGCCTACGTCATGTCCTCCGCCTCGCAGCAGCCGGTGTACGAGGCGCAGGAGGAGATCATCCACGACCTGTTCTCGCGCCTGTGGAACACCGGCACTCAGTACCTCAGCCCGCTGTTCGCCGAGCTGTGGGAGGCGGCCGCCGACGACACCGCGAGGCGCCGGGTGATCGTCGACCAGATCGCCTCCTACACCGACGTCACCGCGCGCCGGCTGCACGAGGTGCTGTTCGACCGCGAGATCACCCACCTCACCGCCGCGGACACCCCGCTGCCCGGCCTCGGATCGGAGCTGTGAGCCGATGGCCCAGGGACTGATCCGACGCAGCGACGTCGACCTCGTGCGGGAGCGTTCGCGCCTGGACGAGGTCGTCTCCGAGCACGTCACCCTGCGCACCGCCGGCATCGGCTCGATGAAGGGGCTCTGCCCCTTCCACGACGAGAAGACCCCCTCGTTCAACATCCGCCCCCAGCTGGGCCACTGGCACTGCTTCGGCTGCGGCGAGGGCGGGGACGTCATCTCCTTCGTCCAGAAGATCAACCACCTCAGCTTCGTCGAGGCGGTCGAGCTGCTGGCCGGCCGCTACGGCGTCCAGCTGACCTACGAGGATTCCGGTGGCGGCCGCGGGGAGCGCCCCGACTTCGGCACCCGGCGCCGCCTGCTGGATGCGCACGCGATCGCGGAGGAGTACTACCGCGAGCAGCTCGACACCCCGGGGGCCGAGATCGGCCGCCGCTTCCTCGCCGAGCGCGGCTTCGACCGGGCCGCCGCCGAGCGCTTCGGCGTGGGCTTCGCCCCCGAGGGCTGGGACTCGATCACGAACGTGCTGCGCAAGCGGGGCTTCACCGAGGAGGAGCTGACCGCCAGCGGGATCGTCTCGCAGGGCCAGCGCGGAGTCTACGACCGCTTCCGCGGCCGGCTGATCTGGCCGATCCGCGACATCACCGGCAACACCATCGGCTTCGGGGCACGGCGCCTGCTGGAGTCCGACAAGGGCCCCAAGTACCTCAACACCCCCGAGACCGCGATCTACCACAAGTCCACCGTGCTGTACGGCCTGGACCTGGCGCGCAAGGACATCGCCGCCGAGCGCCGCGTGGTCGTCGTCGAGGGATACACCGACGTGATGGCCGCGCACCTGGCCGGGGTCCCCACCGCGGTGGCCTCCTGCGGCACCGCCTTCGGCTCCGAGCACGTCAAGATCGTCCGCCGCGTGATGGGCGACTCGAACCCCAATGCCGGGCTGCGGCTGAACACCGACGGGCGCGGCCTGGGCGGCGAGGTCGTGTTCACCTTCGACGGCGACGAGGCCGGGCAGAAGGCCGCCCTGCGCGCCTTCGAGGAGGACCAGCGGTTCGTCGCCCAGACCTACGTGGCCGTCGAAGCGGGCGGCATGGATCCCTGCGATCTGCGGATCACGCAGGGCGACCAGGCGGTGGTCGACCTGATCGATTCCCGCAAACCGCTGTTCGAGTTCGCGATCCGCTCCGCCATCGCCCAGGTGGACCTCGACACCGTCGAGGGCCAGGTCGCCGGGCTGCGGATGGCCGCCCCGGTGGTGGCCCGCATCCGCGACCGCGCGATGCGCCCCGAGTACGCCCGGCGGCTGTCGGGCTGGCTGGGCATGGACGAGCGCACCGTGCTGCGCGCCGTGCACGACGCCGCCCGCAGCAATGCCCGGCCCGCCCCGGGGCCTGAGGAGCGGCTGTCCACGCAGCGAACCGCCCCGGCGGGGGAGCCCCCGGAGGAGCCCGGACTCATCGCTCCGGCACGGCTGGCGGACGTGGTCAGCCCCCGCGATCCCGTCGGCCAGGTCGAGACCCAGTCCCTGGCCGTGATGATGCAGGCTCCCCAGCTGCTGCAGACCGACCAGGTCGCCGCGCTGCCGGACGATGCCTTCCACGTGCCGTCCCTGCAGGGGGTGTGGGACGTGATGCTGGCCGCCGGCACCCTGCTCGACGCCGTGATCGGCACACTGCACCCGGCGAGGTACCTCGAGCAGGTCCTCGAGATCGCCGGGGAGACGGTGCGTCCGCTGATCGTGGAGATCGCGAACCTCGACCTGCCCGCCCGGGACGAGGCCGGGCTGCAGAGACTGGCGGGCTCCCTGCTGGATCGGCTCACCGAGCTGTCCATCACCCGGGAGTACTCGGTGCTCAAGCAGCGCCTGCAGCGCACCGACCCGTCGGACCCGGAGCGGTACCAGGAGATCCTCACGCGCCTCGCGCAGGTACAGGACAAGCGACGCGCTCTGCGGGCCGCGGACGACTGACGTCCGCGCCACGGCGGCGTCGACGGCGCAGTGCCCGCACCGCCTCGATCGTCCCGCCGACGGCGAGCGCCATGCCGATCCCGAGCGCCACCCCGATCAGCGGCTGATCGCGGAAGGCGAGGCCGCCCAGCATCCCGATGCCGACGTAGTAGAGGGCCCAGGCCGCCGCGGCGATCGCGGCGAACAGCACGAAGCGCCGGCGCGGGTAGCCGATCACCCCGGAGGCCACGGTGGTGGCGGTGCGTCCGCCGGGGATGAACCGCGCCGAGATGATGAGCATCCCGCCCCGCGCCATGAGCTCCTTCTCGGCCCATCCCAGCAGCGAACCGATCGCGCGGCGCCGACGGGCCCAGCGCGCGAGGGGACCGGCACCGCGGCCGATGTGGTGAGCGGTCACGTCCCCGGCGACAGCTCCGAGCCAGGCGGCCGCCAGCAGCGGCAGAGCGTCGGGCTGGCCGGTGACGGCGTAGGCGGCCGTCGTGAGCACGACGGTCTCGGCCGGGACCACGGGCAGCACGCCGTCGACCAGGGTCAGGACGATCACGAGCAGGTAGAGCCAGGGGGAGGCCAGCAGGGTCTCGGCCAGCTGCAGCACGGCGTCCATGAGGGGATCTCCAAAGGTGGGTGATACGTCGCCGACGACGCTACGGAGCCACAGGCGGCGGCAGAACGGGGCGGGCCCTCCGCCCGCGGCGGGGAACCGGCGGCCCTCGTACGGAAACCCGTAACGCCCGCTGAGGGCTGCCCCCTGCCCCCGCCGCGGAGGCCTTGGTAGCTTGCAGGCGACGCCGAGCGGCGTCGTCCCCTCCCGTCCTGGAGTCCCCATGCGCCTTCCCGACCTCTCCGGTCACCAGCTGCCCCGCGAGCCCACCCGGCTCGCGCGCCGCTCGCTGCGCCATGTCGCCGGGGCATTGCTGGGTCTGCTGGTGGGGCCGCTGCTGGTGCTGACCGCGCTGCTGCAGCTGGTGCGCTGGCGCGGCCCGTTCCGCCGCGTGCGCCGCTGGGAGCTGGCTCGGCTGGGCTGGGCCTACCGCCTGCAGCTTGAGGACTCGGGCGGGAGCTTCCTCGGAGGCCGACGGTCCCTCCTGCACGGCACCCTCGCCGGCGTGCTGGGATACGTGATGGGGGACCTGCTGATGCTGGTCGCCGCCGTGGTGCTCGGCAGTCTCGTCCAGTCCCTCTACGGCAGTGCGGTGATCATCGAGTTCGATCTGTGGGCGATCAGCCGTCCCGCTCCGGCCGTGCTGCTGATCTTCGGCACCTCGAGCCTGCTGGCCGCCGCGCTGTACGCCGAGTTCGTCGTCTGGCTGCAGACCACGCTGCTGCGCCGGTGGACCTCCGTGGTGCGCGCCGACGCGATGGACAGCCGCATCAGCCGTCTGCTGACCACCCGGCGCGGGGTGGTGGTCGCCATCGACGACGAGCGTCGGCGCATCGAACGCGACCTGCACGACGGGGTCCAGCAGAACGTCGTGTCCCTCTCGGTGACCCTCGCCCGCGCCCGCCGCGCCGGCGACCCGGAGCGCTCCGCCGCGCTGCTGGACCAGGCCCACACCCAGTCCCAGTCCCTCATCGAGGAGGTGCGGCAGGTGGCCTGGCGGATCTATCCCACGGCCCTGGACGAGCACGGTCTGGCCTCGGCGCTGGACGGGGTCGCCGAGACCAGCCCGGTGCCGGTGCATCTCGACCTCCGCCTCGAGGACGAGCTTCCGCAGGCCGTCGAATCGGCCGCCTACTTCGTGGCTCGCGAGGCGGTGACCAACGTCGTCAAGCACGCCGGCGCCTCCCGGGTGGACCTCACCCTGGTCACGATCGAGGAGGCCGACCGCGAGCTGCTCCGGCTGACGGTCACCGACGACGGCATCGGGGGCGCGGACCCCGAGGGCGGGGGGCTGCAGGGCCTCGCCCGGCGGGTGGCGGCGCTGGACGGTAGCGTGAGCGTGGACAGCCCGCTCGGCGGACCGACCACCATCACCGCGGAGATCCCCCGTGACTGAGCCCGGCATGACGGAACCCGGCGTGAGCACGCCCGACCCGAGGGAGAGCGACCGCAGTGAGCCCGACATGAGGGAGAATTCCGTGCCCCGTCCTGAGGACCCCGGTGCGAGCACGCCGCCGCTGCGCGTCGTCCTCGCCGACGACGCCGTGCTGCTGCGCGAGGGCGTGCGCAGCCTCCTGGTCGACGAGGGCATCGAGGTGCTCGCCTCCGTCGGCGACGGGGAGACCCTGCTGCAGGAGGTGGCCCGTCACCGGCCGCAGCTGGCCATCGTCGACGTGCGCATGCCGCCCACCCACACCAACGAGGGACTGCTCGCGGCGCTGCGGATCAAGCGGGAGCACCCGGACGTCGGCGTGCTGATGCTCTCCCAGTACGTGGCCCGCGAGTACGCCAGCGACCTGCTCGGCGCCGACACTCCCGGCATCGGGTACCTGCTCAAGGACCGCATCACCGAGATCGACGGCTTCCTGGGCGCCGTCCACGCCGTCGCCTCCGGCGGCACCGTCATCGACCCGGCCGTGGTGCGGACCCTGCTGCGCAGTCCCGAACAGCGCCAGGTGCTCAGCCGGCTGACGCCGCGCGAGGTCGAGGTGCTCGAAGCGATGGCCGAGGGCCTGTCCAACCGCGGGATCGCCGAGCGGCTGTTCCTCTCGCTGTCCACCGTCGAGAAGGCGATCAGCGCGACCTTCGACAAGTTCGAGCTCAGCGGCGACGAGCAGACCAGCAGGCGGGTGCGGGCCGTGCTGCGGTACCTCGACGAGCAGTAGCGGACCGGACGCTCCGTCGGTCTCCGGATGGGCGTGCGCGGGCGGCAGACGATTGACGCCTCCTGTGACCGATGTCATGCTCGACGGCGTCCGTGAGCGCTCACGGCACGTCCAGCGCGTTCGACGTCCGAGCGCCACGATCGGGAGCCCCGTCCATGACCATGTCCCGCCGCACCCTCATCGCCCTGTCAGCCGCCACCCTGCCCGCGCTCGGGGCGGCCTCCGTCGCGCACGCGGCGCCACCCGGCTCTCCGCACAGCGGCGGTGAGCAGGCGCTGGCGCGGGCGCGGGTCGCCGCCGACGTCCTGCTGGACGACTACGACGAGAACAAGGCCTGGTTCCCCTCGAGCTGGTGGAACTCCGCGGTCGCTCTCCAGACCATCGGCGACTACATGCTGCGCAGCGGCGACCGCCGCTACCTCGGCCGGCTGGACCACACCTTCGAGCGGAACAAGGGCCCGTTCCCCGCCGGGGAGCTGTCCGGGGACGAGCTGTACGGCAACTTCACCAGCCGGGCCATCGACGACTCGGGCTGGTGGGCGCTGACCTGGATCACCACCTACGACCTCACCGAGGATCAGAAGTACCTGGACATGGCCGTGACCATCGGCGAGTTCATGAACGACTTCTGGGACCCCAGCACCTGCGGGGGCGGCATCTGGTGGAACGAGGAGCGCACCTACAAGAACGCCGTCACCAACGGGCAGTGGATCCGCCTGACGGCCGAGCTGCACAACCGCATCCCCGAAGACACGGTGTGGCTCGAGCGCTCCCAGATCGCATGGGACTGGTACCTCGCCAGCGGGATGATCAACGAGGACGGCCTGCTCAACGACGGCCTGACGGATGCCTGCGAGAACAACGGCGACCACGTCTACACCTACAACCAGGGACTGGCCGTCGGCGCCCCCCTCGAGCTGTGGCGCGCCACCGGGGACCCGCAGATGCTCGAGCAGGCCCGGTACGTCGCGGACTCGGCGCTGGCCGAGGGCGCTCTGTTCGCCGACGGGATCCTCACCGAGTGGACCGACGTGCTGGGAGAGACCACCAACGACAACCACAAGCAGTTCAAGGGCATCTTCCTGCGCTACCTGATGGACCTCGCCGACACCACCGGCGATGACCGGTACCGGGACGTCGTCGCGTCCCAGGCGGCGACCATCTGGGAGCAGGACCGGACCATCGCCGACCGGCTCGGGGTGCGCTGGGCGGGTGCGAGCACGCAGGCGTCCCCGAACGTCTTCGACTGGCGCACCCAGGCGAGCGCCCTCAGCGCGCTGATCGCCGACGTCCCGATCGGCGGCGTGGACCGCTCCCTGTCCGCCTCCCTCGCGCCGGTCCCGGTGGTGATGCCCGACGGCGAGCCCCGGCAGCTCGAGGTGGAGCTGCAGGTCGCGGTCACCTCGCGTCATGCCCGCCATGTCCCCGTGCACCTGACGGCGCAGGGGCCTGACGGCTGGGTGGTCGAGACCGAGCAGAAGGTCCAGCTCGACGTGCCCGAGACGGACGGCCGGCCCGTGACCGCCCGCATCCCCGTGCAGGTGACCGTCCCGCCGGATGCGGCCGACGGGAACCATCTGCTCGCGGTGTCGGCGAGGGCCCCCGGCGGGCTGGAGTTCCTCGCCCGGACGGCGGTGGTGGTGGCGCGCACGATCGACTTCGACGCAGGGACCAGCGAGGACGCGCCGTGGCTGTTCGACGCCGGCGGGTCGGGCGTCACCGACGAACCCGGCCGGTTCGCCGACGGCGACAGCTCCTTCGTCTACCGCTTCCCGTTCCCGGCGGGGACGACGTCGGGTGAGCTCACGGTGACGATCAGCAATCAGTATCTGGTGGACCTGGGAGCCGACGGGCGGACCTGGACCCGCGTGCTGGCGGAGGACGAGCCGATCCGGGACGCCTCCAACCGCGCCGATCACATCGTCGACCTGACGCCGTATCTCGAGGGCGAGGACCAGGACGTGTATCTGAAGGTGTCCGACGCCTTCCCCGAGGACGGCTGGGGCGGGCAGGTGCATCACGTGAGCGCTGAGTACGGGACGGACTGAGCGGGTGCTCGCCCTGGAGCTCCTCAGATCTCGCGGCCCAGGGATCTCTCGCCGAGGATCGCCGCGGCGAGGAGATGCGCACCGACGGTGAGGGGGAGCACCGCGCCGCGGAACCACCGCGACCGACATCGCGTCCGGATGCCCTGGAACGCGGCCGTGGCGACGGGGAGGGACATCGGGGCGACGCTCAGGGTCACGTGGGCCTGGGAGAGTCCTCGGGAGCGCAGCGGCTCCGGGATCGGGAGCTTCCGCGGCTCTGCGCCGAGCACGCGGCGGGACGTCGCCGCCATTGTGGCCACCTCCTCCGCGTCGTGCACGGCCCAGGCGGCGAACAGGCCTGCGCTCAGGGCCGTCCTCGCATCCATCTCGTATCTTCACATCGCTCGTCGTGGTTCCGCGTGGTCGGTTCGGGGATATCGCGTGCTCACAGCAGCGGCCCCAGCGGGGCGAGGATCGCTTCCGCCACGCGCGCCATCGGATGGCGATCCCGCCAGCGCGGGGAGGTGAGCTCCTCGCAGTGCTCGGAGTCGGCCGCGAAGATCTTCTCGATCTCGGCCGCGAAGCCCGGATCGGAGATCGCGACGTTCGTCTCATAGTTGAACGACAGCGAGAGGCGGTCGATGTTCGCGGTCCCCACGGTGGACCAGTAGCCGTCGACCGTGGCGGTCTTCGCGTGGATCATCGCCGCGCTGTAGAGCAGGATCGTGATCCCGGCGTCCAGCATCTGTCCGTAGAAGCCGCGGGAGACCCAGTCCGCCACGAAGTGGTTGGAGTCCTTGGGCAGCATCACCCGCACGTCGACCCCGCGCTGGGCAGCCTTCAGGAGCGCGGTGAGGATCTGGTGGTCGGGGATGAAGTACGGGGTGGTGATGTACACGTGGTCCTGGGCGCGTTCGATCGCTTCCAGATAGAGGCCCCGGATCGGGTACACCAGCTGGATCGGGAGGTTAGCGGCCACGCGCATCTCCGGCTCCCAGGAGCGCGGCGGGATCCACGGGATGTCCTCTCCGGCGTCCCGGCCCTCGTTCCACTTCTGGGCGATGGCGTCGCGCAGTCCCCAGACGGCCGGTCCTCTCGTGCGCAGGTGGGTGTCGCGCCACTGGCGGGCGTAGAGGGATCCGATGTTGTACCCGCCGACGAAGGCGACGTCGTCGTCGACCACCATGACCTTGGAATGGTTGACGCCGGTGTGGCGGATCAGCCCCTTCCAGAACGTCCGGTGCAGGACCGGCACCCGCCAGAGGTGGACGCGCTCGGAGACCTGTCGATAGAACGAGGCCGGGACCACGAGGTTGGCGAATCCGTCGTAGATCACATGCACGCTCACGCCCCGCTCCGCGGCACGGTTCAGGGCGTCCAGGAAGCGCTGACCCACGTCATCGCCCTTCCAGATGAACGTCTCCAGCTGGATCGAGTCGCGGGCGGAGTCGATCGCCTCGATCATGTCGTCGTAGAGGGTGTCGCCCGAGGTGTAGATGCGAAAGGGCGTCCCCTCCACCTGGGCGTGGAATGTGCCCGGCCGCGGCGCGTCGCGCACCTTGCGGCCCCGCTCCTTGACCCAGTCCGCCGTCGCCAGCGTCCCGATCACGAGCACCTGGGCGCCGAACAGCGTCCCGGCACCCACGGCAGCGGTCCGGACCAGGATCCGGCGTCCACGGGCGGGGAGGGAGAGGCGCGAGGTCATCATGGCCCCAGCCTAGAGGCCTGGGGTTCGCGAGATCCGGTCGAGCGGGGTCGGGGGTGGGCGTGGGGAGCCGCCGGGGCCGGGCCGCCGTGGAGGAACCGGGAGCGACCCGCGTTGGCTCGCTCACCATCCCCAGAATCTTCCTCTGACGTGGGGGTATTCTGACGGGAATGGCCACCGATCTGACGACCGCCCCGCAGTCCTCGCCCGTTCTCGACGAGGCGGTGCGGCGACGCACCTTCGCCGTCATCTCCCACCCCGACGCCGGCAAGTCGACCTTGACAGAGGCGATGGCTCTGCACGCCCACGTCATGGAGGAAGCGGGCGTCACCCACGGCAAGGCCAGCCGCGCCGCGAGCATCTCGGACTGGGGAGAGGTGGAGAAGGAGCGGGGTATCTCGGTCACCTCGACCGCCCTGCGCTTCGACTACCGGGACGTGGTGCTGAACCTGGTGGACACCCCGGGCCACTCCGACTTCTCCGAGGACACCTTCCGAGTGCTCACCGCCGTCGATTTCGCGGTGATGCTCATCGATGCCGCCAAGGGCATGGAGGCCCAGACGCGCAAGCTCTTCGACGCGTGCCGCCGGCTGGGTCTGCCCGTGGTGACGGTGATCAACAAATGGGATCGACCCGGGCTCGAGGCCCTCGAGCTCTTCGACGAGATCCAGGCGGCCACCGGCCGCACCCCGGTCGCCGTGAACTGGCCCGTGGGATACGCCGGACGGTTCACCGGGCTGCTGGAGCCGGGGGCGGCGACCTATGTGCGCCATGAGGTGGTCGACTCCGGCGCCCGGGTCGCTCGGGAGGAGGCCGTCGACGGCGCTGCGGATCGAGGTCTCGATCCCGGGATCTGGCTCGAGGCGGTCGAAGGAGCCGGTGTCGCCGCCGCGCTCAACGGCACTTTCGAGGCAGAGCAGTTCCTCGCCGGGGAGCAGACGCCGGTCCTGTTCACCGCGGCCGCGGGGAACGTGGGGGTGCGGCTCCTGCTGGATTTCCTCACCCAGCACGCGCCGGCCCCCGAGCAGCGCCGTGATGTCTCCGGAGCGTCCCGGCCCCTGGGCTCGGACTTCTCGGGCTACGTGTTCAAGGTCCAGGCCGGCATGAATCCTGCCCATCGCGACCAGATCGCGTTCGTGCGTGTGAACTCCGGAGTGTTCGCGCGGGGCATGGAGCTGCATCATGCACAGAGCGGCCGCCCTGTCTCCTCCAAGTACGCCCACCACATGGTCGGCCGCGGACGCCACACCGCGACGGCGTCGTGGCCCGGAGACGTCGTCGGATTCGTCAATGCCAGCGGGCTGCACGTCGGAGACACGATCCATGCCGGCCCGAGCGTGACCTTCCCCGGTATGCCGCGGTTCGATCCCGAGCGGTTCCGCGTGGCCCACAACCTCGACGCCGCGCACCACAAGCGCTTCGCCAAGGGCCTCTCCCAGCTGGAGGAAGAAGGTGCCATTCAGGTTCTCCGCGACGCGAACGGGAGCCCGGGCGGACCCGTCCTCGCCGCCGTCGGGGAGCTGCAGTTCGATGTCGTGGTCGACCGGATGCGCCGCGAGTTCGGGGCCGAGATCACCCTCGACGCGCCCCTGGGTTACGACCGTTCGCTGCCGCTGCCCGCCTCCGGTGTCGCGCAGATGGCGTCCCTTCCCGGTGTCGAGGTCCTCTACCGACCCGACGGCGAAGCGGTCGCGCTCTTCCATGATCGCTGGCGTCAGGCCCGGGTCCAGGAGCGGTTCCCCGACCTCTTCCCGCCGCGGACCTGATCGAGGTGATCGTGGGGGAGCGGCAGTCGATGTGAGCTGCCGGCCTTGATCGCAGCGGTGAACACGCTGCAGGTGCCAGGCGGTTGTTCTGGCTCCGGCGGAGTCATCGAGCCGGTCTCGGCCGGGCGCCTCGCTCGTCGCGGGACAGCGCGGCCCACCGCTCGGCCTCGCGGCGTCAGCGCCCGTCGGCCTCCTGCTCCTCGCGCAGCAGGGACCCCAGATAGCGGGCGATGTGTCGGGCGGCGGGGGCCTGCAGGGATCCCTCGACGTCGGGGTTGTAGTTGGTGTTGGTGTTGATGTCGTAGGTGACGGTGCGGCCGTCGATCGTGGTCATGTACTCGATCCCGGCGATCTCGATGCCGAGTTCGGACAGCAGCGATTGGTACCGACGGATCAGAGGCGTGCGTGCCGTCACGTCGGGGCGGATCCGGAACATCGGCTCCGCGGCGGTGTCCTGCCCGGGTACGGCGCAGGCCTCGGCGGGGCACAGCTCGAAGGCACCGCCGGAGGTGTCCACCCGTACCGCGTAGACGAACTCGCCCCCGACGAACTCGGCACGAGTGATGGCGGGCTCGTCGGCGACCAGCAGCTCCTGCAGCAGGGTGATCCCGTCGGCCGCGTCCTCGAAATCGTCCCCGTGCACGTAGGCGGCGAAGGCCGCGTGGTCGTCGAAGCGTCGTACCCCGAGGCCCTTGCCGCCCTGATTGTGCTTGGTCAGGAACGGGGCCCGGAAGCCTTCGGCCGCCTCGATCAGGCCGTCGCGGCCGAAGACGGCGAGAGTGCGCGGGACGTCGAATCCGGCGCGGCGCAGCTGGGCGTGCTGCACGATCTTGGAGACCTCGAGGTCCGCGACGTGCTGACCGTTCACCACGCGGCGACCCCAGGAGGCGGCCCAGGCCGTGATCGAGCGGGCGGCGTCCTTCGCCAGCGGGGCGCTGCGGGTGTGCGAGGAGGCGCTCAAACGTGACCAGATCACCCCGCGGGGCGGTTCCGCGTCCAGGTCGAGGGATCCCTCTCCGAGGCGCCATTCCACCAGCGGCACTCCCTCCGCCTCGAAGGCACGACGGAACGGCGGCAGCCACTCGGGATTGTCGTGCAGCACGTGCACGGCGTGCTGGACCGGTCGCTCCGTCGTCGCCCGTGCGGTGACGTCAGAGGTCAGATGAACGGCGGGCAGGATGGTGACGGGAGAGGAAGTCATCATCAGCTCCTATGAGGGTGCAAAACAATGCTTCAGGCTATTCCCTCCTGGTGCCTCGTGGATAGGGGGCGTGGACACAGCGATGCAGTTGACTCGTCCTGCGCCGCTCGCGAGTCGCGTCGACGTCGATGCGCTGCATCGAGCCTGACCCGCTTCCTAGTGCGGCGCGGGCTCCGCCCTCAGGCATTCGGCCATCGCCTGCAGGAACTCGGCGGTATCCGCCCGGGAGCCCTCCGGCAGGGAGCGGGCGACGGCCAGCATGCGTTCGTGCATGTCCGATAAGCGCTCGCGGACCTGATGGTGGGCGTGCTCCGTGGCCAGGAGGATCACGGAACGGCGGTCCCGTGGATGGTCGGTCCGGACCAGGTGGCCCGAGAGGGTGAGGCGATCGATGAGCTTCGATGTCGAGGCGCCGGAGATGTCGAGATGCCGGGAGAGCGTCTTGGGTGTGAGCGGGTCGTCGTCGCGCTCGTGGGCTATGGCGTGGCGGAGGGCCTCCAGGTCGGTGGTGTTCATCGACATGCCGGTGCTCATCCGGCGACGCATATCGCGGCCGGCCTCCTGCACGTCGCGCACGGCGTGCAGCACGGACACCGCCGAGTCCGGCTCGTCGAACCAATACGAGGTGCTCGAGGGTGCGTTCTGCGCTGCGCGTCGCGTGTCCGCGGCCGGTGCCGCCGTGTGATCAGGCATGACCTCATGATACGGTGCCTCTACCTAGCCAGGCTAACTATATTCCTGGATTGACCGGGCCCCAAGGAGCAGACGTGGGAGACGAACCGCTCGCAGCGGTCGAGCGCGAGCTGACAGCGCAGATCCGTGCCGGCTCTGCCCGATCCGGAGACCTGGGCCCTGATCACCGGCGACTCTGGATCGCGGTGGGGGAGGCGCTGAGGGACGGGAAAAGACTGCGTCCTCAGCTCCTGCTGATCACCCACGAGGGCCTCGGCGGTCGGCGCACCGCGGCCGCCGTCCGGACCGCGGCCGCCGTCGAACTGCTGCACACCGCATTCGTGATCCACGACGACGTCATCGACGGGGATCACCTGCGTCGGGGGCGGCTCAACGTCTCCGGTGCCTTCGCCGGCGAAGCCCGCGAGGGCGACCTGCCCGAGACCTCGGTACGGCGCTACGCCGACGCGGCGGGGGTCCTCGCCGGCGACCTCGCGCTGACGACCGCCATCCGAACGGTCGCCACCTGCGGTGCAGAGCAGGAGATCGTCGATCACCTGCTGGATCTGCTCGACGCGGCCGTGCACACCTCGGCCACCGGCGAGCTCGCCGACGTCCGGTTCGGGCTCGGCCTCGAGATCGACCCCGTCGTCGACGCCACCCTGCGCGTCGCGGCCCTGAAGACGGCCTCGTACTCGTTCGAGCTCCCCCTGCGAGCCGCGGCGGTGCTGGCCGAGGCTCAGCCCTCCACCGTCACCGCCCTGGGGGAGATCGGGCATTGCCTCGGAGTCGGCTTCCAGCTGCTGGATGACCTGCTCGGCGTGTTCGGCAACGAGGCCCGTACGGGCAAGAGCACCCTCTCGGATCTTCGCGAGGGGAAGGCCACCGCCCTCATCGCCCACGCGCGATCCACGCCGTCCTGGACCGCTCTGGACGGCCTGGTCGGTGATCGACGGCTCGACCACGGCGGCGCCGCTCGGGCGCGGACGGTGCTCACCGAGTGCGGAGCGCGCGGCGCCGTCCAGGATCTCGCCGACCACCACCTGGACCGGGCGGTGCAGACCGCGCACCGATCCGGCCTGCCGAGCACCCTCGCCGACCGTCTCACGGACGTCGTCCACGACATCCGTGCGACCGCGGGCGAGGCGCTCGTGCCCGCCCCGACCCTGACGGAGGAAGCATCATGACGCGCACCGACTCGTCCTCGTCGACGCGCCGGCGAACTCTCGCACGGCGACTTGCCGTGACCGCGAGCTTCGTCGTCGCGATCGTGGGATCCGCGATCGGCGTCGGAGCCTTCGGTGGCGTGCCGATCTCCGAAGCCGCCGACGGGCTCCTGGCCACCGATGCCACCCTCATCGCCCCCGCGGGGCCGGCCTTCTCGATCTGGACCGTCATCTACGCGGCACTGGGGGCATACACCCTGTGGCAGTGGTGGGACCGGACCGACGAGCGGCGCGTGGCGGGGCCCGCCATCGCCTCCCTGCTGCTCAATGCCGCGTGGATCCTGCTGGTCCAGGCGGGCCGGGTCGGCCTCACCGTGCCCGTGATCGTGCTGCTGCTCGCTGCCCTCGCCGTGCTCTTCCGGCGCCTCTCACGTGCCGCCGCCCGCGGACCGCTGGAGCTGCTGGTGGTCGACGGCACCTTCGGCCTCTACCTCGGATGGGTCAGCGTCGCCACCTGTGCGAACATCACCGCCGCGCTGGTCGGAGCCGGGGCGCCGGACCTCGGCCACCCCGAGTGGTTGGCGGTCCTCGTGCTCGTCGTCGCCGGACTGATCGGAATCGCTCTCGCCTCATCCGGCCGGGGAGCGATCGCCGCGCCCGCCGGTATCACGTGGGGCATCGCGTGGATCGCGGTCGCTCGCAGCACCGGTGAGCCGCACTCACCGATCACCGCGACGGGAGCCGCCATCGCCGCCGTCGTCGTCGGCGCGGCCACGGTCGTCGCCGTCGTGCGGCGGCTGCGCAGGTCCCGGAGCACGGTGGCCGGATGAGAGCGCGCCACGGATCCTGCCCCACCCTCACGCAGTACGACCGGGTCGCCCAAGCGGCGTCGCGGCAGGTCATCGCCGGGTACTCGACCTCCTTCGGGTGGGCGTCGAGACTCCTGGACGAACCCGTGCGCACCCACGTGCGCAGCACCTACGCGCTGGTGCGCGTCGCGGACGAGATCGTCGACGACCCCGATCCGCGACTCACACCGCCGCTGCGCGCCGAGCTGTTGGACGGGCTCGAGCAGGAGACCGACCGTGCGCTGAGGAGTGGCCGGAGTGCGAATCTGGTGGTCCATGCATTCGCACTGACGGCACGACGGTGCGGGATCGGCGACGAGCTGGTCTCGCCGTTCTTCACCTCGATGCGACGGGACCTATCTCCGCGGCCGCACAGCGCCGAGAGCCTGTCCGAGTACATCTACGGCTCCGCCGAAGTCGTCGGCCTGATGTGCCTGTGCGCCTTCGTCGACGGCGACCCGCACGCCTACGAACGCCTCGGACCCGGCGCCCGTCGGCTCGGAGCGGCCTTCCAGAAGGTCAACTTTCTCCGCGATCTCGCCGACGACGAGGAGCTGCTCGGGCGCGCATACCTCCGCGGGATCGACCGGGACTCCTTCACGGACGCCGAGCGCGACGTCCTGCTGGATGACATCGACGCCGATCTGGAGGCCGCGGCCGCCGTCATCGGGGATCTTCCGGTCAGCAGCCGGCGGGCCGTCAGCGCCGCGCACGGCCTGTACTGCGCGCTCGCGAAACGGCTGCGCGTCACTCCTGCCGCAGAGATCGGGCGTCGGCGCATCCGGGTGCCCGACGCTCAGAAGGCGTGGATCCTCGCCCGCGCTGCCGCCGGGAGGCTCGGATGAGAAGCACTTCCCAGCGCTCGGTGGTGATCATCGGTGGCGGCATTTCCGGGCTCGCCTCCGCCGCGCTCCTCGCCCGCGACGGCTACGACGTCGACCTGGTCGAGGCCCGCGACGGCTTCGGCGGCCGCGCAGGGCGCTGGGAGCGAGATGGATTCCGGTTCGACACCGGCCCCTCCTGGTACCTGATGCCCGAAGTGTTCGACCACTTCTTCCACCTGCTGGGCACCTCCGCCGCCGAGCAGCTCGACCTCGAGCGACTCATTCCCGGATATCGCATCTTCTTCGAGGGACACGCCGATCCTCTCGACATCAGCGCATCGGCGACCGAGAACATGGAGCGCTTCGAGGCGGTCGAAGCCGGTGCCGGTCATCGGTTGGAACGCTATCTCGACTCCGCCCAGCGCACCTACGACATCGCTGTCGAACGCTTCCTCTACACCTCGTTCGACTCCGCCAGGCCCTTCCTGTCGGCCGAGGTCGTCCGCCGCGGGCCCCGCCTAATGCAGCTGCTCCTGGAACCGCTGGAATCCTTCGTCGCGCGGCGGTTCCACGACCCCCGCCTCCGGCAGATCCTCGGCTATCCCGCGGTCTTCCTCGGCTCCTCACCGGGCCGGACGCCGAGCCTGTACCACCTCATGAGCTCCCTGGACCTGACCGGCGGGGTGCAGTATCCGCACGGCGGATTCGCCGCTCTCATCGACGCCATGGTCGACCTGGCCCGCGCCGCCGGGGCGCGCCTGCACGCGGGCACCGCGGCCACGCGCATCGTGACCGCGCCCGGGGGCCCCGGACGGGCCCGCGCCACGGCCCGCGGTGTGCAGGTGCGCGATCCCGCGGGGGAGGAGAGGACGCTGGACGCCGACGTCGTCGTCGCGACCGCCGATCTGCACCACGTCGAGACGACCATGCTGCCGCGCCCCCTGCAGACCTACCCCGAGTCCTGGTGGCGTCGGCGCACCAGCAGCCCGGGCGGGGTCCTGGTCATGCTCGGGATCCGCGGGGAGCTGCCGCAGCTGCCCCACCACACCCTCCTGTTCACCCGGGACTGGTCCGCGAACTTCGGGGCGATCGCCGACGGTCGCGTCCCCTCGCCCGCATCGACGTACGTGTGCAAGCCCTCCGCCACGGACTCCTCGGTCGCTCCCCCCGGTCACGAGAATCTGTTCCTTCTGGTGCCGGCCCCGGCGGACCCTGCGCTGGGGCACGGCGGGGAGGACGGCGCGGGGTCCAGCGCTGTGGAGCGCATCGCCGATGAGGCGATCGAACAGCTCGGGCGGTGGGCCGGCGTCGGCGATCTCTCCGACCGCGTGGTGGTGCGCCGCACCGTCGGACCAGCCGACTTCCGCGACGATCTCGGTGCCTGGCGCGGCGGCATCCTCGGTCCGGCCCATACTCTCCGGCAGAGCGCCTTCTTCCGCGCCGGGAACGCCTCCCGCCGCGTGGATTCGCTCTACTACGCCGGGTCGTCCACGATCCCGGGCATCGGACTGCCCATGTGTCTGATCAGCGCCGAGGTCCTCCTGAAACGCCTGCGGGGGGACCACTCGCCGTCCCGGCTGCCCACACCCATGTCTCCATCCCCCTCCCACCGTCCCCCGCCGGAGGGCACCATACGGTCATGACCGAGTTCCAGTACCTGCTCCTGATGGGCGCGTGCGTCGCGATCACGCTGCCCCTCGAGTTCGTCCTCCGCGCCCGGGTCTACCGGCGATGGCGTCTGCTCCTGCCGACGATCCTCGTCGTCGTGCTCGTCTTCGGTCTCTGGGACATCGTCGGGATCGTCCGCGAGCACTGGACGTACGACAGCGTCTCCATGACCGGGGTGATGTTCGGGCCGCTGCCGCTCGAGGAGCTGGTCTTCTTCGTGGTCATCCCGGTTGCCGCCCTCCTCAGCTACGAGGGCGTCGGGACCGTCCTGCAGATCGCACGCCGCCGCTGGGCCGATCGACGGACGAAGGAGTGATGGACATCCCCGAATACACCGCGCTCACGGTCCTCGGGATCGTGCTGGTCGTCCTGCTCGAGCTGCTCGTGCTCCGCACCGGCATCTTCCGCCGGCCCGCCTACTGGCTCGCGATGGCGATCTGCCTGGCCTTCCAGATCCCCGTCGACGGGTGGCTCACAAAGCTCTCCGCACCGATCGTTCTCTACCATCCGGACCACATCCTCGGCATCCGCTTCCCCTGGGACATCCCGATCGAGGACTTCGGATTCGGGTTCGCCATGATGACCCTGACGATCATGACGTGGCAGCATCTGAAGAATCGGCGAGGGGCTGACGATGACGCTGAGTGACGCCTTCACGCGCAGCGCCCGGCGCTACGATCTGCTGACCTGGCTGAACCCCGGCTACGGGCGAGAGCTGCGCGACGCCGCCGAGGATCTCGCCGCAGGGATCGGACACCGGGAAGAGCAGGATCATGACCAGGCTCCCTCGCCCCGCATCTGGGACCTCGGCTGCGGCTCCGGACTCAGCACCCGGGCCCTGCTGCGCGCGATGCCGACGGCGTGCATCGTGGGCCTCGATTCCTCAGCGGGCATGCTCGAACAGGCCCGTATCAAGTCCTGGCCGTCGACCACGCAGTTCCTGCTCGGCGGTGTCGAAGAGCTCCCGACGCATCCCGAACCTGCCCTGGAGGAGCAGCCGGACGGGATCTTCGCGGCGTATCTCTTCCGGAACCTCCCTCCCGCCGCCCGCGACGCCACCCTGGCGCATCTCTCCACCCGCCTGCGCCCGGGCGGACGTCTCCTCGTGCACGACTACTCGGTCAGCGAGTCCCTGCGCGCCCGGATCGTGTGGAGCCTCGTCTGCTGGCTGATCGTCATCCCTCTCAGCCGGATCGTCGGCGCCGACCCCGGTCTCTACCGGTACCTGTGGCGCTCCGTCCGTGAGAACGACTCGACCGTCCGATTCCGGGGTCGGCTCGTCGAGGCGGGATTCGAGGAGGTCGCCGTCCGCACCGGTCGCGGCTGGCACCGCGGGATCCTGCACACCTACACGGCCCGCAGGCCGGAGGAGCCCACATGAGCACCGCACCCCGCGATCCCCACGCCCTACGTATCCCCCCGGAGCCCGGGCTGTCCGCCCCCGCGCGCCCTCGATCGGTCGCCGTGATCGGCGGCGGCATCGCCGGCCTGGCCGCCGCGACCGCCCTCGCCGAACGTGGCGTCGAGGTCACGCTCTGGGAAGCGACCGACCGCCTCGGCGGACGCGTCGCAGCCTGGCCCCTCGATGGCGGGCGCACCATGAGTCGTGGCTTCCACGCCTTCTTCCGCCAGTACTACAATCTGCGGTCCCTGCTGCGACGCGTCGACCCGGGTCTTCGACGCCTCGTCCCGATCGACGACTACCCGCTGCAGCGCGCCGACGGTCTCGTCGACTCCTTCGCGGCGATCCCGCGCACCCCGCCGTGGAACCTCGTCGGTTTCGTCCTGCGCAGCCCCAGCTTCCCGCTGCGTGCGCTGGCCGGCATCGACCTCCGCACCGCGCTCGAGCTCATCGACGTGGACTTCCCGTCGACCCATTCGCGCTTCGACGGCGTCTCGGCTGCGCAGTTCCTCGATCGGCTCCGCTTCCCCCGCGGCGCACGGCACCTGGCCCTCGAGGTGTTCGCCCGCTCCTTCTTCGCGCATCCCGAGGACTTCGCCGCCGGCGAGCTCGTGGCGATGTTCCACACCTACTTCGTCGGATCCTCCGAAGGGCTCCTCTTCGACGTTCCCGCCGACGATTACGACACCACGCTGTGGGCGCCTCTCGGTGAGCACCTCACGCACCTCGGGGTGACCATCCGGACGTCAGCACGGGTCACCTCTCTGGCGCAGCGCTCGGCCACCTGGTGCGTGGCGTCCGAGGACGGCGAGGTCGACGTCGACGCCGTGGTCCTCGCCACGGACCCACGTACGACTCGCGATCTGGTCGCAGGGCTCGATCCCGACCTCGCTGGTTCCGCTCCGGGCGCAGAGGCTGTGGGGACATGGCAGAGGGACATCGCCGATCAGCGCAATGCGCCGCCGTTCGCCGTGCTGCGCCTGTGGCTCGACGGCCGCGTCGATCCCTCGCGCCAGGCCTTCTGCGGCACCAGCGGGTACGCAGTGCTCGACAACGTCACCGTCCTCGAGCGCTACGAGCAGGGCGCCCGGCGATGGAGCGAGGACCACGACGGCTCCGTCCTCGAGCTGCATGCCTATGCGCTCGATGCCGACCGGGATCCGCGACTGGTGGACCCGGACCGGGTTCGCCGGTTGCTGCTCGCGGATCTGCGCGGCGTGTATCCGGAGACCACCGACCTCGCCATCGTCGCCGAGGAGCTGAGGATCGATGACGACTGCGGGCTGGTCGATCTCGAGCCCCGCAGCCGGCAACCGGGCGTCGTGACGCCGCTGACGGGCCTGGTGCTCGCCGGGGATCGCATCGTGTGCGACTACCCGGTAGCCCTGATGGAGCGCGCCGCCACCACCGGATTCCTCGCGGCGAACGAGCTCCTGCACTCCTGGGGGGTCGTCGGGCACGACCTGATCTCGCCGCCGATGCGCGGCCTGCTGCGCCGGGGCGTGCTCGGGCGGATCCGTCGACCACGACCATCGGAGGCGCCGCGACCATGATGGATCACCCCGGGCACCGCAAAGCGGTGCGTCCCGACGACCTCGACGGGCCACGGGTCCAGCGCGACGGCCCGATCTGGCAGATCCGCTCGCTCGATGCCGCACGACAGATCCTGCGCGCGCGCGACCGCACGACCCAGGCCGGGTTCACGGCCGAACAGATCCCGCGAGGGATCTTCCGACGCCACCCCATCCTCATCTCGGACGGAGCACTCCACGACGAACAGCGCAGGTCTCTCGCGCGCCTCTTCGCTCCGAGTGTGGTCGCCGAACGCTACACAGCGCTCATGGAATCGACCGCGGACGAGATGATCGCGGAGGCCGTCCGGGTCGGTCGATGCCGTCTGGACGACCTCGCTCTGCACTATGCGGTCGCCGTGACCGCCGAGGTCGTCGGTCTCACCTCCTCCTCGGTGCCGGCGATGTCCAGGCGGCTGACCAGCTTCTTCCGTCAGCCCCCGTTCGACCTCGCCCGGCCGCGCCTGGGGCGCACGAAGCGACAATTGATGCGCGCGGCGTACAACGGGCTGTCAGCGGTGCTGCGCTTCTACCTCGCCGACGTGCTCCCCGCTCTTCGCGACCACCGCCGGCGCCCGCGGAACGACGTGATCAGCCAGCTGCTGGACCAGGGCGCCGGACACACCGACATCCTGGTCGAATGCGTGACCTACGGGACGGCCGGCATGGTCACCACGCGCGAGTTCATCTCCATGGCCTGCTGGCATCTGCTGGAGGACGATCTGCTGCGCGCCCGGTACCTCGCAGCCGGCCAGGACGAGCGCCTCGGCATCCTCCACGAGATCATCCGTCTCGAGCCGGTCGTCGGTCACCTGTACCGCCGGGTCAGCGAGCACATCACCGTCAGCGACGAGGGCGTCGAGCACCACCTGGTTCCCGGCGATCTCGTCGACATCGACGTGCGAGGCGCGAACGCGGACCCGGCGAGCGTCGGCGCCGCACCTCTCGAGCTCTGCCCGGGTCGGACGCTGCCGCGCGGTGTCAGCGAATCAGGACTCGGCTTCGGGGACGGAGCTCATCGCTGCCCGGGACGCTCCCTCGCGCTGCTCGAGACGGACACGCTCCTGACCCGTCTGCTCGCGCAGGAGCCGACGATGGTCGCCGAGCCGGCAATCGGATGGGACGACCTCATCGCGGGATACCGGCTGCGCGGCGTCGAGTTGCGTCTCGGCCCCGCCTGACGCATCGGGCCCTGACCCCGTGCTCTCACAGGTACGATCACATATCATTAGCTAGGCTATCGAAAGCGTCGCGGAGTCGACGACGGGTGCCGGAACTCAGGAGGTCTGGATGACGCACCACCTTTCCACCACCGATCTGCGGGCGGAGGTCGGCGACGACACGTGCTCCGATCCTCGACAGCGCCGCGCCGCGGCGCGCGACTACGACGCGATCCTGTTGGCGTCGTTCGGCGGGCCGGAGTCCCACGAGGATGTGCTGCCCTTCCTGCGCAACGTCACGCGAGGCCGAGGGATACCGGATGAACGACTGGTCGAGGTCGGTGAGCACTACACGGCGCTGGGTGGGCGCTCCCCGATCAACGACCAGAACCGGGCGCTGATCGATGCGCTGCGCGCGGAGCTCGACGCGCGGGGGATCGACCTCCCCGTGTACTGGGGGAACCGCAACTGGGAGCCCTCCATGTCCCGGGCCGTGCGCGAGCTGCACGAGGACGGGCATCACGAGGTCCTCGGCATCGCCACCAGCGCGTACTCCTCCTACTCCTCGTGCCGTCAATACCGGGAGGACTTCGGCCGCGCACTCGAGGAGACAGGACTGCTGGGGTCGCTGCGCATCGACAAGACACGGCCCTACTTCAACCATCCGGGATTCCTGGCGCCGATGACGGACGGGATCCGCGGTGCCCTGAAGGACCTGGAGTCCGAGGGCCACGACCGCTCACGCATCCGGATCCTGTTCTCGACGCATTCGATCCCCGACGTCATGGCCGACGCCTCGGGCCCGGCGGAGGAGCGGACAGCGGGCCCCGTGCGATGGTACGTCGCCCAGCACGAGGCGGCCTGCCGCTACCTGATGGAGTCCGTGCCCGATGGCGAGACGCGCGACACCGTCACGGGCGGGGCCCCTGCGGACCTCTCGTGGGAGCTCGTGTACCAGTCCCGCTCGGGCCCGCCCCAGGTTCCCTGGCTGGAGCCCGACATCAATGACGTCATCGCGCGCATCGGGCGGTCGGGGTCTCACGATGCCGTGATCGTGGTTCCCGTGGGGTTCGTCAGCGACCACGTGGAGGTGATCTGGGATCTGGACACGGAGGCGCGCCGAAGTGCCGAGCAGCGCCACCTGGCGTTCCGCCGCGTGTCGACGTCCGGCACCGATCCGCGGTTCGTGGCCGCGCTGGCGGACCTCGTCGAGGAGAGGACGATCGCCGGGTCGCCTCGTCGCACGGTCACGGAATTCGGGGCGACGCCCGACGTCTGCGGCACCGCCTGCTGCCTGTCCGGATCCAGCCGCGTGGCGACGGTCCCCACCACCTCCGCGCTCGATTCCGACCAGGACCTCCGCGAGTTCCGGGCCCGTGCTCGCCAGGACGGTGAGCAGCGATGACCGGGCAGGGGAGAGGCGACCGGCCGCGCGTCCTCGTCACGGGCGCGACGGGATACGTCGGCAGCCGTCTCGTGCCGGCCCTCGACGATCGCGGTGCCCGGGTGCGGGTCTGCGGGCGGCACATGCGCCGATTGGATGCACAGCCCTGGAGGGACCGCGTGGAGGCCGTGGAGGCGGATCTCGCGGATCGCCTGTCCGTGCGACGCGCCGTATCCGGGGTCGACGTGGTGGTCTTCCTCGTGCATTCGATGTCGGGCGGCAGCGGGTTCGCCGAGCGCGAGGCGCGCATGGCGCACATCATGGCCGACGAGGCCGAGCGCGCCGGCGTCGGCAGGATCGTCTACCTCTCCGGCCTGCACCCGGACTCCGAGCGGCTCAGCGAGCACATGGCCTCCCGCCGCCGGGTCGGACGCATCCTGGGCGACAGCGCCGTGCCGACGACCGTGCTGGAGGCCGCTACGGTGATCGGTGCCGGATCCGCCAGCTTCGAGATCGTTCGACACCTCTCCGAGCGGCTGCCCGTCATGCCCGCGCCGCGCTGGGTGCGCAACAGGATCGAGCCCGTCGCCGTCACCGACGTCCTCCACTACCTCGTCGAGGCCGTGGACGCTGCGGGAGACGTCTCCGGGACCTACGGGGTGGGCAGCGGCGAGTCGGACCTGCGATTCGCCGATCTCCTCACCGTGTACGCCGAGGTCGCCGGGCTCCGACGCCGTCGCGTGTTCTCGCTGCCGCTGCCGGCTCCGCTGTTGTCGGGCGGGTGGATCGCTCTGGTGACGCCCGTGCCGCTGTCGATCGCGGTGCCGCTCGCCCAGTCGATGCAGCACGAAGCAGTCACCAGCGGGCCTCTGGCCGACGAGGTCCTGCCCTCGCCTGCCGGCGGTCCGATGCCGTACCGGACGGCCGTCAGGTCGGCGCTGGAGGCCGAGCGCTTCGGGGACCTGGCCTCGCGCTGGGACGCCGACCTCGGGCACGAGAGGGCTCCGGAGTCGTCGTTGCCCGCCGATCCGGAGTGGGCGGGCAACACCGTGTTCACGGACGAGAGGGAGCGCGAACGGGCCGACGTCGACCCGGCCTCGGTATGGCGTGTGATCGAGGGCATAGGGGGTGCGTCCGGCTGGTACTCGACGCCCGTGCTGTGGGCCCTGCGCGGTCTCGCGGACCGGCTCCTCGGGGGGCCGGGCCTCCGGCGTGGCCGTCGCGACCCGCAGCGCCTGCGGGTCGGAGACGCCGTGGATTGGTGGCGGGTCGAGAGGATAGAGCCCGGCCAGTGCCTCACCCTGCGCGCCGAGATGAGGATGAGCGGCCGCGCATGGCTGCAGCTGTCCGTCGAGCCCTGCGACGGAGGCGCCCGCTATCGCCAGCGCGCCATCTACTTCCCCGATGGCCTGCTGGGGCGTCTGTACTGGTGGGGGATCTCCCCCTTCCACGCGCTCGTCTTCCCCGCGATGGCCCGCAACATCATGACGGCGGCCCGGACCACCTCGGGAAGCCTCCCGGACGGCACGGATCGTGACGGTGAGCTCGACGGGCTCTGACCGCCCGTCCTGCAAGGATGAGAGAGCGATGCGCAGCATCTGGTGGGTCAGGGACGACCTGCGACTCCATGACATCTCCGCTCGTCGTGCGGCGGCCATGGACGGTGAGGTCATCGCTGTCCACGTGGACGAGATGATCGAGGGGCGCACCCTCCGGCGTTCTGCGTCCGTGACCTACCTCCTGAGCAAGTTCTTTCGTCGGCTCTGCCTCGGAACTTTCTTCGAACTGCTCGCTCGCCATGTGGTGGCCGTGAACTTTCCCGGTCGCCGTCGTTTTCTTGTGTTGCCCTTCGATCCTATTGTCAGGATGGACCAGGGAGTCCGGATGTGCTTCTTGGTCTTCCCCATCGTTGGCTGCCTCCTCGGATCTTCGGCCCCGGAGACCAGCTCCTCGGCCCTCACGTCTCAGGCCGCCAGCGCGGCGACCTCGTTCATCGTGGTCTCGTCGTCGAGCGCCGTCAATCAGCTCAGGCGGAGCTGGCGTCGACGGCCACGATCGCCGTTTCGCCTCGCCGTCACGATGGGTGATCTGCTGGAGCTGGACCTCGAAGAGGCGGGGCACCATCCGTGACGCCACGAGGTGCGGCGAGAAAGGCGGTGTCCTATACCCACTCCGCCTCCTCAGGAGGCCCGTGATGACATCGTGCGCGTCGCTATAGTCGGTCAACCGCCGCCGTCTTCCGCTGCCCCTAGACCATCTATCCGCTCCGCAAGACCCACCACGACATCCAGGAGAACACCATGGAGACTCTTTACACCGCCGAAGCGCTGTCCACCGGCGCCGGCCGCGACGGCCGCGTCACCACGCCCGACGGCACTCTCGACCTGACCATGGCGGTGCCGAAGGAGATGGGCGGCTCCGGGAACGGCGCCAACCCCGAGCTCCTCTTCGCCGCGGGGTACGCCGCCTGTTTCCACTCCGCCCTGCAGGGGGTGGCGCGCGCCCGGGACGTCGCGATCACCGATTCCAGCGTCGGCGGACGCGTGCAGATCGGGCCGAACGGCGAGGGCGGGTTCCAGCTGGCCGTCACGCTGGAGGTCGTCATCCCGGGCATTGCGCACGAACAGGCCCAGGAACTCGCCGACTCGGCGCATCAGGTGTGTCCCTACTCGAATGCCACACGCGGCAACATCGAGGTCTCGGTGACGGTCTCCGACGACTGAACATCGCCGCTCATGGCTCGCCCGCCCGGCGGCACCGGCCACCTCGACCGGACAGCCCCGCACTCTCGCGCGGAGCGGCTTGGGAGGCATGCTCGTCGTCGCCGGCATCAGCCATCTCACCGTGGCCCGCGAGGAGTTCACCGCGCAGGTGCCGGAGTTCGTCCCACTCAGTGATGACACCGTGGTGGTGGCCTCGGGCGTCGTCGAGATCACCCTCGGCAGTGCGCTCTTGCTGCTGGCCGGGCGACGGGTGCCGATCAGCCGGGCCGCCGCGCTGTTCTTCCAGACCGCTGCTCTCCGGTCCGTTCGCGCTAACCCCCTGCCCCCTATGACTGGTCATGGCTGGCCCGGATATCGCCCCATCACCCCGAGCCGACGGCTGATCGGCCGGGAGAACCGCTCCACGAGAAGGGGATACATGACGCGATGACGAGAGCTCGTACGCCGGCCCGAACTCAGCACCGATCTGCTGCAGATCCTCAAGAGCGTGGTCGCGGCCACCGCCGCGTGGTGGCTCTCCCGCGAGGTGCTGGATTCGATGCTGCCGTTCCTGGCTCCGTGGACGGCGCTGCTGACGGTGCATGCCACGATGCACCGGTCGCTGTCGCGGGGCGCGCATACGACGGTGGCCTCCACGATCGGCGTCGGATTGTCGTTCCTGATCGGTGCCTACCTCGGCGTGAACGTGTGGACCTTCGCCCTGGCACTGTTCGTCGGGCTTGCCGGAGCGCGACTTTCATGGATCCGTGACGAAAGTGTCGCGATCGCGACCACGGCGATCTTCATCCTCGGCAGCGGCTTCTCCGAGCAGCAGCCCCTGCTGCTGGACCGCATCATCGAGGTCGGCGTCGGGATGGCGATCGGGGGTCCTCGCCAACCTGCTGATCATTCCCCCGCTGCGCGATCAGCAGGCCGCGCGATACGTGGACAGCATCAGCCGTCGCATGGGCGACGTCCTCATCAACATGGCCGACGAGTTCTCCACCTCCTGGGAGACCGACAAGGCGACGCATGGCGGCAAGAGACCGAGTCGATGAGCGAGGAGCTGGACACCGCGTGGCAGTCCGCCTACTCCGAGGGCGACTGGGACGAACGATTCCGCGAGAGATGGAGAGCCATCGTCCGCGACGCCGAACATGCCATTGCCGGTCCCGACGCGAACGTCCGATCCGATCTACGACCGCATCACCGCTCTCGCACGGGAGATGGGAGACGACCAGGGTCTCCCCGAGGAGACCTGGCCGCTGTACGGCTCCCTCCTGTCGAGCATGCGCCACATCGCCGTCGTCGGTGAAGTGCGTTCACAGCTACCGGCCGGGTTCGGCCCGCTGCTCGAACAGGCCACCGCGCATCACGCGAACGCGAAGTATGGGGGAGGGGCCGGACGACGCATCATCCGGCCCCTCCCCGGTGGATGAAGCTGCGATCGGGCATCTGGTGAACCGGGCTTCGGTCAGCTGCCGCGGTTCTCTCCCAGCTCGTCGACGATGGGGTTGATCGGGGTCTCACGCTCCTGCTCAGCAAGGCCGCTGTGGGCGTGGTGGTGGGCCTGGCTCGCCTTCTCGGCGTCGCTCTGATCATCACGGACCGTCACCGACGACAACACCTCGCCGATGCTCCCGTACTCAACCGGCGGCATCGCACGAAGAGCACGGACGACGTCCTGCGGCGCATCGTTCTGCTCCGCGTGAGCGACCAGCTGCTGCTTGTCGGCGGGGAAGTCGATTCCGTCGAGCCACGTGCGAGCCTGCTGCGGGTCTGTGAGTGCCATGGTCATCCTCTCTGTGCAGTTCGGTTAGTGCGTCGATCCTCGACGGTAACGCGGCTGCGACGGTCCGGGAATGCCGATACTCGTCTTCTGCGATCCCGCTGCAGGTTCCTCAGGGTCTCGACCGTACGGTCGGCTACACCACGATGCGCAGCGGTTCCTCCAGGACCGCCTGCACCTCCTGGAGGAAGGCCGCGGCGACGGCGCCGTTGAGGACGCGATGGTCGACGGTCAACGTCAGCGTCATGATGGTGCGGCTGCCCAGCTCTGCGTCCCGGAGCACGGGCTCCTGCCGGGCGGTGCCGACGGCCAGGATCGCCGCTTCGGGCGGATTGATGATGGCGTCGAAGTCATCGATGCCGAACATGCCCAGGTTGCTGATGCTGAACGTGCTGCCGTGATACTCGTCGGGCTCCAGCTTCCCGTCGCGTGCGCGGGTCGCGAGGTCGCCCGCAAACGCATGTCGCACCCGCTGGCGCTCCAGCGTCACCGCTCGGCATCGAGCAGAGCGTGGGCGGTGTGCTCATCAATGATGAGATCGGTGATGTACCCGCCGGCAAGGGCTGCGCTCAGCGCTTCGACCTTGTGCACCCCGGAGGTCACACAGATCCTGCGCTTGACGGCGCACAGAGCATCGAGATCGGGTCCCGTGCTCTGAGCGTTGAGCCGGATCGGGTCGGTGCGCCCTTGCGCGTCGAAGAACGTTGTCGCGATGTCCGCCACGGCCCCGTCTTCTCGCAGAGTGTCGTATTCGGCGTCCCCCAGGTAGTTCCCGTAGAGGTGGGGTGCGCTGGGCACCCCACCCGTCACCGTGCCCACGTTGAACAGGAACAGATCCGCAGTCTCGATCGCCTGCGTCACCCCGGAGAGCAGGCGGTCGGCCCGGAGCATCGCCGCGACCTCGGCCGAATCGAGGAAAAGCGGGAGGGGATTCTCCTGCACCCGGGCACCGAAGGCATGGCCGAAGCGGTCCATCATCGCGTGGGCGTAGTGCACGCCGATCCCGGCGCTGTTCCCCATCCCGTTCACCTGCACCACGGAGCAGTTCGTCACGGCTTTCGGATGCAGGTGCAGGCTGATCGCGTGCGTCATGGTTCCCCAGGCGACGGCGAGCACCCCATCGGAGGTGACCACCTGCCGCAGGGCATCTGCGGCGGCCTCGGCGGTCCGCGCATGCCGCTCCTCGACCGGAATCCGCTCCTGGAGGGGGACGACGAGAGCCTCGACCCCGTGACGGTCGTGCAGCTCCGTCGAGAGCTGCGAGGCCCGCGCCCCGGGGGTGAAGACGGTGATCTCGACGATCCCCGTCTCGCGAGCACGAGCCAGGAGCCGGGACACCGTGGCCCGGGAGACCCGCAGCTCGCGGGCGACGGCATCCATCGTCTTTCCCTCGAGGTGGTACGCGACGGCGGCGCGCAGCGCACGGTCCTCATCACCGGGGTGGGGAAGCTGCGGCGGTGAGGACCCGGCACGTGTCATGTCCTGATGATGCCAGGCCGGATCCCGGCACGGTGCCGCCTTTGCAATTCCGTTCACCGAGCTGTAAGACGCTACGTCTTCGGCGATGGAGCCGGGTAACACCGCATGAACATCCGTCCAACTCCATTGAGAAGGCGATCACGAGGTCGGCACGATGGGGCAACCGATGGGCGCTGACCTCCGCCCAGTAAATCGCCCGGAGAACACCTCGGTGGAGGCCGGGAGGAAGGGACGACAGCATGCGCACCTACACCCGGGAGATCGACGTCGAGTCACCGACCGATGTGCTCGTGATCGGCAGCGGACCCTCCGGTCTCGCCGCCGCCGTGGCCGCCGCTCGCGAAGGGATGACGGTGCGGCTCGTCGAGCAGTACGGATATCTCGGCGGTAACCTCACCGGCGCCCTCGTCGGGCCGTGCATGACCTCGTTCTCCCTGGACGGTAAGACGCAGCTGATCCGCGGGATCTTCGACGAGTTCGTACGCACCATGGAGTCGCTCGGGGGTGCCGTGCATCCGTCGCACACGGTGGGCGGAAGCCCCTTCGCGGGATTCATGACCTACGGCCACGAGGCCGTCACCCCCTTCGATCCCGAAGTGGCCAAGCGCGTCGCTCTCGAGATGGCCCTCGACGCCGGCGTGGAGCTGATGCTGCACAGCATGATGGTCGACTCCGTCGTCGAGAACGGTCGGGTCGCCGGCGCGGTCGTCGCGCACAAGGGCGGGATGTCGTTCCTGCCCGCCACCGTGACGGTGGATGCCAGCGGCGATGGGGACGTCGCGGCCCGCGCCCGCGCGGAATTCCGCTACGGCCGGGAGTCCGACGGCACCGTGCAGCCGATGACGCTGTTCTTCCGGGTCCGCGACGTCGACGACGAGGCCGTTGCCGCCTACCAGGCGGAGCACCCCGAGGAGCGGTTCCCCTTCGAGTCCCTCGTCGAGAAGGCGCACCGCGACGGGACGTACAGCCTGCCCCGGCGGGGCGTGCAACTGTTCAAGACCCTCGAGCCGGGCGTGTGGCGGGTCAACACGACCCGCGTCACCGGGGTCGACGGGACCGATGTCCATGACCTGACCCGAGCCGAGGTGGAGGCCCGTCGGCAAGTTCTCGACCTGCTCGACTTCTTCCGCGCCGAGCTGCCCGGGATGGGCAGCAGCCGTCTGCTCGACACGGCCGCGACCATCGGAGTGCGGGAGACGCGCCGGATCGTCGGGACGTACGAGATCACCCTCGACGACCTCGTGCAGGCACGCGCCTTCGAGGACGTCGTCACTGTCGCCGGCTACCCGGTCGACATCCACAGCCCGACGTCGAAGGACGGCCCCTTCGACGATGACATCCCGACGACCGCGAACGTCTACGAGATCCCTTATGGTGCCCTCGTCCCGGCCGAGGTCGACGGGCTGCTCGTCGCAGGCCGGTGCATCTCCGGCACGCACGAGGCGCTCGCGGCGATCCGCGTGATGCCCCCGGCCTTCGCCCTGGGCCAGGCCGCCGGGACCGCGGCGGCCCAGGCCGCCCGTGGCGGCATCGCGCCCCGCGACGTCGATGTCCGCGCACTGCAAGAACGACTCCTGGAGGCAGGTGCTTACCTCGGTGAGCGGCTGGCCCGGGACAGATCGATGCTCTGACCCCCGTATCCACCCTCTGGGAAGGACCCCCTGATGAGACGCCGCGCATTCCACCTCGCCACCGTGGCTGCAGCCACCGGACTCACCCTCACTGCGTGCAGTGGGGCCCCGAAAGCCGAGAGGGGGGAGAACGACGAGATCATCGTGACGTTCTGGCATTCGATGCGCGGGAACAACGGTGAACAGCTGCAGGCCTATGTCAAGGAGTTCAACGAGAGCCAGGACGAGATCATCGTCAACGAGTCCCAGCAGGGCATGTACGAAGAGGCGTACACGAAGCTCATGCAGGTGGTCGGCACCGACGACGCTCCGGACATCATGCAGATGGGGAATCTTCGCCAGACCCTGGACGCCGGCATGATCACTCCGATGCAGAAACTGGTCGACGCCGACGACAGCTTCGATGCCGATGAGCTCCTCCCGGCCACTCGCGGCGTGTACACCGTCGACGACACCCTCCAGTACATGCCCCATTCAGCGTCCAACAACGTCATCTTCTTCAACGTCGACGCCTTCAAGGAGGCCGGCCTCGATCCCGACGATCCGCCGCGCACCTATTCGGAGTTCGCGGACGCAGCAAGAACCCTCAAGGAGAAGCTCGACTTGGACGAGGGCGCCGGAGTCCTCATCAACGGCAGTGTCTTCTCCACGCTGAACAGCGTGCAGGGCGAACCGCTGCTCAACAACGCCAACGGCTGGGAGGGGGCGCCGACTGCCGCCGAGTTCGACGGGGAGGCCGGAGTCGGCATCATGACCTGGCTCCAGCAGATGCTCGATGAGGGCATCCTCGGCAACTATGGCCGCGATTTCGACAATCTGCGCCAACCTTGGTACTCGGGAAAGATTGCCATGATCTCGGACACGACGGCCGCGACCATGATGCACGAACAGGCCGCGACCTTCGCGTTCGATGTCATGCCCCTCCCTGTGCCCGACGACGTCGAACCGCTCACCGCGTCGCCGGGCGGAAACGGCCTCGCGATTCTCGAGAATGTTGCTGAAGAGACCCAGCAAGCCGCCTTCGAACTCGTGAAATTCCTCGTCTCCCCCGAGATCCAGGCCCGATGGGCGGCGAACACGGGGTATTTCCCGGTGGTCGAGTCCGCATGGGACGAGGACGTCCTCCGGGACGCGATGGAGAAGATCCCGGCGATGAAGACGGCGAACAAGCTCGTGCAGGAGACGGGCGACTCGCCCGATACCCGTAGTCCACTCTCCGGGGTGTCCCCCGACAGCTACATCGCCGATGCCTGGGAGGCCGTGTACGACGGCGGGGACACCACGGAGGAGCTGACGAAGGCCGCCGACCTGGTCGATACGGATCTGGAGAAGTACAACAAGGCGAACGGATGACTGCGGGCGACAGCGCACCAGTCCTGCCACCGATGCCGGCGGAACGCCGGGCGATCCGTCGGCGCAAGGAGTGGAGGAATCTCGGGAGCGGGATCCTGTATCTCGCGCCCGCCCTGGCGATCTTCGCGATGTTCCTCTTCTACCCGGCGATCAAGACCGGATGGCTGAGCATGTTCAGAACGAATGTGCGCGGGATCCCCACCCAGTTCATCGGGCTGACGAACTACATCTCGAATCTCACGTCGGAGGGATTCCAGTCGAGCTTGTGGGCGACGTTGCTGTTCACCGTGATGGTGGTTCCCGCGACGATGGTGGTTGCTCTCGTCCTCGCACTCCTCGCGAACGAGAAGATCCGCGGCATCGGGCTCTTCCGGACCGTGTATGCCATGCCGCTGGCGATCTCCTCGGCCGCTGCCGCGGTCGTGTGGCGACTCATCTTCCACCCCAGCCAAGGCATCCTGAACACCGCCCTCGGTGCCGCCGGCCTCCCCACGTTCGGATGGCTCACCGATCCCCGCATCGCGCTCATCTCCGTGGCCCTGACCACCATCTGGATGCACATCGGGTTCACCTTCATCGTGCTCCTCGGAGGGCTCCAGGCCCTTCCGACGGAGCTGTACGAGAGCGCTGCGATCGACGGGGCTGGCCGCCGTCAGCAGCTGCGACACGTGACCCTCCCGCTGCTCTCGCCAGTGCTGTTCTTCGTGAGCGTCGTACTCGTCATCAACTCGCTGCAGTCCTTCGGGCAGATCGACATCCTCACCGGCGGAGGCCCCGCGGGGGCGACGAACCTCATCGTGTACGAGATCTATCAAAACGCGTTCGTGCAGAACCAGATCGGATATGCCAGCTCGCAGACCATCATCCTGTTCCTCGTCGTCATGGCCCTCACGGCCGTGCAGTACCGGGTGGGGTCGAAGAAGGTGCATTACCAGTGAAACTCTCCCAAGGACCTCTCTCCCGGATCCTCGTGTGGGTCGCCCTGTGCGTGGCAGCACTGTTGACGACGTTCCCGCTGCTGTACGCGATCGCTGCCAGTCTCATGACGCAGACCGACTTCAACGCGGGCGCCGTCCTGCCGTCGTGGCCGCTCGAGTTCAGCAATTACGCGGACGCCTTCAAGAATTTCCCCCTCCTGCGATACCTTGCCAACTCCCTCATCATGGCGAGCGCGGTGACTGTTGCCGTGCTGATCACCAGCAGCATGGCTGCGTTCTCGTTCACCTTCATCCGGTACCGCGGCCGCGGGATCCTCTTCGCGATCGTTCTCGCAACCCTCATGATCCCGTGGGAAGCCACGATCATCGTCAATTTCCAGACCATCAGGAATCTTGGCTGGCTCAACACCTTCCAGGGACTCAGCGTGCCCTCGTTCGCGATGGCCTTCGGCATCTTCCTCCTGCGACAGGCGTTCAGCACTCTGCCGGACGAGCTGCACGAAGCAATGCAGGTCGACGGGGCCACGCGGCTCCGATTCTTCGTCTCCACCGTGCTGCCCCTGAACCGACCGATGCTCGCGACGCTCGCCGTGTACACGTTCATCACGACGTGGAACACCTATCTGTGGCCCCTGCTGGTGACGAGCGAGGAACGGGTCCGCACGGTGCAGATCGGCCTGCGGAGCCTGCAAGGCGAGGCGACCACCGCCTGGCCTCTCGTGATGGCGACGACCGTCATGGTGATGGCGGCGACGCTCGTCGTGCTCGTCGTGGGCCAGCGCCAGCTGAAGGCAGGCCTCGTCGCCGGCGCGGTGAAGGGATGACGCCGCCGACGGACACGCACGATACCCATCCTCCGCACGCAGTCCGGAAAGGAACGACCATGAAGCTTCCCGAGGCAGGGACGAATCCAGCGGTTGGCCGGCCCGACGATGGCGGGCTCCGGCCGAAGGTCCTCGTCGTCGGCTGGGACGGCGTCCGCGACGACCGGGCCCGCCAGCTCGCGCCGCCGGCGCTGAGCGCCCTGGCGGCCCAGGGCCGCTGGTGGAGCACGACCCTCCCGGACATCGACGTGGCGCCCACGGTGACGGCGGTCGGCTGGTCGACGATCCTCACCGGGGTCTGGCCCGATGCCCACGGCGTGATGGGCAACGAGGAGGAGCTCAACCGCCTCCACCGCTATCCCGAGCTGCTCACGACGGCGTTCTGCGCACGTCCGGAGCTGAACACGTACGGGGCGGCCTCCGCGCTGATCTTCGGGACGGACTTCGGACCCGGCCCGCTCTTCGGCCCCGGGGTGGGCACCGTCGACTGGGTGGACCGCCGGGAGTTCCCGGGGAAGTTCACCGAGACCGACCCGATCATCCTGGAGGCCGCCGAGCGTCACTTCCGGGACGAGGACCCGGACATCGCCTTCGTCTACCTCGGGGAGACCGACCAGATCGCCCACGAGCACGGGGTCGGCACCGAGTACGACGCTGCGATCCTCCGGCAGGACGAGCGGCTCGGGCGCCTGGTCGCTGCACTGCGAGCCCGCCCCACCTGGGCGTCCGAGCGGTGGCTGCTCATGGTGACCACCGATCACGGGCATCTCGACGAGGGTGGCCACGGGAAGGGGTCCTGGGAGGAGCGGCAATCATTCGTCGTCGGCGCGATTCTCGGCGACGGCGCGCCTCCGATCGGCGAGCCTCTCCCGGCCGGCGGTGCTCCCCGGGCCGGCAGCGCCGAGGGCTGGGCCGTGACGGCCGAGAACATCGACATCGCACCGACCGCGCTCGCCCACCTGGGGCTACCTCCGTCCGCACGGCACGCAGGGACGGATCTGCACACCCGATGAACGAAGAGCGGCCCGTGCAGGTGGATACGGATTTCCCCGGCGGCAACGCGGTCATCGAGCACGTCGGGGCAGATCGCATCGAGCTCCGCCCCGACCTGCGCGACACGCTCGGAGACTGGTTCTACTGGTGCATCCGCGTGCGCGGAGCGGCGGGCCGGGACCTCACCGTGCAGGTCCGTCGTGATGCCGGTCCCGGGATCGGCGTGCGCGGGCCAGCGGTCAGCAAGGACGGCGGGCGCCACTGGACATGGCTCGGAGCGGACGCTGTCACCGGGGACGAATTCACCCTGTCGGTTCCGGAGCACGCCGCCGAGCTGCGGCTGTCCTTCGGGATGTCCTACACCGCGGAGCACCTCGAGCGCTTCCTCACGGCGAACGCCGCGCACTCCGCCCTCGAACGCGGATTGCTGACTCGCTCGGACCGAGGACGCCGTGTGGACCTCCTCCGCCTCGGGAACCTGCACGGCACCCAGGACCGTCGTGTTCTCCTCACCTGCCGCCATCACGCCTGCGAGATGATGGCCAGCCACGTCCTGGAAGGTTTGATGGCCGAGGTACTCTCGGGCGTTGCCGAGTACGCGCACTGGCTCAGGGAACACGTCGAGTTCGTCGTCGTCCCCGTCGTCGATGTCGACGGTGTCGCTCGCGGGGACCAGGGCAAGAATCGAGCACCTCACGACCACGCCCGGGATTACGGGCCCGAGGGCGGGCTGTACCCCGAGACCCGCGCGATCTCGCAGCTCATCGAGGACACCGGACGATTCGACGCGGTGCTCGACCTGCACTGCCCGAACGTGGCCGGCCCGACGAATCAGCGCGGCTACTTCGTCGGCTCCGAGGGCGCCGAGAACTGGGATGCGGTGCAACGGCTCGCCGCAGCTCTCGAGGAGGAGACCGCCGCGGGCCCCCTGCCGTACCGGCGCGCCGACGATCTGCCCTTCGGCACCGCTTGGAACGGCCCCGCGAACTACATCAGCCGCGACGGCCGAGACATTCCCCTGACCTCTCTCGACGCGTTCCTCGCCGACCGGGTGGACGTCGGGACGCACGCCGTGTTCGAATTTCCCTACGCGGACGCCCACGGTGCCGAGGTCGACGACGCCAGCGCCCGTGCCTTCGGCGTTGCCCTCGCCAGGTCGCTTTCCCTGCACCTTGCAGAGAGGAATAGGGACTGATGCGCGACCTTGTGTCCGCTGGGATTATGAATGCAACCCGTGTCCACCGAAACCGCAACCCGTGACAGGACGCTACATCCAGCTGATCGAACCGACCCGGTTCTGGACCGACCGCATTCGTACCGAGATGTGGCGGCGTGGTCCTGGCCGAGCAGACCGATGAATGGTTAGAGGGACGCCGCTACCTCGGTCTCGACGTCCTCCGCCGCTCCCAGCTCCTCCTGGTCGCCGCCAGCCCCGACCATCAGGAGGTGACCCCTGCAGACCGCCTGGACACCCTCACCGCCTGACCCCTACCCCCGGAACATCGAAGGAAAACACCGCTACACCACTACCCGGGACTTGACCGGAGCCGGTGAGGGCCTGGTAGTTGCTCGAGCTGCTCATTGATGCTTCCTCAGTCTCTGGGATGCCGGATACGCAGCGTCACCAGTGGGCGGGAGATCCGACAGCGGAGATGAGGAGGCGGGGAGCGGCGGTGGTGCGCTGCCCGCCCTGCACTGAGCAGAATGTTCTTACACGCCAGCGCTCGCGTCAGTGGCTGGCTTTGCTCGCCCTGATAGATCACGGAACTTCAGATCGTTGGGGTCAGCCGGACCGTTATGCGAGTTGAAGATCAGTCGTGCTGCTTCATCGCAGATGGTTTGCCCCACGGTCACGTCGCGTTGTCTGTCAGTGCGGCGGTGCGCTCGCGCTCTCGTTCGGCACGTGCGGCCGCGACATCCCTCGGGTAAGTGAAGTGCAGCAGACCGAGAACCAGTGCATTGACGATCATCAGGACGACGAGGACCCAGAGGAACACGGTCTGGATGCTGTACGTGGTGGCGAGCTGGCCGGCTCCGATCGAGAAGACTGCCCAGCCGATCGTCTCGAAGACTGTGATGAACACGGCCATCGCCTGGCCACGCCTTTGGGGAGGGATGACCGAAGCGACGATCGGCCTGTTTACCGGCGGGTTCAGTCCTTGGGCTGCTCCCATGAAGGCCCACAGCACGGAGTAGAAACCGATGCTACCGAGGTCGAACTGCGATGCGATGAGCGCAGCCACTGCGAAGCCAAGCTGCGCTGCCTGAATATACCAGATTCGTCCGCGGTCGGGCATCTTGCGGTCGAGCCAACCGACCAGAGCGCCACCGCCGAGAGTGCCGACGAGATAGCCGATGCCGAAGGGGGCGAGCACTATTGCTGCGGTGGCGTTGGTGAAGCCGCGCTCATTGACAAGGAACGTCACGCCGAAGACGGAGATGAGCAGGTGCCCCGACAGCAGGCGCGAGAGCATCATGATCGAGTAGCTACGTACTTTGAACAGGCTCAGGATCGAAGCGATCGAGGTCTTTTCCGGTGGGCGACGGGAGGCTGAGAGGTCGGCGAACTCCAGCTCGGAGGCTCCGACGCCCGGGTCCTTGATGAGGGCCCATTGGGCCAGTCCCGCTGCGATCGCGATGGCGCCCATCGTCATCAGGCCGTAGCGCCATCCTTCGTCGGATCGGGTGAACAGGCCGATCAGAGGCCCGATGAGGGATGTGATGCCGTTGACCGCGCCGTAGAAGTAGGAGACTGCGCGTGCCCGGTCTTTGTCGGAAAAGGAGTCCAGGATCAGCGCGTTACCGACGGGCGAGCCGCCAACGAGGGACGCCGCCATCAGGACGTTTAGCACCAGCAGCGCGACGTAGCCCTGGCTGAAGGCAGACGCGACGCCGAACGCGCCGCCGAGGAGCGAAGTGATTACCAAGACGCTCTTGCGCGAGGTAATGGAGGCCAGCCAGGTCCATAGTGGACCCGCCGGGGCTGAGGCGAGTTTGCCGAGTGCGGTCATCGTGCCGAGATGACTACTGTTCAGGCCGAGTGCGGTGGCGATGCTCGGGAAAAGTGTGCCGGTGATGCTGCCCTCGGTGCTATCCACGGCGGTGGACCCGGTGAGGGTGGCGAGGTTGCGCCAGCGGTGGGGGACGGTCCTTTCACTACCGGAGGGCGGGGCAGCGACCGGTGGTGAGGTCGGGGCGGAATGGGCCATAGGAGCTCCTGTCGTCGTCGTCAGGCGTGGGAGGGAATGTCGGCGCGAAGCATGGAGGGTGAGCGCCTGCGCTCGACGATTCCATGACACTTGAGTCATACCGATTGGCGAAAACGATGACACAAAGCGAATGCTTGGTCAAGCGCGTCCGGCGCGCCTGTCCGTGACGGTGGCGGCCATGCGGCGGCTTGCGGATGCATGGCACATGTGTCATGGTTCTTGGGTTCTCATGGAGGAGGTAGGCAATGAAGCTAGAGCATCTGCTGCTCGGGGTGCTGGCGATGCATCCACGCACCGGCTACGACCTGAAGAAGTACATGGACACCCACGGCCGTTTCCTGCGGTCGAACACCCAGATGAGTCAGGTCTACCGCTCCTTGGCGACCATGGAGCGCAACGGATGGGCACTCCACGAGCTGGAGCCACGCCCCGGCGCCACGGACGCCAAGCGGTACTTTCTCACCGAGGAGGGCGCGACCGTCTTCCTCGACTGGCTCACGGGTCCATACCCCCCACCTTCCCGGCACGTCGACCCGGAGCTGTCGGCGCGACTCGCGTTCGCAGGCTTCATGTCCCGGGACGAGCTGATCCTGCTGCTCGACACTGAGCTTGATGCGCGGGCACGGGAGGTTGCCAAGTATCGCCACCGCGACCGCGGCCTCGAACTCACGCCGGTGCTGCCCTTCGACGACGAGCTCTCGGACATTGTCGGCGAATGGGCCCACAACAACGGTGCGGCCGCGATGGACGCCCACATCGACTCCGTCGCGACCCTGCGTCGAGAGCTCCTCGACGCGCCCGAGACCATGCCGCGCCGACCCGCCCTCGGGTTCGCGCAACCCCCCGGCGACGCCTGATCATCGCCCGCCGCCACTGGACGAAGGAGAGCCAAATGAAGGCCATCATCTTGATGTTCGACAGCCTCAATCGACACATGCTCGAGCAGTATCGCGACACGATCGTCGAAGCGCCGAACTTCGCACGGCTCGCCGAAAAGGTCGTCACCTTCGACAACTTCTACGCAGGCTCGATGCCGTGCATGCCCGCACGACGAGAGATGCACACCGGGCGCTACAACTTCCTGCACCGCTCCTGGGGTCCCCTCGAACCTTTCGACGACTCGATGCCTCAGATCCTCAAAGAACACGGCATCCACACCCACCTCGCCTCCGACCATCCACACTACTGGGAAGACGGAGGGGCGACGTACCACACCCGTTACTCGACCTGGGAGTTCTTTCGCGGGCAGGAGGGTGATCCGTGGAAGGGCGTCGTCGCCTCCGATGCGCGCGACACCCCGCTAGGGCAGCAGATGGTCCACCAGGACCGCGTGAACCGCAGCTACATGCCCACCGAATCCGAGCACTCTCAGACCCGCACGGTGGACGCCGGCCTGCACTTCGTCGAGACGAACGCGGCGACGGACGACTGGATGGTGCAGATCGAGCTGTTCGACCCACACGAACCGTTCTTTACCCATCAGCACTACAAGGACCTCTACCCCCATGAATACGACGGTCCCGAGTTCGACTGGCCCGGATATCAGAAGGTCACGCAGCCTGAGGCACAGGTCGAGCATGCGCGCCGGGAGTACGCGGCGCTGGTGATCATGTGCGACCGCTCGCTGGGTCGGGTGCTCGACGCGATGGACGAGCAGGGTCTGTGGGATGACACAATGCTGATCGTCAACACTGATCACGGCTTCCTGCTCGGGGAGCACGGCTGGTGGGCGAAGTCCGTGCAGCCGTGGTTCAACGAGCTGGTGCACCTGCCGATGTTCCTGTGGGATCCACGCAGCGGTGCCGCGGACATCCGTCGCGGCGACCTCGCGCAGACAATCGACATCGCGCCGACCCTGCTGCGCTACTTCGGCATCGAGCCGACGCCTGACATGCAGGGCACGGACCTCGGCGTCGCCCCGTCAGACGCCTCCGCGGGCACGACGCGTCCGGCGCTCTTCGGGATCTATGGTGGCCACGTCAACATCACGGATGGACGGTACGTCTACATGCGGTCCGCCTCAGCGCCGGAGAACGGACCGCTGGAGGAGTTCACGCTGATGCCCACGCACATGCGCTCGCGCTTCAGCCCGGCGGAGCTCCAGGACTGGATTCCCGCCGAGCCCTTTACGTTTACCAAGGGGTTGCGCACGATCCGGGTCGAGGCCCAAGGCGGCTGGATGAACTCGTGGCAGCACGGCAGCGTGCTGTTTGACCTCGAGGCAGATCCCGAACAGCTCGACCCCCTCCAAGATGACGAGGTGGAGTTGCGAATGACGAAGATGCTGGTTGAGGCGATGCGCTCGAATGAGGCGCCCCGAAGCCAGTTCGAACGGCTCGGGCTGCCCGCCGAGGGAGAGGTGTCCCCGGAGCACTTGCTTGTGCGACGGCATGCCGGACGCGTCCAGGACATGGCCGTACCGATGCCTAGGCTCGAGGATCTGCCCGCCGCTGGCCTGCTGACCGGACCGTTGCTCGACCTGGCCGGCACCACCCGCGGCCGGGCTGCCCTCGAGGCCGAGGCGTCGTCCGTCATGGCGACGGAGGCCGTCTCCGTGCCGCCGGGCATGAGCTTGTACGACCTGGCGGCACACGGTGCGATCAGCGTCGATCAGCTGCGGCGAGTCGGAGAGGCGCTCGTAAGCGCCTGAGCATGTCGATGCGCGAGCCCGGCGAGGGAGAGGCCCTCGCCGGGCTCGACGTTGTCCAGGTGTCAGCGACTGGTCGCGTCGATCTGTGCGACGTACTCCCGCACCCGTGCGAAGACCTCCTCGTCGTACGGGCCCCACTCAGGGTGCGGGGTGCCCTCCCCGCGATACGGCTCATCCGCATAGTGCGCCTGGTACTCGGCGAGCTTCTGTTCCAACTCAGCGCGCGCGCTCGCGTAGGCGGGGTCGTCCGCGACGTTGTTCACCTCCGTGGGATCCGCAGCGAGGTCGTACAGCTCCCATTCGGAGGGGAAGACCCTCTGCGAGGCGCCCGGCACGCCGAGGCCCGCACCGAAATAGTGGATGAGCTTGTGATCTTTGGTGCGGATCCCGTAGTGCGCGGGGGCGTGGTGGATCGGGTCGTCGTGCTCCCAGTAGCGGTAGTAGGCGGCGTCGGGCCAGTCCTCGATCTGCTCGCCGCGCAGAAGCGGGCGGAAGCTCCGCCCCTGCGAGGTGGGTAGTGCCTCAGCGGCATCGAGACCGCACATATCCAGGAAAGTGGCGGCGAAGTCGACGTTGGTGATGATCGCCTCGCAGCGGGAGCCGGCCTCGATCTCGGCCGGCCAGCGGATCAGCATCGGCATCTGCAGGGACTGGTCGAACATCAGGCGCTTGTCGAACCAGCCGTGGTCGCCGAGGAAGAATCCCTGGTCCGAGGTGTACACGACGACGGTGTTCTCCCGCAGACCCTTCTCATCGAGATGGTCGAGGAGGCGGCCCACGTTGTCGTCGATCGACTGGATGCACTGAAGGTAATCGCGCATATAGATCTGATACTTCCACCGCATGCGCGCTTCGCGGTTCTCCTCGCCGCGCAGATGCTCGGGCACCTCGCTCTTGAGATCATCGGCGCCCATGTCGTCGGCGATGGTCATGTGCACGCCGCGCACAGCCTGAGAGCGCGACTCGAGGTCATCGAAGAAGGTCTCCGGCTCGGGGATCGAGCCGTCGGCGTACAGATGGGCGTGCTTCTCGTCCGGGACCCAGGGGCGGTGCGGGGCCTTGTGATGGACCATCATGCAGAACGGCTGCCCGTCGTCGGCCTGCTCGTCCAGCCAGTCGATCGCGAGATCCGTGACGATGTCCGTCGCATACCCCTCGACCGTCGAAGAGCCGCTCTCGTCGATCATCTCCGGGTCGACGTAGTCGCCTTGACCGGGGAAGATCTTCCACTCATCGAACCCGCGAGGACGAGAGGCGCCGTGCTCGCCCAGGTGCCACTTGCCGAAGAGGGCCGTGCGGTATCCCGCATCGTGCAGGCAGTCTACGAAGGTGGGCACGCGGTAATCCATCTCGGTCCAGATCGAGGAGACCCCATTGATATGACTGTAGGTGCCGGTGAGGATCGAGGCCCGGGACGGGCTGCAGATCGAGTTGGTGCAGAAGACCGCATCCATGCGGGTGCCCTCCTGCGCGATCCGGTCGAGGTGGGGCGTGCTGTTGACGCGGCTGCCGTAGGCGGAGATCGCGTGGGCGGCGTGGTCGTCGGACATGA
Organism: Brachybacterium fresconis; assembly: GCF_017876515.1. NCBI lineage: Bacteria > Bacillati > Actinomycetota > Actinomycetes > Micrococcales > Dermabacteraceae > Brachybacterium > Brachybacterium fresconis. The sequence continues at coordinate 521,330 of NZ_JAGIOC010000001.1, read as the reverse complement.
CGAACACGATGTTCGGACGGGTCATGAGGGTCCTTTCGGAAGGGAGCCAGGAGGGAGGCGTGAGGCGCGGTTGCGGGCTCAGCGACGAGGGGCGGCCGGTGGCGTGAGCACGGGCTCCAGCAGCACGTGCTCGTAGATCGGGTCGTGGCTCAGCACCGCTGCGAGGAGGTGTGCTGCGCGGTGCCCGGCGTCGACCAGTGGCAGGCTGGAGTACACCAGCTCGTCCCACAGCTCCACCCGGGGCACGCCTGCCGCAAGAGACGCGATGGTCACCCCCGGCGCTCGGGTGCGCGCAACGGAGAGCGCCGCTTCGACGTCGGCGCCCCAGGAGCACAGCACAGCGGTCCGCTCGGGGGCGCTCTCCACCGACTCCAGCGCCGACGCCAGCCGTGCGGTCTTCGTGCGGAGATAGGGCTCGATCGCCTCGGGCGAGCGCTCGACCTGTCGCAGATCTTCATCGCGCAGCCCGGTGCTGATCACCCGGAGCGTGATGCCGTCCACCTCGCCCAGGACACGCATCATGGCTGCCTGGCGCTGCCGCTCCGCCCGTGAAGGGACCTCGGGACGCAGGTGCAGGATCGTGGTGATCCCCTGCTCGGCGAGACGCCGGATCATCCCCTCTGCTCCGCGCTCGTAGGCGAAATCGACGCTCGAGTACGTCGCGTCCGCCTCCGGCGCCCCACAGTCGATCGTCACCAGTGGGGAGGAGCCGTCGGCGGCGGCCGCTGCCAGCGAGGACGGGAGCTCTACATCGTCGTGTCCCACGAAGACCAGACCGTCCAGCACCCCGCTGCGGCAGTCCGCGAGGAACGACTCCCCGGTGACGTCCGGAAGCACCGACATGCGGAAACCGAGCTCGGTCAGAGCGGTGCCGATTCCCTGGACGATGGCGGCGTACCGCGGGTTGGTCAACGGTTTGCTGATCACCACGCCCGCGGTGCGGCTCGAGCGGGCCCGCAGCGAACGGGCGATGCCGTTCGGTGTGTAGCCGAGGTCCTTCGCGATGCGTCGGACCCTGGCGCGCGTATCTGCGGCGAGCCGCACTTGGGACTGATCGTTCAGAGCGTAGGAGACGGTCGAGATCGACACATTCGCGGCCGAGGCGACGTCCTTGAGGGTGGGGCGAGCGGGGGGACGCGTCATCGGGTCTCGGACTCCTTCTCGTCTCGTCGCCGCGCGAGCTCTGCCACATTGGCATCCACGCGAGCACGATTGAGCGGGTAGAGGAACAGCAGGATCGCCGCGGCAACCAGGAAGAGGACGCCGGGCACCAGGGTGGCGATCGTATAGATCCCGTCGGCGGTCTCTCCGCTCTGGGTGCTCTGACCGGACTGGAAGCCCACCAGGGTGAGCGCGAATCCGCCGAGCCCGCCCGCGGCTGCCTGTCCGAGCTTGCGAGCCCACGTGTTGATGGCGTAGACGGTGCCGTCGTCCCGCTCTCCGTTGCGCCGCTCCTCGTCGTCGATGATGTCCCCGACGAGAGCCCACACCATCAGGTTGTAGAAGCCGATGCCGAAGCCGGCGAAGAAGGACGCCCCGATGAAGACCCAGGCCGAGGTGATGTGCAGCGCGAAGATGGCGATGTACACGCCGCCGGCGAGGATCAGCGAGACGGTGACGACCTCCTTCTTGCCGAAGCGCGCCGCGAGTCGCGCAGCGAAGGGCGAGAGCAGCAAGCCGGGCAGGTAGGAGGTCAGCTGTGCGGGACCGGAGAGGGCGCCGTCGTTGAAGTGGTACAGCCACAGATAGGCAGCGATCGTGCCCATCAGCAGGGCACCGAGCATGATGATGATGTTCGCGGCGATCAGGGTGAGCAGCGGTCTGCTGCTCACGAGAGAGCGCGCCAGCTTGAGGAGGGAGCGGCGTTCGACCGTTCCGACGGGGGCGGCCACGCGCTCGCGGACGTTCGTCGTGCACAGCAGGTACCAGACGACGGCCAGGGCCGAGAACACGATCGCGGTGAGGAACATGCGCTGGCCGTCCAGCTGCGACTGGCCGTCGACCATGGTGTAGATGAGGAGCGGCGGCACCAGGGAGACGAACAGCCCGGCGATGTTCGCGCCGATGCCGCGGAACACTGAGAGGGAGGCGCGTTCGCCCGGGACGATCGTCAGCACGGAGGCCATGGAGCCGTAGGCGATGTTCGTCGTCGTGTAGAAGACCGATCCCCACAGCAGATACGTGACGGCGGCGTAGGCGAGCTTGGCGCCGTACGCCCAGTCGGCCGTGAACGGCACGTACATCAGCGCACTCGCGATGCCGACCGGCACGGCCATTCGTGCGACCCAGGGACGGAACCGCCCCTTCGCGGAGGGGACATGGCGGTCGAGGAAGCGTCCCCAGCCGATGTCGGTGAACGCATCGACCAGGCGCGCGGCGAGGAAGAGCAGCCCGACATGCGCGGCCTCGAGCCCGGCGATGTTGGTGTAGTACACCATCAGGTACGCCGAGGCGAGGATGAACGTGAAGTCGTTCCCGAGGTCTCCGAACAGGTAACCGATCCTGTCGCGGGCGCCGAACGGACGGATCGGCGTGTGCGGGCGAGGTGGTGCGGCGATCGTCGGTCTGGTCATGTCTCTCCTTTGAGGCGTGCGGCATGCACGGCGGGGCGCGGCGCGTGTGCGGCGAGGGGCCGGCAGATCATCCGTTCCTTTCGGAACGATCACCGGGTCGCGAGTCTTGACTGTAGGAACTCAAACGTTTGAAACCAATGCTGAATCCTTTGAGCACTCGTGACCGTTGCCACGAGCGGCCGACCAGCTGCGCACCCCCAGATCTGCGAGCATGGTGGCCTCACGAAAGGAGCCCAGGTGGTCGAAGCAGCGGAAGTGCCGGGTGCAGGGTGCTCCTGCGGGGTCCCGTCGCGCGCTGAGTTCGCCGGGATCGCCCCAGCGAGCACAGTGAGGATTACCCAGCGCCCGGGACGCCACGCGATCGAGCAGATCGCGGTCCCCGGCGGCTCTTTCACGATGGGGGATTCCTCGGGCGATCGGAACCGGGCCGACGGCGAGGCCCCGCTCCACGACGTCGCCATCAGTGCCTTCGACATCGACGCCACCACGGTCACCAACGACGACTTCGCCCGCTTCGTCGAGGACACCGGATATGTGACCGAGGCGGAGAGCTTCGGCTTCTCCGCTGTCTTCCACCTGGCGATCGCGGCGACGCAGGAGGACGTCATGGGCCCTGTCACGGGCGCCCCCTGGTGGGCTGGAGTGCAGGGTGCTGACTGGCGCCATCCCGGCGGGAGCAGCTCGGACGTGGACGGCCTCGGCGACCATCCCGTCGTGCATGTGAGCTGGAACGACGCCCAGGCATATTGCGAGTGGGCGGGCCGACGCCTGCCCACCGAAGCCGAGTGGGAGTATGCCGCGCGTGGTGGCATCGAGGGTGCGAAGTACCCGTGGGGTGATGAAGAGGTCGACGCCGGCGGCTGGCGTGCGAACATCTGGCAGGGCGATTTCCCGCGAGCCAACACGCTCGAGGATGGCTTCCTCACCACCGCCCCCGTACGCACCTTCGAGCCCAACGGGTACGGGCTCTGGCAGCCCGTCGGAAACGTGTGGGAGTGGTGCGAGGACTGGTTCCACCCCGCCACCTACCGGCGCGGCACCAGCGCGGAGCACCGCATGGTGGTGACCGACCCCGTCGGCCCCGAGACCGGCCAGACCCGGATCATGCGTGGCGGCAGCTACCTCTGCCACATCTCGTACTGCAACCGCTACCGCAACTCTGCGCGCTCGCAGAACACCCCGGACTCCTCGATGGGCAACGGCGGATTCCGCACCGTTGCGCGGCGGGAGGCGCTGTCATGACCACTCCGCGGCGATTCCCACGCAACGTTTATGAGACGGGGGAGGAGCCAGACCCGCGGTTCAGTCTGGCCAACGAGCGCACGTTCCTCGCCTGGCTCCGCACTGCTTTGGCGATGTACGCTGCCGCATTTGCGCTGGAAGCGCTCACGCTCCCGGATGCGTCAAGCTGGCGGACCGCCGCGGCATCGGTCTTCATCGCGCTGGGCACCTTCGCGGTCGTACGGGCATGGTTCGGCTGGCGCGCTGCCGAACGCTCCTTGCGTCGCGCCGAAGCGCTTCCCGGCCTCGCCACCGGCGCGATCATCTCCGTGGGCATCGTGATTGCCGTATCTCTGGTCACGATCGGAATCTACGCATGAACTCACCGGCTGATGGTGTGTTCGACCGAGGCCTGCAGCTCGAACGAACATTGCTGGCCTGGCGTCGCACGTGTCTCTCATTCGGGCTGACGAGCTTGATTGCGCTGCGGTGCACCGTGGAAGAGCTGGGTGTGTTCGCCGTTCTTGCAGGCCTCGTCGTTGCGTGCTTCGCCCTTCTGGCCTACACATTCACGGCACGGGAGTACCGTAGAAGGCACGCACAGCTGCACCGCGGGCAGGTACTCGCCCACGGAGGCCCCGCGGTCCTCTTCGCTACGATCGCTGTTCTCGTCATCGGCGTCATCTGTGCCGGTTTCCTCCTGCAACGCATGTGAGACCTCGGGGAAGGACCGTCGCTTAACTCCTCCCTCGAATTCGGCAGCAGAGCTCGACCGATTCTCGCAGCGTCGATCACCACTGTGTTCCGCGTTCTGAGGACCGTCAGGAGGGCTTCTTCGCGGCCCGCGCGGCCGCAGCGGCACCGCGCAGCTCTGTGCCGTCGTCGGCGTAGACCCGGTCCGAGTCGGCCTTCGGGGCCCGCCGCCCGTTCCAGGGGTCGTCGTCGGGAAGCTGACCGGATCCGTGGTCGAGGTCGTCCATGCCCGTGTGCTCGGCGATCTCGGCTCGGGTGGGCTCCGGGCGGGTGGTGCGTCGCAGATGCGTGGCCTGGCCGAGGTGAACGGCGAACTCGGCAGGGGTGGCGGGTAGCCCTTGAACACCAGAAGATCCCGACCAGGATCGAGCCGCCGACCAGCAGCACCAGCACGAACAGCCCGACCCTCACCCCGTGGCCGCTGAGCGCCTCGATCAGGTCCTCAGAATCCTTCTCGAATCGTGGCCCTCGCCCCATGCCCATCGTCTTCACCTCTCCTCGAGTGCCGGTCGACGAGACCAGTGGGCGGGGAAGAGCGCTGGTGGGACTACTGGGTGCCGGGGTCGTCAGCGGGCGCGGCCGTACTGCTTGGGCAGCCACCCTCCCTGGGACCCGGACGCGGCCTCTTCGCAGCACTCGGTGAGGGCGTCGAACGTCTGGCCATCGCGGCGTACCTCTTCCGGGGCGACGTCGGAGGTGATGTGGCCCCAGACCACTGCGCCGTCGCCGATCGTCACGCCATCGTCGATCCGTGCTCGGGAGCCGATCACGACATCGTCACCGGCCCGGACGTCCTTGCCGACGTGGGCGCCGCCGACTATGCAGCTGCGGGCCCCATGGTGCTGCGGTCACCGACGCTGCTGTTCACGCCGACCAGGGGAGTCCTCGATGGACGCGTCCTGGCCCACTGTGGAGCGAAAGTCGACGGAGCTGCGATCTCCGATCTGCGCGCCGGAGGACACGGTGGCATGCTTGCCGACGGTGGCATCGTCTCCGACCTGAGCGTCCACCACGACCAGGCTGTGGTTGGAGACTTTGGCGTCCTGGCCGATTCGTGAGGCGCTCTCGATGAACACGCTCGTGCCGATGGTCGTCCCGGATCCGAGCTCCGCGTTGCGGTCGACGAACGGCGTGCGGCGGGGCAGGGGAGAGGTCTTCACCGTGATGCCGCGGTCCTCGAGAGATTCGAGCTCTTCGGCGGAGTAGTAGCCCTTCGCAGGGAACGGGTGCTCCCGCCCGGAGTCAACAGGGGGAACGGACACGTCCGCCTCTCCCCGGTGGGTGGTGCCGAACTGGCCGCCGTTGCCCTGCTCGCCCGTGTCCTTCTTCCGCTTGACCGTCATGGTGCCGCGTCCCTCCTGTGATGGTGGCCTGTCGATGAGGGAAGTGGGCGGCGCCAGTGGCGAGAGGCGGCCCAGGCCTCCACGCCGGGGCGATCATCACCGGCGCGGACCCTCCTGGCATCGGCTCGACGCGTGCTCATAGTGGTCGGCGAATCCGGCAGCGGTCGCGGCAGTGTGGGCGGTGCGGCGGCGACCAGACAGGTCCTTCGCGAAGAAGGCCCAGGTCCGAAGCGTCCAGCTCACCGAGAGTTCGCACGGTGCCGGTGCTGTCGACGGCGATGCTTCTCGCCCGTGGGTGGTGTGTGATGCATCGGCTTGCTGATCCCAAGGGCTTGGGCTGACCAGCGGATGCATTCCGGAGTCGCAGAGTGCTGGACAGACGGCGGAAATTCATGGTTCGCCTCGGAAGTGGCCTCGCCCGACCAGGGAGCTGCATCGCACGAGAGTGCCGTACGGAGCTCCGCAGCGGACGGGTGGTGGGCCAGCGGGCCGCGCAACGGCGCCTTGACCCGTACCGAGCTATGGTGTACCTGTATATACATGTCTAAACACCCGGCTCGCGGGAAGCGCGAGCGCATCGTGGCCACACTCTCCGAGCGGATCTACGACGGCCGCTATGCACCAGGTGCACGCCTGGCCGGGGAGAACGAGTTAGCGCGCGAGTTCGGAGTCTCTCGAGGGACGATCCGCCAGGCCCTCGCGGATCTCCAGCGCCAACGTCTGATCGCCACCCGTTCCGGGTTGGGATCATTCGTCTCGTTCGACGGGCACCGTCTGGGGCGTGGATGGGCGCGATCCATGACCGAGGCTGGGCTCGACGTAAGCACCCGTGTACTGGGTATCGAGCCAGTAGAACGCAGCATGGTGCCCGAGCTCCCCACGGAGGTTTCACTCGACCAGGGGATAGCAGTGCGACGAGTGCGCAGCGTTCTCGAGGATGGCCGGCCATGTCCGATCTCCTTCGAGTGCTCGACTGTTCCCGCCGTCGCCGGCCTCGTCGATCTGCCCGGTCAAGGTCTGCCCGAGGGGTCGTTGGCCAACGCCCTGGCCGACGCCGGACTCATCTCTGATCACGGCACTCAGCAGGTCGACGTGCGCCCACTCGACGCCCGGGAAGCCTCAATCCTGGGACGCGATGTTGGCACGAGCTTCCTCCGCAGCGTCCGCACGTCCTTCGACGTCACCGGAACCTTCGTCGAGCACGTCATTTCCCTGCTCGATCCCCGACATTTTCGACTGACCCTCACCTTCGGAGAGAACTCGTGAGTACGACCTCGCACGACCGCGCCCATGGCGCGTTGCTCGGGCTCGCGCTCGGCGATGCCTTGGGCATGCCGACGCAGTCCTTGTCCCGAACCAGCATCCGGGAACGGTACAACCGGATCAATGGCCTCGTGGACGCTGCACCCGACCAGCCGATCGCTCCGTCGATGCCAGCGGGATCCATCACTGACGACACTGAACAGGCGATCATCCTGGCCCACCTGTTGATTGAAGGTGGGGGACACGTCGACCCGCTCGCGCTGGCCAATGCACTGTTGGACTGGGAACGATCGATGATCCGCCGCGGTTCACTGGATTTGCTAGGTCCCTCGACGCGGCTCGCGTTGCGCAACCTCCAGGACGGGATACCGCCAGATGAGACCGGGAGCACGGGCACCACAAATGGGGCGGCCATGCGTATCGCACCCGTCGGCATTGCCTACCGGCCTGGCGCGGCTCTTGAGGACGCGGTCGTCGAGTCCGGCCGTGTAACCCATAACACGGGCCTTGGCATCGCCGGCGCGTCTGCCGTGGCGACCGCAGTCAGCAGTGGCATCGAAGGACTTAGCCCACACGAGGCCGTGGACCGTGCGATCTCAGCCGCACGGCGCGGCGCCGCACGCGGGCACTGGGTAGCTGGTGCCTCGATCGCCGAGAGGACGGCCGCCTTCCGGGACTCCATCCGAAGCTTGGCCGACGATGCGTTTGACGCCTTCCTCTACGACGTTGTCGGCAGCTCAGTCCAGTCGCAGGAATCGGTGGTGTGCGCGCTCTTGATCGCCGACCACGACGCCAGCGATCCGTGGCGTGCTCTGACTCGCGCGGCATCCCTTGGTGGTGATACCGACACCATCGCCGCCATGACCGGTGCCATCCTCGGCGCCTGTCACGGCACCGCGGCATTTCCTGCAAACGCCACCCAGAAGGTCGAGTCGATCAGCGGTCTGTCCCTGCACCCGATTACCGACCAGCTCTTGACCCTACGAGACGAAGTAGATCACCTTGACTGACCTCTCGAACAATGCCGCTCCGCTCAACGCTGTCGAACAACGCGGCATCGAACCTGTCCCGAGATCTGAACAGCACGGATACCCGCTCCAACTATTCTGGGTCTGGTTCGCCGCTAATATCTCGGTGATCGGCCTCCCGCTCGGCATCTCCCTTATCGCCCTCGACCTCTCGGTCTGGCAAGCGGCCATCGTCGCGATCGTTGGCGCCTTTGGTTCGTTCGCCCTGGTCGGCCTCATTTCCGTGGCCGGTCAACGCGGTGGCGCCCCCAGCCTGACTCTCTCGCGCGCGATCTTCGGCGCCCGGGGGAACGCCGGTCCGACCTCCGTGGCCCTGATCTCACGGCTGGGCTGGGAAACCGTCAACACCTCCACTGCTGCACTCGGAGTCGTGACGATCTCCTCCCTCTTGCTAGGCACCGCCTCCGCGGCTAAGCAAGCGCCCGTGGTGACCGTCGTCGGCGTCGCACTCTTCGTGGGTCTGACCGTCGCGGTCTCCGCCATGGGACACGCCACGATCCTCGTAGTCCAAAAGTGGGCCACCTGGATATTCGGGGCGATCAATCTCGTGATCATCGTGTTCCTCGTGGTCCGCGTCGACTGGTCTGCCGTGGCCGCCACCTCCTCCGGCTCCCTCGCCGCCGTCCTCACCGGCATCGGCACCATCGCCGCCGGGACGGGCATTGGGTGGGCAAACTCGGGCGCAGACATGGCCCGTTACCAGTCACCCAGGGTCAAGGCCGCCCCTCTCGTGCTGTCAGCCGCCGCAGGTGCGGGTATCCCCCTGACAGTGATGATCTCCATGGGGGCGCTGCTGGGCGCTTCCCACAGCGAGATCGTCGACTCGGCGAACCCCATGGACACGATCCGTGCCTCGCTGCCGCCCGCAGTGGCGATCACTTACCTGATCGTCTCGTTCATCGGGCTGCTGCTGTCGAACCACCTGTCGGTGTACTCCGCGGGCCTGGTCACGTTGACCCTCGGAATCCGTCTGAAGCGCTCGCACGCCGTCATCGTCGACGTCGTGGTCACCACCACGGCCTCGCTCCTATTCTTGCTGGTAGCCGACGGGTTCTACGGTCCGTTCGTGTCCTTCATCTCGGTGCTCGCCGTGGCGATCTCCGCCTGGGTCGGTGTGTTCCTGGTCGACATGATCCGGCGGCACTACTACAACGAAGAAGCCCTCATGGACCTGAGCCGCTCCAGCGGATACTGGTACACGGGTGGCATCCGCTGGCGCGCCTTTGCACCGTGGCTAATCGGCATCGTGTGCGGGGTCCTGTTCATGCAGATGACCCCCGGTTCCACTCCTGTCTACACGGGCCCGCTGTTCGACACGTGGCTGGGCCGCAACGGGATGGACTGGCTGATCTCTGGAGTCGTAGCCGCCGTCGTTTACGCAGTGCTGGGCGGGGCGAAGGACGCACCGAAGGGGGCTCGGTCATGACCGCGCCCGGCCGGGGCCGGGTAGTCCATACAGGGCAGGCCCTCGTGGATCTCGTGATGCGCGTGCCGGCACTACCCGAGCCCGGTGGAGACGTCTTCGCTCCCTCACACCGCTTCCTTGCAGGAGGTGGGTTCAACGCCATGGCTGCGGCTGCGCGCGACGGCGCTGAGGTGTTGTACCCAGGCGGTCATGGGACTGGCCCGTTCGGACAGATCGTGCGAGAAGCGCTTGAGGCAGAGGGCATCTCGGTCCTCGCCCCAGCAGCCCCGGACCACGACAGTGGCTTCAGCATCGCCCTGGTCGACGACTCCGCCGAGCGCACGTTCGTCTCCACGCGCGGCGCCGAGACGCATCCGGACCCGAGGATGCTGCAGCGGGCGGCACCCCGTCCCGGCGACGTCGTGTGCGTCTCCGGATACTCGATGGTCCACGCGCGCAACCGAGACGCGTTGCTGAGCTGGCTGCCGCGTCTCGACGTGGGGGTGACCGTGGTCGTCGACCCTGGCCCCGTGATCGGGAACATCGACGACGAAGCGCTCGATGCACTCTGGACCCGCGCTGACGTGTGGACGACGAACTCCCGTGAAGCCCGGATCCTCGCAAAGCGATGGGGGAACGTAACCTCGCTCGAAGACGCTCCCCACGACCGTCTCGCGCAGAGCCTTGCCCGCCGATCCAGGCGCGCGCTGGTGCTCCGCAATGGGGCGCAAGGCAGCCTGCTCACCCAGCCCGACGGACACGTTCGAACCTTCCCAGCTCCACGCGTCGAAGCAGTCGACACGAACGGAGCAGGCGATGCCCACACCGGCGTCCTCGCGGCGTGCCTCGCCGCCGGGCGCGACCTGGATACGGCACTGGTTCGTGCGGGCGCGGCCGCTGCGATCGCCGTCACTCGCGAAGGACCGGCCACCGCACCGTTGGCTGCAGAGACGGACGCCCTCTTGGAGAGACGCTGAGAGCCAACTACCGCTGCAAGCTCAGGCAGGCGACTGAATCGCCCCGGGTCTGGGCCGACCATGGTCGTGCCCAGATGCAGCGGCGTGGCACGGCCGGGACGTTGAGCGTGGTGCCGCGCGCAAACTCTGCGAGCTGAGGTCATATCGGCGACAGCGCGCCTGAGCCTCGTCTACGTGCGGGTCCTGCGGCTGGTGGTGTGGACCGGACGAGGGTCGGGTCTGAGGTCTTGGATGCTCAAGAGCCAGTGCATCCAGGTGGGGCCGCGTCCGAGTGCGCGAGAGAGGGTCGCCACGGGAATGCCATCGATGACGAGTCCGTGGCAGGCCTCGGCCAGGGCGCGACCTTCTGGACCTCGCACGGCGCGTGATCCTTCGCGGTTACGTGGCGCGTGCGGACACTCCAGGTACAAACCGTTCACCTCGGCGATCTCGTCGTCGGTCGGTTGGCGGCGACGTGACAAAGCGCGGGTAGCGCGTCGCGGGTTCGCGCTTCGCGGTCTCGAGGGCGGTACGCACAGCCTGGTGCGACCAGCCCAGCGCCTCGGCGATCTGATCGAGGGTCTGTCCATCCTCTCGTCGCCGGAGGACAACGTCGACGTCGGCGATTGGCTGCTGCCCCCAGCGCCGGTAAGTGAGGTCGTGGCGGGCGATGGTCGTTCGCCGGACGTAGTCACCGGTGACCCCGTAGTCCGCGGCGATCTGTTCCCATGTCGCACCGGGCCGGTATCGGGCAGCGGCATCGGCAGCAATCTGATCTCGCTGCGCGGGGGTCATCTTCACGCGGTGGGCTCCATTGCTCGGACGTCAGGCATGGGCGGCACGAGACCGGCACGCGTCATGACGGTCCTCCATCGTTACCCCGCATCATAGGTACGGCGTATCGACCCGCGTTTCGCTCCGCCTAGCGCAGGACGTGGCGTGGGAGTGCCAGCGGGCTCAGCGTTGCGCGGCATTCTCCTGGGTGCGGGCGAGCATTGTGGCCTCAAAGCGTGCTACATCGCGTGGGTAGGTCTTGTAGAGGATGGTGACGAACACGCCGTTGACCAGCATGAGAATACCGGGCAGCCAGAGCATCACAACAGTGAGGCCATAGGCTTCGCCGAGGAAGCCGGCGAGCAGGTTGAAGATCGCGTAGGCGGCGGCTTCGAACACGCTGAGCATCAGGGCGAAGGCGGCGCCGCGTAGTTCCGGTGGGATGACGGCGGCGACGATCGGGCGGTTGACGCCCGGGTTCAGTCCCTGGAGGAAACCGAGTACGGCCCAGAACGCGGCGAACACCTCGATACCGCCCCAGTCGAACTGGGTCGCAACGATCGCGACGATTCCGAAGCCGAGCTGGGCTACCTGCAGCACCAGGATCCGGCCCCAATTGGGGAACGCCCGGTGCAGGAGATCGGTGACGATGCCGCCGCCGAAGGTGCCGACCATGTAGCCGATGCCGAAGGGCAGGAGCACGACAGCTGCGACGGCGGTGGTGAAACCGTAGGTATTGACCAAGAAGATTGTGCCGAAGGAGGCAATGAGCAGGTGACCGCTCACCAGGCGTTGGATGAGCATCAGCACGAAGGTGGGGATCTGGAACATCTGGCGTACCTTGGGCCAGGTGATCTTCTCGTGCGAGGCGCGCTGTTCGGCGGTCATCACCGTCGAGGCTGGTTCGCTGGCGCCAACGCCCGGGTCCTCGAAGAGCAGGAAGATCATCACCGCTAGCACGATCATGATCGAACCCCAGATGAAGAAGCCCCAGCGCCAGCCGCCTTCGATGTTCGCGAGCTGTCCGAGCAGCGGCCCTGCGATCGAGCCGATAAGGGACACCGCGCCCCAGGTGTACCCGGAGGCGCGGCCCCGGGAAGCTTCTCCAAATAGATCGGAGGTGATCTCGGAGACCAGCGGGAGCGAGGCGGCGACGAAGACCGCGGTGATGCCGTAGCCCAGCAGGAGCGTCGCGTAGTCCTGGGCGAAGCCGGTGGCGATGGTGGCCAGTCCCGCCGCGGCTGAGGTCAGCACGAAGGTGAGCTTGCGGTTCGTGCGCCTGGCGACGTACGCCCAGATCGGTCCGAACACGACCGCCACCGTCTTGCCGACGGCGACGAGCACACCCAGCGCGCTGAGAGGGAGGGCGAGCGCCGCGAAGATGACCGGTGCCAGCGTGCTGATGACGCTGGTCTCATTGTTGTCGGCGAACAGCGACCCGCCGATGAGCGCGAGCCTGCGCCAGCGACGCGGGACGATCACCTCCTTCTGGGCAGGTGCGGTGGTTTTGGTGACAGGCGTGGTCATGGGGATCTCCTCGTCGAGAAACAGGGGTGGTGCCTGCGGAATCGTGGGGCGGAGAGACGCATTGAGTCAGGGGCACGTTTCCCCGGGGGCAGGGGAAGGATTCGTCCGGCGACACGCGGCAGGCGCTGCGCTGTGGGGTGCGGGCGGGCTCAGACTGTGGCTGGTGGGGACAGCTCCCGGTCGATTCGGTGCAGGGTTTCGCGGTCCAGGGCTCGGGAGAGCGGGGCGAGCTGGAGCAGCGTAGACGCGCCGGCGAGGGCGGCAAGCGTGTCGGCCGCCGGACCGAGCGCCGAGCGTAAGGGTCCGGCGCCGTCCGGAGTGGCCATCAGCTCGCGCAGGGTGCAGGTGAGGACCGGCGAGGACGCGTCGAACTCCTGCGCCGAGGGTGGGGCCTCGAGCGAGGTCATGTACGCGCCGTGTTGGCGTCGTGCGAGCAAGTGCTCCTCGGTGGCGGGGCCGTGCTGTGGGAGCCCGAGCCGGAGGTACTGCGAGAGCGGGGCGTCGGCCTCGCGTAGGGCCGCCAGCAGCAGGTCGATCATCCGCAGCTCGAGCTCGTCGTCCAGCAACGGCGTCTGCTGCTCCCGATCGGTGTCCAGGTCGAACAGCGCGGTGCCCAATTCGTAGGGGTTCCCCACGGCGCGACCGGGCATGCGCAGCACCGGTGCTCCCTGAGTGAAGGACAGCGGCGGGTGTAGCTCGGCCTCGGCGAGCTCCTCCGGGGAGAAGCGCTGGTTCATGTGGGTGGGCATCAGCGTGTGCTCGAGCAGCGGCGCGTTCTCCGGGCCCGCGCTGGCCCGCATGTAGACGTACCGACCGTCGGTCACGTTGACGTGCCCGCCGAACGTGCCGAAAAGAGCGTGGTCGCGCACAGGGGTGTCGTCGCGCAGCACGGGCAGGATAGAGCGGCCCTGCATGCGGTCGGTCGGTTGCTGCCCGAAGATGTCCAGCAGCGTGGGGCCGAGGTCGACGGTCTGCACGAGCGCTTCTCGGGTCTGCCCGACGCTCCCGTCACGCGGGTCCCACAAGAACAGCGGGGTGTGGATGTTCTCGTCGTACCAGTGCTGGACGTTCTTGCCCCACCAGCCGTGCTCGCCGAGCAGGAAGCCGTGATCGGTACAGACCAGCAGGACGGTGTCCTCCCAGAGGTTCTCCTCGTCGAAGCGGTCCAGGATCCGGCCCAGGGAGTCGTCGCACATGCTCAGCAGGGCCGAGTACTCCGCGCGCACCCGCGCGGTCGTCTCCTCGTCCTCGTCGGCCTTCTTGTAGTCCGGCCAGTCGGTGCGGCGCTCGTCCTCGGGATCCAGGCCGTAGAGACGTTGGTGCTCCGCATACGAGAAGAATGGTTCGTGCGGGTCGAAGCACTCGATCTGGAGGAGCCAGTCCTGCTCATCGCGGTTGGTGGCCATGAACTCCAGGCCGGCGTCGACCGTGCGGGTCTGCGGGTGGTCCGCCTGCTCAGTGAGGTACTGGCGGTTGATGAGGTCCTGGCGCCACAGTCCATGGCGGATGCGCCGAGTGCTGCGCGCTGGCGGCTCGGGATCCGCCACGTGGCCCTTCCAAGCGTCACCCTCCTGGCCGCGGAAGAACTCGTAGGAGTCGAAGCGGTTGTGATAGGTGGCACCGCCGTCCTCCCAGTAGTGCTGGTGGTCGGTGACGAGGTGCGTGTAGACCCCGGCCTCGGAGAGCATCTGGGGGACTGAGTCGTCGAACGGCTCCAGGGGGCCCCAGGAACGGTGCAGGAAGTTGTAGCGACCCGTGTGCAGCTCGCGGCGGGCGGGCATGCAGGGCATGGATCCGGCGTAGGTGGTGGCGAAGCGTGCCGTGTGCTCCGCCAGGCGGCTGAAGTTCGGGGCATGGATCCCCTGGGCGCCGTAGGGAGGCAGGAAGCGACGGTTCAGGCTGTCGAACAGCAGCATGACGGCCCTCATCGGTTCATCCCCTCGACGCCGGCGGACGGGGCCTCGGCGGAGACTATGGGGTCGGTCGAGCGGGCGGACAGTCGGCCGCGCAGCTGAATCCGAAGATGCTCGAGCCAGGCGATCCATCGATCGATCTCCGACTCTCCGTAGGCGTTCAACTCGTCGCCGAAGAGGGCCAGCAATACCACGTCCACCTCGGCCCGGGCCGGTTTCGGCAGGTGGTCCTCCGCGCGAGGACGGCCGCGGTTCTCGCGCACGACGGCGCGGCGGGCATCGAGCTCCTCATCAACTAGCTCGCAGGCGCGCTCGAGGTCGAGCATCGCTGCGATCCGCAGCCGGGCGGTGAACTCAGGATCCTGGAACCGGCGGGGAGGGGTGTACACGGAACGGACCCAGCGCAGGAGTCGGTCGAAGCCGGCATCGGTGATGGAGTAGACCTTGCCGTCCGGAGCGCTGTCGCGCGGGTCAACCACATGGGTCACCCAGCCGTCGGCCTCCATCCGGCCGAGAAGCCGGTAGATCTGGCTCGGGTGTCGGTCCAGGCCTGCGAACTTGCCTTCGACGCGGGTCCATCGTGCGATGTCGTAGCCGGTCATGGACCGGGCGGCCAGCAGGCCGAGCAGGGGGAACTCCAGCTTCACGTACGCCTCCTCTTTGAGTGGTTGCGCGAAAGACTAAGTGCAACGGCGACTAAGTGCAAGTGCATATAGATTGGTGGTCGATCAACGGAGGGCTGCGGCGCGGTGCCCGTCATCGATCGGAACAGGCGATGGCTTCTCGGGCCGCGCCCCGAGAGCGCACCCACAGCCCCGGTCGCGCGGAGCGCGCCAGGGGCTAGGAAAATGGTCAGAGCACAGGAGAGAGGTCGAGGATGTCCGAGCCAAGAGAACACGCTGAGAATGACGGGTGCGGCTGTGGTTGCGGGATGCCCGGACGCGATCAGTTCGTAGAGCCCGGGGCGGCGCCCAACCTGCAGCAGGACCTTGCCACTCCTGTCGCCTCCCGCCACATGATCGAACAGGCACGGATCCCCGCCGGGTCCTTCACCATGGGCGACTCCTCCGGCGATCGCCACCGCGCCGACGGGGAGACCCCGCGCCACAGGGTCGCGCTCAGCGCCTTCGACATCGACGTGACCACCGTGCGCAACGCGGACTTTGCGCGCTTTGTCGAGGACACCGGCTACCGCACCGAGGCCGAGCTCTTCGGATTCTCCGCCGTATTCCACCTGGCCGTCACCGCCGAGGCCTGCGAGATCATGGGCCCCGCCGCCGGAGCGCCCTGGTGGCGCGGTGTTCAGGGCGCGTCCTGGCGCCGCCCTGGGGGATCCTGCTCCGACCTCGAGGGCCGCGAGAGCCACCCGGTGGTGCACGTGAGCTGGAACGACGCCATCGCATATTGCGACTGGGCCGGCCGGCTGAGGTCTCGCCAGCAGGTCGGCATCGCGACGCGAGCCGACGAGGTCTTCGTTTTCCCGACGTCCAGACGTCATGGGATGCCCGATCAGGATGCGATGAAGAATTCACTGCGTCGTTCGTTCGACGCCGCGGGTCACCCGGAGATGACCCTTCACTCGATCCGCCGGATGGTCGAGCGGCGTCTGGAGGAGGCGGGCTTGTCCCGCATGGATCGCGAGTCCATCATGGGCCACACCGTTCAGGTCGCTGAGCGTCACTACTCGACCCATGGGGTTCCCGAGCGCGGACTGGAGGCACTCGGACGGCCTGAGGAACGATCTCGCGGCGAATCAAAAGTCTGACAAAAATCTGATCAGCTCCGAATCGACGCCCAAGCGGCACGCACAACAGGCTTATGGCCAGCTACAACGTAGCCCAGGCGGGGCTTGAACCCGCGACCGACGGATTATGAGTCCGCTGCTCTGACCTGCTGAGCTACTGGGCCATGGACCCACGATGGAGCCCGGACGAACTTACCATGACGAGACTCTGTGACCTGGCCGGATGCCGGGTCCTCTGCGACTGCTTCAGGACCCCACTCGGGTCGCCGCCGCGCCCCCGGTGCGGGTGTCCCCCGCGACGATCTCGGCCTGCTCGCGCACGACCCGCACCGTCGGGCGCTCCCCGGCGCGGGAGGCGTCCATCCAGGCCTCGAACACGGAGCCGCCCGGCGCCGCAGCGCTGCGCCCCAGCAGCGCATCCGCGCCGACCGGGAACTCGATCGCCCGGCCGCGGGAGGCCGGGGGAGCGGTCTCGCGGGCCGCGGCGACCGCGTCGCGGAAAGCCTCACCGGCGTTCTTGATCCTGCCGTGCTCGTCGAACAGGCCAAGAGTGTGCTCCAGGGGAGGGAAGTCGGCCAGGGAGCGGGAGACGTCGTGGGAGCACCACCAGGTCACGCCCCACAGCTCGGGGCACGACAGCGAGTTCTCGATGGTGCTGGCCACGAACCAGGGCACCTCGTCCTCGGTCAGGAGGCTGCGGGGCGCGCCGACCTCCTGCAGCCACAGCGGCCGCTGCGGGGCGGGGGAGAAGGCGCGGGCGAGTTCGAGGTAGTACTCGGCCCGGTGGGCGACCTCGTAGGAGCGGGCCCCGTAGCGCTGGCCGGTGCCGTCGAAGATCCAGGAGTGGATCACCGTGGCGTCCCCGAGCCGTGCGGATTGGTCGGGGGTGAAGGCGTGGTCGTCCATGAACCAGGCGGCGTCGTAGTTCGCGACGGTGTGCATCCCGGCGGGGGCACCGGCTCTCGCGGCCTCAAGCAGCGTGCGTGTCCAGGCCTCGGCCTCGGCGACAGAGGTGACATCGGGGTCGGGGTGGTTGGAGGCCGAGAACTGGTTGACCTCGTTGCCCAGGGTCAGTCCCAGCAGGTTCGGGGCGTCCGCGACGCAGGCGGCGAGGGAGCGCACGAGCTCCGCGGTGGCCGCCACCACCTCAGGATCGGTGAACATGTTGCGGCGGTGCCAGGTGGCCAGCCAGCTGGGGATGAAGTCGAAGCTCGAGAGATGCCCCTGGATCGCGTCGACGACGACGTCCAGCCCCACGCTCGCGGCAGCATCCACCACGGCGCGCACGTCTGCGAGACCCCGGGGCCGGATCAGCGTGCGATTGGGCTGCAGCAGCGGCCACAGCGGGAAGATCCGCACATGGTCCGCGCCGAGCGAGGCGATCGCCTGGAGGTCCTCGCCGACGGCATCCTCGTCCAGGTCGAGCCAGGAGTGGAACCACCCGGTGCGGGGCGTGTAGTTGACCCCGAACCGCGGGGCGGGAGGGGCGGGGGAGGCGGGGGAAGACATCGTCGTCCTTCCGTCGGTCAGAGCTGGTGGGCGGAGTCGATGCCGGGCGGGACCGGAAGGAGGTCCGGGCAGACGACAGGGACAGGCCAGGAGACTGCCGTGGCCCAGTGCTACTATAGCGCTCAAGTAGGGGTACGGTGCGGTGGAGTGCCGAGGTGATGACGGAGGGGCCGACGATGACGACCAGCAGGAGCGCCGCATCGCGCGGCAGCGGGCGCGGGCAGCGCGTCACGATCGCCGACATCGCGCGCCGCGCCGGCGTCACCTCCGCCGCGGTCTCGCTCGCGGTCAACGGTCGGCCCGGCGTCTCTGACGCGACCCGCGCCCGCATCATGGAGATCGCCCGGGAGCTGGACTGGGAGCCGTCCCCGGCCGCCCGCGCCCTGGCCGGCGCCCCGGTGCTGACGGTCGGGATGGTGCTGGCCCGGCCTGCGGAGGTGCTCGGCAACGAAGCGTTCTTCGGCGCCTTCGTCGCCGGCCTGCAGGAGGTGCTCAGCGCCCAGGACTACTCGCTGCAGATGAAGATCGTGGACTCGCCCGAGGCGGAGATCGACACCTACCGCCGCTGGTTCGGCCAGCGCCGGGTCGACGGCGTCGTCGTGGTGGACCTGCGCGCCGACGATGCGCGGATCCCGGCCCTCGAAGAGCTCGGCCAGCCGGCGCTGGTCGTCGGCGGCCCCGGCCATCACGGCTCGCTGCCGGCGGTGTACGTCGACGACGCCCGGGCCACGCACCTGCTGGTGGACCACCTCGCCGAGCGGGGGCATCGCCGCATCGCCCGCGTCGCCGGCACCGCCGCCTTCCTCCACACCGCCCAGCGCGACCAGGCCTTCCTGGATCGCTGCACCGAGCTCGGCATCGGCGGCGTGCTGCAGGACGCGGGCTTCGGTGCCCAGGACGCCGCCGTCGCGACCGCGGAGCTGCTGGCCTCCGACGTGCCACCCACCGCGATCATCTTCGACAGCGACGAGATGGCGCTGGCCGGCTCCCACGTGCTCGCCGAGAGCGGCGTCGCGGTCCCCGGCGACATCGCGGTGGCCAGCTACGAGGACTCCCCGCTGGCGCGCACGCACCGCCCGGGCATCACCGCCATCGGGCGCTCCGCCGTCGAGTACGGCCGGGTCGCCGCCACCCGGCTGCTCGAGGTCATCGCCGCAGCGCGCCGGCGCGACGGCGAGCCCGACGGCATGGAGTCGGAGGTGCGCGCCCTCGAGCCGGAGCTGGTGGTCCGCGCCTCCACCGATCCTGCGGCGCAGCCCGTCGCCGGGTGAGCGCAGAACGCCCGCAGAGCGACTGCAGAGTGAGGTTAGATAGGTCATACCGGCCGGTCGTGGCCGTGATCGAGGGTGCAGGCTCCGCGCGGCCCTGCTAAAGTTGTCGAGGTCGATCCCGCATAGCTCAACGGCAGAGCATTCGACTGTTAATCGAAGGGTTGTTGGTTCGAATCCAACTGCGGGAGCCACACCAGGCGCAGCCCCGGGGACACCCCCGGGGCTGCGTTGTTTCTGCCCTCTTGTCTGTCCGCAGGCGCTGCCGTGAAGGAGTAGGACGATGCCCTCCGTCCCCGATGATCGCTTCCCCGTCCCCGAGGAGGCCACGTCCGAAAGCGTATGGGCCGATCGCACCGGCCACCGCACCCTCGTCGGCCGGAACCGGCGCGGTGTCGAGATCCCCATCGGCAAGGGGGAGGGCGAGATCAGCCCCGGCGAGCTGTTGAAGCTCGCCCTCATCGGCTGCGCCGGCATGACCTCCGACATCAACCTCGCCCGTCGGCTGGGGGAGGACTTCGACATGCGCCTGTGGGCGCACGCGACGTCCGACGAGGACAACCGCTACCCGGAGATCACCGAGCAGGTCCAGCTGCCGCTCGAGGGGCTCACCGAGGCCGAGATCGCCTCGGTCGTGAAGGTGTTCGGCCGCGCGGTCGCCGCCGGCTGCACCGTCGAGCGCACCGTCGTGCCCGGAACCGAGGTCACCCACCAGATCCTTGGGGCCGAGGAGACGTCGGCGGCGAGGGAGCAGACGGAGCAGACCGGACAGGCCGAGCAGCCTGGGGAGCCCGGGCAGGAGTCGCGATGAGCATCCGCCCGATCCGCATCGTCGGCGACCCGGTGCTGCGCACCCCCTGCGACCCCATCCGGACCGTCACCGACGGCACCCGCCACCTGATCCGTGACCTCGAGGACACCGTGGACGACGAGGGCCGCGCCGGCGTCGCGGCGAACCAGATCGGCATCGGTCAGCGTGCGTTCTCCTGGAACATCGAGGACCGCGGGATCGGCCACATCATCAACCCCGTCATCGTCGACCTCTCCGAGGAGCTCCAGCACGACGACGAGGGCTGCCTGTCCGTGCCGGGGCTGTTCTTCCCGCGCACCCGCTCCGCCTACGCGCGCTGCGTCGGCACCGACGTGGACGGCCAGGAGATCGAACTGGCCGGCGAGGGCATCGTCGCCCGCCTCATCCAGCACGAGGTCGCCCATCTCGACGGCGAGCTCTACATCGACGGCCTCGAACGCTCCGTGAAGAAGAAGGCGTTGCGCCAGATCAGGGAGACCCTCTAAGCTCTGCCGTAGAGACAGGAGCCCTCCGGCACCACGCACCATCCGGACAGCACCGATTCGTTGGGGAAGACGCATCGGACACCGGAAGGAACGAGATGACTCAGGGCGTTCTGTATGTTCACTCCGCGCCGCGAGCCCTCGCACCGCACATCGAATGGGCCGCGAGCGGAGTTCTCGGCATGCCCTCCCGCATCCGCTGGGAGGAGCAGCACGTCGCTCGCGGCCTGCTGCGGGCCGAGATGATCTGGCGCGGACGGGACGACACCGGAGCCCGCCTGGTCAGCGCGCTGCGCGGCATGCACGAGGTGCGCTTCGAGGTGACCCAGGAGGCCACGGCCATCAGCGACGGCGCCCGCTGGAGCTGCACCCCCGAGCTCGGCATCCACCACGCGGCCACCGACCACGCCGGCAACACTGTGCTGACCGAGGACCATGTGCGCGGCTGCATGGAGCGGGCGGGGACGGATCCGCACGCGCTGCGCCGCGAGCTCGGCATCGCGCTCGGGGAGCCCTGGGACGAGGACCTCGAGATCTTCCGCCACGCCGGCGAGGGCGTTCCGATGCGCTGGCTGCACCGCGTCAGCTGAGGACCGTCCGCACCGCATCGGTTGAGGACCGGCCGCGCCGCATCGGCTCAGGGTCGGCCGCGCCGCAACTGCTGGCGAGCAGCGGAATCGCGCCGGTCGAGCATGGGCCGCATCGGCGCGGCATCGCATCAGCTGTTCGCGACCCCGACGGCAATCGAGTGCGACCGTGGGCACCACTCCCCGGCACGGGAAGGGTGCCCACGGTCGCACTCGGTGGGAGCCGTCAGGCTGCCAGCACCTCCTCGTGGGCCGACAGCACCGCTCAGGCGCTGGTGAAGATCGCCGCGATGTCGTGGCCGCCGAAGCCGAAGGCATTGTTCAGCACCGCGATGTCCCCGGAGGGGAGATCCACCGGGGCGTTCTGCGCGATCCGCACCGGCACCTCCGGGTCGAGGTTCTCGATGTTGATCGTGGGCGGGGAGACGCGGTGATGCGCGGCGAGGGTGGAGAAGACCGACTCCAGCGCCCCGGCGCCGCCCATGAGATGGCCGGTCATCGACTTCGTCGAGGTCACCACGAGCTGATCGGTGACCCCGCCGAGGGCGTCCGAGAGGGCGGTGAGCTCACCGATGTCCCCCAGCGGCGTCGAGGTGCCGTGGGCGTTGACGTGCACGACGTCCTGCGCGGCCACGTCGGCGTCCTCGACCGCCTCGCGGACCGCACGGGCCTGCCCCTCCGCGGAGGGGGCGGAGATGTGGTGGGCGTCCGAGGCCATACCGCGCCCGGCGGCGTAGGCGTACACGCGGGCACCGCGAGCGGCAGCATGCTCCTCGCTCTCCAGCACCAGGATCGCCGCGCCCTCGCCGAGCACGAAGCCGTCGCGGTCCACATCGTAGGGACGCGAGGCGTGCTCGGGATCATCGACCCGGCCCGAGAGCGCGCGGATGTTCGCGAAGGCGGCCAGCGTCATCGGATGGATGCACGCCTCGGTGCCGCCGACGACCACGACGTCGGCGCGGTCATCGCGGATCATGCCCATGCCCAGCGCCACGGCCTCCGCGCCGGAGGCGCAGGCCGAGACCGGGGTGTGGGCCCCGGCCCGGGCGCCCAGCTCCATCGAGATCTGGGCGCTGGAGGAATTGGCCATGAGCATGGGGACCGTGAAGGGGTTGACCCGTCGGGCGCCGCGCTCGCGCACGACGTCCCACTGGTCCAGGGTGGTCCAGATGCCGCCGATGCCGGTGCCGACCACGACGCCGAGGCGCTCGGGGGCGACCTCCGGAGCACCGGCGTCGGCCCACGCCTCCCGGGAGGCGACCATCGAGTACTGACCCGAGGGATCCAGCTTCTTGGCCTGGGGGCGGGAGAGGTTCTCGAGCGCGCCGGGGGCCAGCTGGCAGGCGAAGTCCACGGACAGTCCGTACTCCTCCTTCCAGTCGTTGTCCAGCGTGCGCGCGGCGGACGTACCGGCCAGGGCCGCCTTCCAGGTGGAGGCGACGTCACCGCCGAGCGGGTTGACGGTGCCGAGACCGGTGACGGCGACACGGGAGCGGGAAGCGGACATACGGACCTCCGGGTCGGATGGGCTGACGATCGGCGACGCCCGGGACGCATAGGGTCCCGGGCGTCAGGCGGGGGTCAGGACTGGGCGCCCACGATGAACTTGACGGCATCGCCGACGGTGGCGAGGTTCTTGACCTCTTCGTCGGGGATGCGGACGTCGAACTTCTCCTCGGCGTTGACGACGATGGTCATCATGGAGATCGAGTCGATGTCGAGGTCATCCGTGAAGGACTTGTCGAGCTGCACGTCCTCCGTGGCGACACCGGTCTCCTCGTTGACGATCTCGGCGAGGCCCTCGAGGATCTCGTTATCGGTGTGTGCCATGGGTTCTCCTTAGGTGAACGGGATGTTGGGTGGCGGTGACAGACTACCCGCGCCGGGGGTGCTGTTCGGGCAGCGTGGAGGATGTGACCGCTGTGGCGTGACAGGGACGACAGGGCGGCCGGGGCCGCCGCACGATCAGGGGAGGATCAGCACCTGTCCGGCGTAGGCCAGCCCGGCGCCGAAGCCGAACTGCACCAGGACGTCGCCGCTCTTGGCCGCGCCCTCCTCGATCAGACGGTGGGTCGCCAGCGGGATCGAGGCGGCGGAGGTGTTGCCGGTCTCGGCGATATCCCGGGCGATCACCACGTCCTCGCCGAGGCCCAGCTGCTTGGCGAGCTCGTCGACGATGCGCATGTTGGCCTGATGCGGCACGAACACGTCGATGTCCTCGACGGTCAGAGCGGACTGCTCGAGCATCTCGCGGATCTTCTTCGCGGTGTGCCACACGGCCCAGCGGAAGACGGTGCGTCCGTCCTGCTCGAGCGTGGGCCACGGGCCCTCGCCGTCGCGGAACTGGATCAGCGAGCCGGTCATGCGGATGGTGTCCCAGTGGTCGCCGTCGCTGCCCCAGACCGTCGGGCCGATCTTCGGCTCCTCGCTGGGGCCGACGATCGCGGCCCCTGCGCCGTCGCCCAGCAGGAAGGAGATCGAGCGGTCGGTGGGATCGACGACATCGGAGAGCTTCTCCGCGCCGATCACCAGCACGTTGCGGGCGCTGCCGGTGCGGATCAGGGCGTCGGCCTGGCCGATGCCGTAGGCGAAGCCCGCGCAGGCCGCGGAGATGTCGTAGGCGATGACGTCGGGTCGGCCCAGCTGGCCGGCCAGGAGCGTCGCGAGCGACGGGGTCTGGTACGGGAAGGTGATGGTCGAGACGATGATCGCATCGAGGGTGTCCAGCTCGATGCCGGAGCGCTCGATGGCCTCCTTCGCGGCGGTCAGGGAAAGGTCCTTGACGCCGATCTCCGTGCTCGCGCGCGTGCGGGTGATGATGCCGGTGCGCTGGCGGATCCACTCGTCGGAGGAGTTGATCGGCTCGATCAGGTCCTCGTTGGGGACGACGAGGTCCCCGCGGGCGGCGCCGTAGGCGAGGACCTGCGAGCCCGGCACGGTCGGCTGGGGCGGGAGGGTGACGCGTGAGGTCATGGTCAGTTCTCCTGGTCCTCGATGGGGGCGGCGCCGGCATGCTCGCGCACGAGCTCGCGGGCGGCCTCGAGATCGTCGGGGGTGTTCAGGGATGCGGTCGCGATCCCCCTGAGATCGCGCTTGGCCAGTCCGATGAGGGTGCCGGCGGGGGCGAGCTCGAGCATCGCGGTCACGCCCCGCTCGCGCAGGGTCCCCATGCAGGCCTCCCAGTCGACGGGGGAGGCGACCTGGGTGACGATCTGGTCGAGATAGCGGGACCCCGCCGTGACGACGTCGCCGCCGGCGTTGGAGATCAGCGGCACGGAGGGATCGCTCGCGGTCAGCGAGGGGACGAATGCGGCCAGCTCCTCGCGGGCGCCGGCCATGTACGGAGTGTGGAACGCCCCGGCGACCTGCAGCGGGATCACACGGGCCTTCGCCGGACCGTCCTCGCCGAGGGCCGTGATCGCCTCGACGGAACCGGCCGCCACCACCTGCTGGGCGGAGTTGATGTTCGCGGCGTGCAGGCCGTGCCGCTCGATCGCGGCGAGCACGTCCTCGCGGGCGCCGCCGACGACCGCCGCCATCGACGTCGGCTCGGCCGCGGCGGCCTGCGCCATCGCCGTGGAGCGGACGGCGACCAGGCGCATCGCGTCCTGATCGGTGAGCACGCCGGCCAGGGCCGCGGCGGTCAGCTCCCCGACGCTGTGCCCGGCGATCGCATCGGCAGGGGCCAGGTCCCCCTCGGCGCGCAGCTGCGCGGAGGCGATGATGCCGGCGGCGACCAGGAGCGGCTGGGCCACGGCGGTGTCGCGGATGGTGTCGGCATCGGACTCGGTGCCGTGGCGCAGGAGGTCCACGCCGCCCGCTTCGGAGAGCGAGGCCAGAGTGTCCTCGACGCCGGGCAGCTCACGCCACGGGCTCAGGAAGCCGGGCTTCTGGGCCCCTTGGCCGGGGCAGACGATCGCGAGCACGGGAACCTCCAGGGGAGAGGGGAAGGGGAACGGTCCCGCCCGGTGGGGCGAGGCCGGGGGACGGAGACGGCTTCGGGGTGCCCGCAGACGATCACGGGCACCCCGAAGCAGTGATCAGGACTCGCCGCCGAAGGAGCCGGACTGGCCCGCGTTGACGTTGCTCAGGTCATACTTGTCGATGGCCTGACGCACCACCGAGGGGTCGACCTTGCCCTCGCGGGCGAGCAGCTGCAGGGTCTTGACGACCATGGAGTGCGCGTCGATCTTCAGGTGCCGACGGGCGGCGGGACGGGTGTCCGAGAAGCCCCAGCCGTCGGCTCCGAGCACGCCGTAGGCGCCGGGGATCCACTCGCGGATCAGGTCCGGGACCAGGTAGTCGTAGTCGGAGGTCGCCACGAAGGGTCCGTCCACGCCGTCCAGTCGCTGGGTGATCCACGGGGTGCGCTGATCCTCGGGGTGCAGGAGGTTGTGCGACTCCGCCTCCAGGGCCTCCTTGCGCATCTCCGCCCAGGAGGTCACCGACCACACGGTGGAGCGCACGCCCCAGTCCTCGGCCAGCAGTTCGCGCGCGTGGCGGGCCCACGGCACGCCGACGCCGGAGGCGAGCAGCTGGGCCTCGGGGCCCTCGCCCTCGGCAGCGGGCTCGAGGACGTACATGCCCTTGAGCAGGCCGTCGACGTCCAGGCCCTCCGGCTCTGCGGGCTGCACGAGGGGCTCGTTGTAGACGGTGATGTAGTAGAAGACCTCCTGGAGGCGGTCGTCCTCGCCGTACATGCGCTGCAGGCCGTCCCGGATGATGTGCCCGAGCTCGTACCCGTAGGCCGGGTCGTAGATGACCGCGCCGGGATTCGTGAAGGCCAGGATCGGGGAGTGGCCGTCCATGTGCTGGAGGCCCTCGCCGGCCAGGGTGGTCTTGCCGGCGGTCGCGCCGATCACGAAGCCCTTGGCCATCTGGTCGCCCGCGGCCCAGAAGAAGTCGCCGGTGCGCTGGAACCCGAACATCGAGTAGAAGATGTAGAACGGGATCATCGGGAAGTCATGGGTGGCGTACGAGGTGCCGGCCGCGGTGAAGGCCGCGGTGGAGCTGATCTCATTGATGCCCATGTGCTTGATCTGGCCGGAGGTGGACTCCTTGTAGGCCAGCAGCAGATCACGGTCGACCGACATGTAGTTCTGGCCGTCGGGGTTGTAGATCTTCGCGGTCGGGAACAGCGAGTCCATCCCGAAGGTGCGGGCCTCGTCGGGGACGATCGGGACCCAGCGCTTGCCGGTCTGCTTGTCCCGCATGAGGTCCTTGAGCAGCCGCACCAGCGCCATCGTGGTGGCGATCTCCTGCTTGCCCGAGCCGCGGCGAGTGACCTCGTAGGCCTTGTCGCCGGGCAGCTCGAGCGCCGTGTGCTCGGTGCGGCGGGAGGGGATCGGCCCGCCCAGCTCGGAGCGGCGGGACTTGAGGTACTTCATGACCGGGGCATCGTCCTCGGGCATGTACAGCGGGGCGTCGTAGACGCTGCCCGACTCCAGCTGCTCGTCGGTGACCGGGATGTGCAGGGTGTCCCGCAGAGCCTTGAGGTCCTCGAGGGTGAACTTCTTCATCTGGTGGGTCGCGTTGCGGCCCGCGAAGTTCGTGCCCAGGCGGTAGCCCTTGATGGTGTGGGCCAGGATGACGGTGGGCTTGCCCTTGTGGTCCATCGCGGCCTGGAAGGCGGCGTGGATCTTCTTGGCGTCGTGGCCGCCCCGGCCCAGCTTCCACCAGATGTCCTCGTCGGAGAGGTCCTCCACCAGCGCCTTCGTGCGGGGATCCCGGCCGAAGAAGTTGTCACGGATGAAGGCGCCGTCCTCGGCGCGGTAGGTCTGGTAGTCGCCGTCCGGGGTGGCGTTCATCAGGTCGATGAGGGCGCCGTCGGTGGACTGCTCCAGCAGCGGGTCCCATCCGGAGCCCCAGATCACCTTGATGACGTTCCAGCCTGCACCGCGGAACTGGCTCTCCAGCTCCTGGATGATCTTGCCGTTGCCGCGCACCGGGCCGTCCAGGCGCTGCAGGTTGCAGTTGATCACGAAGGTGAGGTTGTCCAGGTGCTCCTTGGCCGCGATGTGCAGCGCGCCGCGGGACTCGACCTCGTCCATCTCCCCGTCGCCGAGGAACGCCCAGGTGTGCTGCTGGCTGGTGTCCTTCAGATCGCGGTTGGCGAGGTACCGGTCGAAGGAGGCCTGCTCGATCGCGGCGACCGGGCCGATGCCCAT
Organism: Brachybacterium fresconis; assembly: GCF_017876515.1. NCBI lineage: Bacteria > Bacillati > Actinomycetota > Actinomycetes > Micrococcales > Dermabacteraceae > Brachybacterium > Brachybacterium fresconis. The sequence goes on along the minus strand of NZ_JAGIOC010000001.1, from coordinate 494,006 downwards.
CGAGACCGTGGGGAACTCCCAGAAGTCCTGCATCGCCCGCGGGTGCGGGTAGGACGGCATGCCGTGCTCGCTGGAGAACTCCTGGCGGAAGCCGTCGAGGTCCTCCTGGCCGAGGCGGCCCATCAGGTAGGCGCGGGCATAGATGCCGGGGGAGGCGTGGCCCTGGAAGAAGATGTGGTCGCCGCCGCCTTCGTGGTCGCGACCGCGGAAGAAGTGGTTGAACCCGACCTCGTACATGGTGGCGATGGAGGCGTAGCTGGAGAGGTGGCCGCCGACGGAGACGCCGGGGCTCTGGGCGCGATGGACGAGCATCGCCGCGTTCCAGCGGTTGATGTTGCGCAGTTCCTTCTCGAGATCCGCGTCACCGGGGTACTCCGGCTGATGATCCGTGGGGATCGTGTTCACGTAGTCGGTGGTCAGCGAGTCCGGCAGATGCAGATCCTGGTCCCGGGCATGCTGGATCAGGCTCTGGACCACCTCGGAGGCGCGATCGGTGCCGCGGTGCTCGACGAGTCCGTCGAACGAGTCCAGCCATTCCCGCGTCTCCTCCGGGTCCGGGTCCTGCGCATGACTGGGCAGGTTGATGCCGATGGGACGAGGGGTCTCGTGCGAGCTCACACTGTCCTTCTCTCTACGGGAGGCGATGGACCGGCGTCGGGAGCAGTGGGCGCCGATGGGCACGGCTCCGTCAACCTGGGTTCCCCTCAGCCTACCGTCGCACCGCCTGCCGGACTCCTTCACCGGACCTCCTCACGTGTGAGACGGCGAACATCACGGACGGATCGGCAGCCGCCCCGGGGCGGAGGTCCCGCCGTGCGGAGTGCGGGAGGGTGCCCGGTGACATAGACTCATGCGCGCACAGTTCGTCCTGGCCCCCTCGGGTGCCGTCCGAGCTGGCGCATCCAGCATGTCCCCTTTCTTGTGAGGAGCTCTTTCTTGTCACCGTCGGCCGACGCCACTTCGTCCAGCTCTCCTGCCGAAGTGCTGACCTTCACCTCGGGCCAGATCGTGCAGGAGTTCGGCTACGACGACGATGTCGATCACGACCTGCGCGATGCCATCGAGGACCTCCTCGGCGAGGACCTCGAGGACGAGGACAGCCAGGAGATCGTCGACGGCGTGATCATGTGGTGGCGCGACGGCGACGGTGATCTCACCGACGCCATGGTCGACACCCTCACAACACTCGCCCCCGGAGCGCCCGTGTGGGTGCTGACCCCGAAGGCCGGGCGCGATGGCCATGTCGCCCCGGGCGACATCCAGGAGAGCGCCGGGATCGCCGGGCTGCGAGTCATGAGCTCCATGAGCCTGGCCCCGGACTGGACCGGCACCCGCCTGGCCAGCCGCACGAACTGATCATCACGGTGATCACCGTCCCGGATCCGGGACGGACGGGCCTCCCCGACGGGGAGCACCGGGGGCCCTGCCCCTGCCCGGGTCGTTAGCTCAGCTGGTCAGAGCGTCTGGTTTACACCCAGAAGGTCGGGGGTTCGAGCCCCTCACGACCCACCGGAACACATCTCGCTCTGCGCGGCACAGCCTGCGCGGGGGACTGCACGGGACGCTGCCGCACACCGACTCACCGCGTGAAGAAGTACGCCAGCGCCAGCACCGCGGGCACCGCCAGGGCGGCGCAGCCCCAGATCATCGCGGTCTGCTTGTCGCGCCCCTTCTGCTCCTCGGTGCGCGGACGCTCCCCGGACGGAAAGCCGTCGGCCCGGGCGCGTTCCTTCTCCCGGCGCTGATGGGAGATCATCCGGATGACGGCGACCGCGACGAAGGCGAGGGCCGTCAGACCGAACAGAAGCAGGATCAGGGTGTCGATGAGAACTCCTCCACCGTGGGCGATGAGCGGGTAGCGGGTACAGGCAGGATCTCACGTCCCGGCGCCGCATCCTGGATGGTTCCTATACTGGCCGGGATGGTCGCGACCGCCCCCGGTGGATCGCCCGACGGACCGAACCCGCAGATCTGATCCAGCAGGGTGCCCACGCCGCGACCGGCACCGAACCGAGGAGGAACCGCGCAGGTGAGTGCACCGAGCAGAGAGTTCGACGTCGAAGCGATCCGGGCGGATTTCCCGATCCTGGAACGCATGCTGGATCCGGACACCCCGATGATCTACCTCGACGGCGGCGCCACCTCGCAACGCCCCCGGCAGGTCATCGACGCCGAGGTCGACTACCTCACCCGCGACCATGCGGCCGTCAAGCGCGGAGCACACCGGATGGCGGCCGCCGCGACCGACGCCTACGAGGGAGCCCGTGACCGGGTGGCCGCCTTCCTCGGTGCCCCGTCCCCGGACGAGGTCGTGTTCACCAAGAACGCCACCGAGGCCCTGAACCTCGTCGCACACTCCCTGGGCGACGGGGACGGCTCCACCCCGGACCATCTGCGGGTGAGCGAGGGCGACGAGATCCTCGTGACCGAGATGGAGCATCATGCGAACCTGGTGCCGTGGCAGCAGCTGGCCCGCCGCACCGGGGCCACCCTGCGGTGGATCCCGATGGCCGAGGACTTCACGCTGGACCTGACGGACCTGGACGCGCTGCTGACCGAGCGCACCAAGGTGTTCGCCCTGACCCACCAGTCCAACGTGCTGGGCACCATCACCCCGCTGCCCCGCCTGCTCGAGGCGGCCCGCGCGGTCGGAGCCCTCACCGTCGTCGATGCCGCACAGTCGGCACCCCACATGCCGTACGACCTGGCCGCGCTCGGCGCGGACTTCGTCGCGCTGTCCGGGCACAAGATGCTCGGTCCCACCGGCATCGGGGTGCTGTGGGGCCGTTACGAGCACCTCGCCGCCCTGCCCCCGTTCCTCACCGGCGGCTCGATGATCGAGATGGTCCACCTCGATCACTCCACCTTCGCCGAGCCCCCGGCCCGCTTCGAGGCCGGGACCCCGCCGATCAGCCAGGCCGTCGGCCTCGCCGCCGCGACGGACTACCTCGCCGCCCTGGGGATGGAACAGGTCGCCGACCACGAACGGGCCCTGACCCAGCGGGCGCTGCGCGGGCTCGCCGCCCTCGAGGACGTGCGGATCATCGGCCCCGCCCTGGCGCCCGAGCGCACCGGTGCGGTCTCCTTCGAGCTGGCCGGCCGCCACCCGCACGACGTCGGCCAGGTGCTCGACTCGCTCGGCATCGAGGTGCGGGTCGGCCATCACTGCGCCTGGCCCCTGCACCGCCGCTACGGACTGCACGGCACCACCCGCGCCAGCTTCTCCGTCCACACCACCGCCGCCGAGGTCGATGCCTTCGTCGACGGCGTCGCCCGCACCGCCGATTTCTTCAGGTCGCTGTCATGAGCACCGCACTGAACTCCCTGTACACCGAGCTCGTCATCGAGCACGACAAGCGGCCCCTGCACGCCGGGCTGCGCGAGCCCTTCGACGCCGAGGTCCACCACGTGAACCCCACCTGCGGCGACGAGATCACCCTGCGCCTGCAGCTGTCCGGGGACAGCGAGCACGAGCGGATCGAGGACGTCTCCTACGACGCGATCGGCTGCGCCATGAGCCGCGCGGCCGCCTCGATCATGGCGGACCTCCTGATCGGCCGCACGGTCGCCGAGGTCGAACCGGTCCGCGAGCACTTCGAGGAGGCCATGCGCTCCCGGGGCACGCTCAAGGGGGACGAGGACCTGATCGGCGACGGCGTCGCGCTGCTCGGCGCCGCCAAGTTCCCCGCCCGCGTCAAGTGCGTGCTGATGCCCTGGAAGGCCTACCGCGCCGCTCTGGTCGAGGCCCGCGAGGAGGCGGGACGATGAGCGCGCCGACGAGCGTCGGCTCCGTCACCGGCATCCTCGAGGAGACCTACCCGCTCTCCTGGGCCGAGGACTGGGACCGGGTCGGTCTGGTGCTGGGGGAGCGCGCGGCGGACGTCCAGCGGGTGCTGCTGGCCGTGGATCCCACCCTCGAGGTGGCGCGCGAGGCCGTGGGCCGCGATGCCGAGCTGCTGGTCACCCACCATCCGCTGCTGCTGCGCGGTGCCAGCTTCCTGCCGGCCGACGAGGGTAAGGGCGCGGTCGTCACGCATCTGCTGCGCTCCGGTGTCGCCCTGTGGTGCGGGCACACGAACGTCGACCGCTCCACCCGCGGCACCGTCGGTGCCTGGACCCGGGCGCTGGATCTGCGCGGCGCCCAGCCGCTGATCCCGGCGCAGGAGGCCGAGGACGGGGCCCACGGCTCGAGCCTGTTCGGCCTCGGCGCGATCGGTGAGCTCCCGGAGCCGACCACCGTCGGCGCCCTCGCCCGCGTCGTCGCCGACCTCGTCCCGGCCACCGCCCGCGGCATCCTGCACACCGGCCCGGGCGACCGCGAGGTCGAACGGGTGGCGGTGTGCCCCGGGGCGGGAGATTCCTTCCTCGAGCAGGCCGCCGCCGCGGGGGTGGACGCCTACATCACCTCGGACCTGCGCCACCATCCGGCGCTCGAGCATGTCGAGGCGAACGCGGATCCGGCTGCCGTGCCGGCGCTGCTCGACGTGCCGCATGCGGCCAGCGAGGCGCTCTGGCTACCGCTGGCCCGTGACCTGCTCACCGAGACCGTGCCCGGTCTCGAGGTGCTGGTCAGCACGCACACCACCGACCCGTGGGGCGGTCGCTCCGCCTGATCGACGTGCTGACGAGGGACGAGTCGGCAGGAGATCAGGCACGTGGGCAGGGCCTGATCGACGTGCTGACGAGGGACGAGTCGGCAGGAGATCAGGCACGTGGGCAGGGCCTGATCGACGTGCTGACGAGGGACGAGTCGGCAGGAGATCAGGCACGTGGGCGGGGTCTGATCGACGTGCTGACGAGGGACGAGTCGGCAGGAGATCAGGCACGTGGGCAGGGTCTCCTGACGGCTCAGCCCACCCGGTCCACGACGACCAGGCGGTCGCCCTCGAGCTCGACCTGCAGCTGCGTCCCGAAAGCGGTGCGGACGACGTCGACGGCCTCGTCGGCCGAGGTCGGCGTCCGCTCGGCCTCCAGCAGCGCGCGGGTGACCAGTCCGCGGTACCGCTTGGCGTCGTGCGAGATCACCTTCCGCACCCCGGCGCGCTCCTGGACCGGGGACACCTCGAGCACGCGCACGCCGTCGCCGCTGCGCATCGTCATCATGGAACGGTACGAGCCGGAGCGGCAGTCGATGACGACGGGGGATCCGGACTCCGCCTGCTCCTGGCGCAGCTCGCCGGCGAGGGGCTTCAGGCGCGGCGACCACCAGGAACCCGCCTTGCCGAGGCGGGAGAGGGTGGAGCCGGCGGAGAGGCGATATGCCGGGATCCGGTCGACGTCGGCGTCGACGAGCCCGAACAGGGCGCTCTGGACCAGCACGCGGCGATCCGCGGCGGGTGAGTGGTCCCGGCGGAGCTGGTCGTACAGCACCCCGGAGTAGACGGCCAGGGCGCCGGCGGTCGGCTCCGCCTCGATCCGCGCCATGCGCTCCAGCAGCTCCGGGGAGGAGGCGGGGACGCCGAGCATCGCCGCGCCGTTCTGCGCGGCGGCGGTGCGCTGGGCGGCGCGCAGGACAGTGCCGCGCGCCTCGGTCAGCTGGGGCAGGCCGAGCGAGGCGAGCTCGAGCGGAGCGGCGCCCTCGTCGGCGGGGCGGGTCTTGGTCTCCGAGGGCGGCAGCAGGATCAGCACCCGACCATTCTGAGCCGTGCCCTGCCGGCGCACCGACAGCAGGTGGGGAGATGTTCCGCACGCCAGAGCACTCCTGAGCCGATCGGCGGGCCCGGCCCGGTCCGCTGGTCGGCGTAGACTGGCAACGGACCAGTCGGCCGGGCAGTCGCGTCCTCGGAGCTCACGCTCCGGGGTCGAGGAAAGTCCGGGCTCCATCCGGCACGGTGGTGGGTAACACCCACCCGGAGTGATCCGCGGGACAGTGCCACAGAGAGCAGACCGCCGCCGACGCCCTGCGGGGCACCGGCGGTAAGGGTGAAAGGGTGGTGTAAGAGACCACCGCGGCCTCGGCGACGAGGTCGGCACGGTAAACCCCACCGGGAGCAAGGTCAGACAGGGAACATTCGAGGGCGCCGGCCCGAGTTCCCGGGTAGACCGCTGGAGGTCGTCGGCAACGGCGATCCGAGAGGGATGGCTGCCGATCACAGAACCCGGCTTACAGGCCGGCTGGTCCGCCCCGCGCCTGCAGGTCGACTACTTCGTCTTCTCGGCGTCCTTCTTGGCCTTCTTCGCCAGCGCCTTCTGCTCCTGGCGGGCCAGGGACGCGGCCCCGATGATCCCGGCCTCGTTGCGCAGCTTCGCCGGCACGATCGTGGTCTTCAGATCCAGCAGCGGCAGGAAATGCTTGTGCTTCTTCGAGACCCCGCCGCCGACGATGATGCGATCGGGGCTGAACAGGAACTCGATGTGGGAGAAGTACTCCTGCAGCCGCGCGGCCCAGGTCTCCCAGTCCAGGTCCTCGCGCTCCCGGATCGAGCTGGCCATGTACTTCTCGGCGGAGTCGCCGTGCAGCAGCACATGGCCCAGCTCGGCGTTGGGCACCAGCGTGCCGTCGACGAACATCGCACTGCCCACGCCGGTGCCCAGCGTGATCACCAGGACCACACCCTTCTTCTTGCGGCCCGCCCCGAAGTCCATCTCGGCGATGCCGGCGGCGTCGGCGTCGTTGACGACGAACACGTCGTGTCCGGTGCGCTCTGTGAGCAGGGCGTCCACGTCGGTGCCGATCCAGGAGTCGTCGACGTTCGCGGCGGTCTGGGCGACGCCGTGCTGGATCACGGCGGGAAAGGTGACCCCCACGGGCATCTCGTCGTCGAGGTCGAAGGACGAGATCAGCTCAGCGACGGTGTCCGCGACCGCATCCGGCAGCGACGGCTGCGGGGTGGGGATCCGCACCCGATCCGCGGTCAGCTCACCGGTGGACAGATCCACCGGGGCACCCTTGATGCCGCTGCCGCCGATGTCGATCCCGAACGCCCTGCGGTGCTTCTTCGCCATCACCCCTCCTGAATCCGGTGCACCGGGCGCGATGTCGCCCGGCGGGTCGCGCCGCCGCCGGGGCGCTCACGGCGGTCACGATACCCGCACCCCGCTGGTCAGGGATGGTCAGGGACCGCGTTCGCGGCCGCGTCCGACCCTCACACGACGGTGAGCAGCTCAGGACCCTGGTCGGTGATCAGCATCGTGTGCTCGAACTGGGCGGTGAAGGAGCGGTCCTTGGTCACCACGGTCCAGCCGTCGTCCCACTGCTCCCAGGCCTGGGAGCCGATCGTGACCATGGGCTCGATCGTGAAGGTCATGCCTTCCTCGATCACGTCGTCGAACAGGGGAGCGGAGTCGTAGTGGGGGATCACCAGGCCGTTGTGGAAGCCTTCGGCGACGCCGTGGCCGGTGTAGTCCCGCACCGACTCGTAGCCGTGCCGGGCCACGAACTTCTCGATCACGCGCCCGATGACGTTGACCTCGCGGCCGGGCTTGGCGACCTTGACGCCGCGCATCATCGCCTCGTGGGATCGCTCGACGAGATCGTGCGCGGCGGGGTGGACCTCGCCCACCTCGAAGGTGGCGTTGGTGTCTCCGTGGACCCCGTGGAGGAAGGCGGTGACGTCGACGTTGAGGATGTCGCCGGCCTGCATCACGGTCGAGTCCGGGATGCCGTGGCAGATGACCTCGTTCAGGCTGGTGCAGCAGGACTTCTCGAAGCCCAGGTAGCCGAGGGTGGAGGGGTAGGCGCCGTGCTCGATCAGCACGTCGTGGACGACCTCGTCGATGTGGTCGGTGGTCGCGCCCGGCACGGCGGCCTCGCCGGCGGCGGCCAGGGCGAGGGCCGCGACGCGGCTGGCCTCGCGCACCCGCTCGATCACGTCGGCGCTCTGGACCTTGGGGCCGGAGTCGGAGACCGCCTCGTCCTTGCCCACGTACTCGGGGCGCTCGATGCGCGCGGGCACCGCACGTCGCGGGCTCACCGTGCCGGGCACCAGCAGCTCGCGGCCTTCAGGACGGGTCCACACCTGATCTACAGTCATACCCATCAGTCTCTCACCGACAGGGGAAGGAATCCGACATGAGCCAGGCCACGGAGTTCTACTACAACCTCGCCACCAAGACGGTGGAGGAGGGCCGGCAGTCCCCGGCGACCGAGCTGATGGGCCCCTACGACTCGCGCGAGGCGGCGCAGCACGCGCTGAGCATCGCGGAGGGCCGCAACGAGCAGTGGGACGAGGCCGACGCCGACTGGAACGGCGCGGCCGGCGACGAGAAGGGCTGAGCGCGGACGCCGCGGTCCGATCGAGACCGTCATCCTGGGCGGGTCAGGCGGATCCGAGGCGCCCACGATGACGGTCTCGCTCTCGGCGCGGTTCCTCACTCGAAGGAGTGCTCCTCGCCGGGGTAGGAGCGCTCCCCGACCTCGACCCGGTACTGCTCGGCCGCCCGGGTGAGGTCGCGGCGCAGATCCGCGAAGGTCTTGACGAATTTTCCGTGGAAGCCGGACAGGCCCGCCATGTCCTGCCACACCAGCACCTGACCGTCGCAGGCCGGACCGGCACCGATGCCGATGGTGGGGATCTGCACCACCTCCGTGATGCGGGCGGCGACCGAGGCCGGCACCAGCTCGAGCACGAGCGCGGAGGCGCCGGCCTCCTGGACCGCCACCGCGTCCTCGGCGAGCTGATCAGCGGCGTGGGCATCGCGTCCCTGGACCCGGTGTCCGGACAGGGCGTTGACCGACTGCGGGGTGAAGCCGAGATGGCCCATCACCGGGATGCCGGCCTCGACCAGGGCCCGGATCTGCGGCGCGACCGCGTGACCGCCCTCGAGCTTGACCATCTCCGCGCCGGCACGGATCAGCTCGACACCGTGCCGGACGGCGTCGAGCGGTCCGGTCTCATAGGTGCCGAAGGCGAGGTCGGCCACGACCAGCGGACGGTGCACGCTGCGGGCGACCGCCCCGGTGAAGGTGAGCATGTCCTGATGCGTGGTGGCGGTGGTCGAGGAGTGCCCCAGCACTGTGGTGCCCACCGAATCCCCGACCAGCAGCACGTCGATGCCGGCCTCCTCGAAGGCCTGCGCGGAGAACTGGTCGTAGGCGGTGAGCATCGAGAACGGCCGCCCACGGTCCTTCGCGTCGTGCAGATGACGGATGCGGACCTTGGCGGGGCCGACGGGGCCGGACGGTGTGCTCACGATGATGCTCCTGGACGGATCGAGGGAGGCGGGGGCCGAGAGGGCCGCCGGTTCGGCGCGTGCCGGGGCGGCCGCTGGAACCGGTGAGCACACAGCCTATCGGCGTGCGCAGGGCGGTGAGCGGCGGTGGCGCCGCGTCGGCTGCGGCACCGCGGGAGCACCCGCCGAGGAGGACCCCGGGCCGGACGGGGAGTTCTCCCCATACCGCCCCCGCCGGACTCATGGCAGTCTGTTCCTGAGTCGGTAGGGAAACCGGCACCATGTGGGTGATGAGGGAGGAACAGGACATGACGACGATCATGCGCAGAACGGTTCGGGGAGCGGCGACGGGCCTGGGGGCCCTCGCCATCGTGGCGGGAGCATCCTCCTGCGGCAGCCTGCTCGGGGGTGGCGACGAGGACGGCTCGCAGGACCCTGCGGGCGAGGAGCAGCCCGCCGAGGAGGGCGGTGACGGCGCCGCCGCAGAGGGCGACGACGCCGCCGCCGATGAGGGTGACGCCGCTGCCGACGAGGGGGACGATGCCGCGTCCGACGAAGGCGACGACACCGCCGCCGAGGATGACGAGGACGATGCCGGCACCGACGGGGGCGATGACGTCGCGACGGACGAGGGCGGGGATGACCCCGCGACCGGGGGCGAGGTGGCCGAGGAGGAGCTCGGCGCCGCCAAGCAGCGGGTGCTCACGTTCTTCGAGGCCCTGGGCGAGCAGGATGCCGAGGCCGCGTGCAGCGTCATGCTCGATCCCAGCACCGGCGAGCCGGCCAGCGGCGAGGGCCTCACCGATTGCGTCGATGAGTTGGAGTCCAGCGGACAGATGGAGCAGTTCACGCCGGAGGTCGTCGACGTGATCACCGAGGACATGCTCGAGGCGGAGGGCAACGACGACGGGACGATCACCATCTCGGCGGCCGGTACCGAGGTCTCCATGGAGAAGGCCGACGACGGCAAGTGGTACATCGCGGGCTGATCCGTCGACCGATCGCGGTGATCGGGCGAAGCGATTCGGATGGGCGGCCCCGCTCTCGTGCGAGAGCCGCCCATCTCTCGTGCGAGGGCGGCCCAGCTCTCGTTCCGCATGGTCCCGGTGGCGACGACGGTCGCCGCCCCTGAGGCACACTGGCCCCATGGAACATTTCCACGATGACGTCATCCGGAAGGTCTCCGACAGCGACGTGCGCTTCGTCCGGCTGTGGTTCTGCGACATCGCGGGGACGCTGAAGTCCATCGCGATCTCCCCGTCGGACCTCGAGACCGCCTTCACCGAGGGCATCGGGATCGACGGTTCCACGATCGAGGGGCTCACCCGCAGCTACGAGTCCGACATGATCCTGCGCCCCGACCCGTCCACCTTCGAGCTGCTGGCCTGGCGCGGGGAGATCAATGCCACCGGACGGATGATGTGCGACGTGCTCACCCCGGACGGGGAGCCCGCCGCTTCCGATCCCCGCCGCGTGCTGCGTGAGGCGCTGTCGCGGGCGGAGGAGAAGGGCCTGGAGTTCTTCGCCCACCCCGAGATCGAGTTCTACCTGTTCGACGAGCCGTACCGGCCGGGGGAGCGGCTGGCACCGATCGACAACGCCGGCTACTTCGACCACGTCCACCGCGGGCAGGGCCAGGACTTCCGGCGCACCGCCATCCAGCACCTGGAGGCGATGAACATCCAGGTCGAGTTCTCCCACCACGAGAACGGTCCCGGCCAGAACGAGATCGACCTGCGCTACGCGGACGCGATGACCACCGCGGACAACATCATCACCCTGCGCACCGTGGTCAAGGAGGTCGCCCTGTCGATGGGGCAGGTGGCGACCTTCATGCCCAAGCCGATGATCGACCAGCCCGGGTCCGGCATGCACACCCACCTGTCGATGTTCCAGGGCGGCAAGAACGCCTTCCACGAACCCGGCGCCGAGTACGGGCTCTCCCGGGTGGGTCGCCAGTTCATCGCCGGGCTGCTGCGCCACGCCCCGGAGTACAGCGCGGTCACCAACCAGTGGGTGAACTCCTACAAGCGGCTGTGGGGAGCGCAGGAGGCCCCGAGCTACGTCTGCTGGGGCCACAACAACCGCTCCGCCCTGGTGCGGGTGCCGTTCCACAAGCCCACCAAGGGCACCAGCTCCCGCGTCGAATTCCGCGGCCTGGACTCCGCCGCGAACCCCTATCTCGCCCTCGCCGTGCTGCTGAACGCGGGCATGGCCGGGATCGAGGGGGAGTACGAGCTGCCCGAGGGCGCGGAGGACGCGGTCTGGGACCTCACCGAGCGGGAGCGTCTCGCGATGGGCATCGAGCCGCTGCCTACCGACCTGTTCCGGGCGCTGGAGACCTTCGAGAGCTCCGAGCTGATGGCCTCCACGCTCGGTGAGCAGGTCTTCGAGTTCTTCCTGCGTGACAAGCAGCAGGAGTGGCAGCGCTATCGCGAGCAGGTGACCGACTACGAGCTCGCCTCGACCTTCAGCCGGGTCTGAGCGCACCTGAGGGCAGCAGAGAGGAGGACGCAGCGATGGCGACGGAGCCGCCCACCACCACCGGTGCCCTCGCGCGCCTGGGATTCAGCCGCACCGACCGGGTCCAGCGATTCCTGGACGAGCCGGTGCTCGCCGCCCTCGGGAAGGGGGCGATCCAGCACCTCGGGGCGACGGCCGACGGGGACGACGCGGTGCTCGGCCTGCTGCGCCTGGCGGAATCCGCCCAGGAATCCGGGCAGCAGGCGCTGATGGACGACTTCCTGGCGTCGGTCGGGACCCGCGGCAGCCACGGCGACCGGCTGATCCGCCTGCTGGGCACCTCGGTCGCGCTCGGCGACTTCCTCGCCCGTCATCCCGAGAGCCTCGAGGCGCTGCGGGAGGGGGACGACGACCTGACCGTCAGCGCCGCCGACGTCCGCGAGACGCTGCTGCGCGCCGTCGGGGCGGACCCGTCGGCCTCCGTCCCCGTCGCCGACGAGGGCGCGCGCGAGATGCGCGATGCCCTGCGGGTCGCCTACCACGAACGCCTGGTGCTGATCGCGGCGGCCGACGTCCTCGCTCCCGATCCCACCGCGCTGCAGCCCCAGGTCTCGGCCGCGCTCAGCGACCTCGCCGATGCGGCCCTCGATGCCGCCGCGGCGATCGCCCGTGCCGCGGTGACGGGCCACGAGAAGATCCGATGGGCCGTGATCGCGCTGGGCAAGACCGGGGCTCGGGAGCTGAACTTCCTCTCCGACGTCGACGTCATGCACGTCATCGCCCCGGCCCCGGGGTACGGCGGCGAGGCCGGTCAGGAGAGCCAGGACGGTGAGGGCGGCACGGCCGACGAGGACGGCGTCGTGGACGAGGAGGAGCTGGTCGCCCTGGGCTCCGCGCTGGCCCGGGAGCTGGCCCGCGCCGCCTCGGACCGCACCGGCGAGGGATCTCTGTGGCAGGTCGATGCGAACCTGAGGCCCGAGGGAAAGGACGGGCCGCTGGTGCGCACCCTGGACTCCTACCGCCGCTACTACGACCAATGGGCCCACTCCTGGGAGTTCCAAGCCCTGTTGAAGGCCCGCGCCGCCGCCGGGGACGTGGCCCTCGGCCGCGACTTCGAGGAGATGGTCGAGCCGTGGGTGTGGCAGGCCTCGACCCGGGACAGCTTCGTCGAGGACACCCGGGCGATGCGCCGCCGCGTGGTCGCCCACATCCCGCGCGGCGAGGTCGACCGCAACATCAAGCTCGGCCCCGGCGGCCTGCGCGACGTCGAGTTCACCGTGCAGCTGCTGCAGATGGTCCACGGCCGCACGGATTCCCGTCTGCAGAGTCGGTCCACCCTGGAGTCCCTGGCACGGCTGGGGGAGGGCGGGTTCATCTCCCGCGACCATGTCGTCGAGATGGACGAGGCCTACCGGTTCCTGCGCTGCATCGAACACCGCTTGCAGCTGCACCGGATGCGACGCACCCAGGTGCTTCCCACCTCGGGGGCGGACCTGCGGCGACTCGCCCGCACGATGGGGCTGACCCAGGACCAGTTCCATCAGCGCTACAACCGCACCCGGCGCCGGGTGCGTCAGCTGCACGAGGAGATCTTCTACCGCCCGCTGCTGGTGACCGCCTCGCAGCTGTCCGACGGCCAGATCTCGCTGACCCCCGAATCGGCCACGGCCCGCCTGGCCGCGATCGGGTACCGCGACGGCGCCCGGGCGCTCAGCCACATCTCGGCGCTGACCGAGGGCATCTCGCGGCGTGCGAAGATCCAGCGCCAGCTGCTGCCGGCCATGCTGGAGTGGTTCGCCGACGGGATCGACCCCGACCTCGGCCTGCTCTCCTTCCGCCGCCTGTCGGACACCATCGGCTCGGCCCACTGGTACCTGGGGCTTCTGCGCGACTCCGGCCTGGCGGCCAAACGCCTCACCCGGGTCCTGGCGGCCAGCCGCTTCGTCGGCGAACAGCTCGAGCAGATCCCGGAGGCGGTGCGCTGGCTGGCCCGCGACGAGCTGCTGCGGCCGCTGGACCGGGACGTGCTGGGCCGCGAGTTCCTGGCCGTGATCTCGCGGGTGGACTCCGTGGAGGTCGCCCGGGACGTGCTGCGCCGCTCCCGCAGCCGCGAGCTGCTGCGCATCGCGCTGGCGCACCTGACCGGCGTGGCCACACCCGCGCAGGTCTCTCGCGCGCTGACGGATCTCGCCGAGGCCGTGCTCGAGGCCGGGCTGCTGGTCGCCTTCCACGTCGTGGCCCGGGAGCGGGAGGTGGTCGACGACGACGCGGAGACCCTCGACGAGATCGACGAGGTCGACGTCGACACCGCCGAGCGGCTGCGCGAGCGGCGCACGGATCCGGCCCGCGCCCTCGGCATCGAGATGGCCATCCTCGCCCAGGGCAGCTTCGGGGCCCGAGAGATGGGATACGCCTCCGACGCCGACGTGCAGTTCCTGGTGCTCGACCGCGGCGCCGGCAGCAGCGCCGGGGAGATCGCGATCGCGGTGGCCACCCAGACCCAGCGGATCCTCAACGCTCCCGCCGCCGGCACCGATATGAAGGTCAGTGCCGATCTGCGCCCGGAGGGGAAGATCGGCCCGCTGGCCCGCAGCCTCGAGGCCTGGACCGACTACTACCGGCGCGATGCCCAGACCTGGGAGAAGCAGGCGCTGCTGCGGGCCCGCCCGGTGGTGGCCTCGGCCGCCGTCGCCGAGCAGCTGATCGAGGAGATGGACCGCCACCGGTATCCCGCCGGCGGGCTGGATGAGTCCTCGCGCCGGGAGATCGTGCGGATGAAGGCGAGGATCGAATCGGAACGGCTGCCGCGCAACGCGGATCCCTCCCGCCATCTGAAGCTGGGTCGCGGCGGCATGACCGACGTCGAATGGTGCGCGCAGATCCTCGCGATGGACCACGGCCACGAGGTCGAGGGCATGCGCACCACCCACACGCTGACCCAGCTCGAGGCCGCCGCGGAGGCGGAGCTGCTCACCGCCCGCGAGAGGGACGAGCTCACCGAGGCCTGGGGTCTGGCCTGGCAGGTGCGCCGCTGCCTGTTCCTGTGGAAGCGGCGCGAGGGCGATGTGCTGCCCTCGGACCGCACCGAGCTGCTCGCCCTCGCCTGGCTGATCGACGGGGACGACACCTCCGCCTCCGATCTCGAGGAGCGGTACCTGCGCCTGACCCGTCGAGCCCGAATGATCGCCGAACGCCTCATCTTCGATGGGGAGGAGTGAGCAGCCAGGAGTGAGCATGGCCGAGCGGCTCCGCCCGCCTGTGACCCGCGCGCGCCCTCCGGCGCGTCCGGGCCCCGCAGCGTCATCGCGCCGCGGTCGCGTCGTACCGTGTTCCCTGTCCCCGTCGTCCATCGCGCCCGCCGGCGCGCTCCCGAGGAGCCATGACCACCCCGAAGCTCAGCGCCGACACCCCGCGCGGCCGCATGTACCGACTCGAGCCCGAGGGCCCGCTGCTGTACCCGTCGATCACCACGGTCTCGGGTATGCGTGCGAAGGACTTCCTGCAGGGCTGGTACGCGACGATGGCCTCGAAGCGTGCCCTGGAGATGTATGCGTGGCTGGATCGCAATCCGGACCGCGCCGCCGCGGAGATCTCCCGGGTCTCCCGGGACAAGTGGGGCTCCCAGAAGCGCATCGCCGCGGCCGCTCCGGAGTACACCAGGAGCGCTGCGGACTTCGGGACCCTGGTCCATGCGGCCTGCGAGCTGTGGGGGACCAGCGGCTCCCGGCCCTCGGCGGACGAGGTCGGCGGGATCGCTGAATCCATGCGCGCCGAGCAGGGGGCGTTCGTGACGGAGAAGGATCCCGGTGCCCTGATCGCCCGGGCCGACGTCCGCCTGGACGGCTACGCCCGCTTCCTGGAGGACTACCAGCCCGAGTTCGTCGAGGTCGAGCAGACCGTCGTCAACCACACCGTCGGCTATGCCGGGACCACCGACGCGATCGTGAAGATCGGCAACACCCTGCTCAGCGCGGACATCAAGACCTCCAAGAAGGTCCGCGGGGACTATGCGCTGCAGGGGGTGGCGGTGTGCCGCGCCGAAGAGCTGCTGGACGATGACGGCACCGTGCGGGAGATGCCCGAGCTGACCGGGGCGTTCATCATCCACCTGCCGGAGGCCGGCGGGTACCAGGCGGTGCCGCTGCGCACCGGCGACGCCGAGTTCGAGGTGTTCCGCTCCCTGCGCAGCGCCTGGTCCTTCGAGCCCGACGAATGCGCGCTCGGGGCCGCCTCCGGGCCCAAGGATCTGCTGCTGTCGCTGCTGCGCGCCAAGGGCGGCATCGACGGGCTCGACTGAGGATCGACCCGCGCGATCGAGGACCGAGGCGCACGGGCCGGTCCCGGCCCGGTCATTCCGGGCGCAGGATCCCTCGGGCCCGTGCCCGCGCCACCGCTTCGGTGCGGCTGGTGACGCCGAGCTTGTCGAAGACGTGCACCAGATGCGTCTTCACCGTGGCCTGGGAGAGGAACAGGTCGCTCGCGATCTGAGCGTTCGTGCGCCCGGCCGCGACGCGGGTGAGCACCTCCATCTCCCGCGCGCTGAGCGTGGTGTCCGCCTGGCGCTCCCGCAGCCGCTGGGAGATCCGCGGGTCCACGGCCCCGGCCCCGCTGCGGGCGCGCTGCACGGCGGCCACCAGCTCCTCGGCGGGGGAGTCCTTCAGCAGATATCCGGCGGCCCCGGCATCCATCGCGGCGGTGACGTCCTGGTCGTTGTCGTAGGTGGTCAGCACGAGCACGGCGGGTTGCGAGGAGGCCTGCCGCAGGGCGGGGATGACGTCGGTGCCGCGCTTCTGGCCGACTCCGAACTGGAGGTCCAGCAGCACCACGTCCGGTGCGGTCGAGCGGGCCAGCAGCACCGCCTCCTGTGGCGTCGCCGCCTCCCCGATGACCTCCACCTCGCTCTCCGCGCCGAGCACGGCGATCAGGCCTCGGCGCACGATCGCGTGGTCGTCGGCCAGCAGCACTCGGATCATGGGGGCTCCTCAGAGGTGGGGGGAACGGAGGTGTCGTGCGGAGCGGATCCGTCGGGCGGGACTGATCCGTCGGGCGGGGCGGGGTCGGGCTCGTGCGGCAGCGGCAGCACCACCTGGATGGCCGTGCCGCTGCCGGGGGCGGACTCGATGAGCATCCTGCCTCCGACGGATGCGGCGCGCGCCCGCGCCGAGCGCAGTCCGAAGCCCGCCACCAGCTCCGGGTCGAAGCCGCGGCCGTCGTCGACGACGTCCAGCAGCAGCTCGTGCTCGTGGAGTCCGAGGGTGGCCATGGTGCGCGAGGCGTCGGCGTGCTGGATGACATTGGCCAGCAGGGACTCGACCAGGCGCAGCAGGGCGCGGGCGGTGCTGCGCGGCAGCGCCTCCAGCTCGTCGTCGTCGACCTCGTCGCGCAGGTCGATCCGGGTGCGCCCGGCCGTGGCCGCATCCGCCACCAGGCGCTGCAGCTCCTCGCGCAGCGCGCCCCCGGAGGGGACCTCCACCTCTGCGGCATCGACGAAGCGGCGGGTCTGCATGCCGGTGCGGGCGGCGGCCGCCCGGGCCTCCTGCACCAGGGCGCCGGCCTCCTCGGTCTCCTGGCGCTCGAGCGCGGCCGTGGCCGCGTCCAGCAGCAGGTGGATCGAGAGGTTCGACTGGGCGACCGTGTCGTGCAGCTCGCTGGCGATGCGATCGCGTTCGGCGGCCTGGGTCGCCGCACGGGTCTGCTCGGCGATGGTGTCGCGCGCGGCGGCGAGCTGGCGCGCCAATCGGGTGCGCCGGTCCACCTCCCGCTGCAGGGCTCGGACCGTGACGACGACGGCGAGGGCGACCAGCGCCCCGATCACGGGGCCGGCCACCTCGCCGGGCATGGGGTCGAAGGACCACTCGCTGTATCCGAGCACGCCGATCGCGGTGACGATCGCGAGGGTGATCAGACCCCCGACCAGCGGCAGCGCGTAGAGCACCGCGAAGTCCAGGCCGAAGGCCACCCACACGGCATCGGGCCCGACAGCGAAGGTGCAGGCCCAGATCACGATGCTGGGCGCGAGATAGGTCAGGGCGCTCCAGGACCCTTCGGGCCCGGCCCGATGGCGCAGTGCGCGGCGGGCGCCGAGGGAGTAGACGGCCGTGAACAGCGCCAGCAGCGCCACCGTGATCCAGCCGTCGGCCGAGGACGGAGGCGCGAGGGCGAGCCCGGTCACCAGCATCACCATCAGGTACACGAGGGCATGGACCGCCCAGCGCAACGAGGCGGCGAAGGGAGTCAGGGGGAGGTCCGTCTCCAGAGCCCCCGCGTCGGCCGGGTCGCGCGGGGCCCCGGGAGCCGACGAAGCATCGGGGGCCGCCCCGGCGCCCGGAACAGCCGGGGCCCCGGGGCTTCCCGGATCTCCCGGGCCCTCGGCCCTCGCCTGCTGCTCGCTCATGTCGACGACCCTATCCGCGATGCCCGGGGCCCCGGAGCGCACTCTGGCCTTGCCCCGGGTTGAACACTCGTATAGCGTGGTTTGAACACCAGTTCAGTCGTCTTGGTCGGACCGGTCAGCGCACGGCTGGCGCACCGTCTGCCGGGCCCCACCGCGCATCAGGACCGCGCCGTCGGCCCCGCATCAGCACCCGCGCAGCCGTGCCGCACGACGAAGGAGCATCATGGCCGATCCGATCCCCGCCGACGAGCGGATCCTGCAGGCCGCACTGCGCCGCTTCGCGGTCGATGGTCTGAGCGCACCGCTGCGCCGGGTGGCCGAGGACGCCGGGGTCAGCGCCGGACTGATCATCCATCACTACGGATCCCGCGAGAAGCTGCTCGAGGCCTGCGACCAGCGGACCCTGGAGGTCACCCGGACGGAGAAGTCCGGTCTGCTCGCGGGCGGCTCCGGAGAGCTCCTGGCCCAGCTCGCGCAGGCCGAGCAGTACGCCCCGGTCGTCGGGTACGTGCTGCGCCGCCTCCAGGCCGGCGGCCCGCTCGCGATCCAGCTCGTCGAGGACTTCGCCACGAGCGCTGTCGACTATCTCGCCGACGGCGAGCGCGCCGGGACCATCACCCCCAGCCGCGACCCGCAGGGCCGGGCCGAGGTCCTCATGGAGATGGCCCTCGGCGCGCTGCTGCTGCAGCTCCCGGCCCAGCGCGAGCAGCTGGACCTCGAGGAGCTGCCCGCCTGGCTGCGGAAGTACACCCAGCGGATCATCGGGCCCCTGCTCGAGATCTACACGATCCCGCTGCTGACGGACCGTTCGCTGCTCGACGCCTACCTCGCCACCACCGCCGGACCCGACCCCACGCCCTCACCACCGACGACCGGGGAGAGACCATGACCACCACCGACGCCACCGCATCGACCACCTCGACCACGGACGCGGCCGTCGTCGTCCGCGACCTCACCAAGACCTTCGGCGCCACCCGCGCGCTGGACGCCTTCTCGCTGACCGTGCCCACCGGCCAGGTCACCGGGTTCCTGGGCCCCAACGGCGCCGGGAAGTCCACCACCATCCGCATCCTGCTCGGCCTGCTGAAGGCCACCTCGGGAACTGCCGAGGTGCTGGGGATGGATCCGTGGTCCCACGCCGTGCAGATCCATCACCGTCTCGCCTACGTCCCCGGCGACACCAACCTGTGGCCGAACCTGACCGGGGGAGAGGCCATCGACGTGCTCACCTCCTCCGAGCGAGGATCGGCGCACCGGCGCCGTCGCGAGGAGCTCATCGAGCGCTTCGAACTGGACCCCACCAAGCGCTGCCGCACCTATTCCAAGGGCAACCGGCAGAAGGTGGCCCTGGTCGCGGCCCTCTCCCGGGACGTCGACCTCTACGTCATGGATGAACCCACCTCCGGGCTGGATCCTCTGATGGAGGCGATCTTCACCGACGAGGTCAGCCGCCTGCGCACCGCCGGGCGCACGGTGCTGCTGTCCAGCCACATCCTGGCGGAGGTCGAGAAGCTCTGCGACACGGTCACCATCATCCGCGCGGGTCGCGACGTCGAGAGCGGGACGCTCGCCCAGCTGCGTCACCTCACCCGCTCCACCGTCGCCGCGACCACCACGGCCGACGCCGGCGTGCTGCAGGGGACCGAGGGGGTGCACGACCTCGTCGCCGAGGGCGGACGGATCCGCTTCGACGTCGACGACGCGGCGGTCCACGACGTGCTGCCCGTCCTGTCCCGGATGGAGGCCACCAGCCTCACGATCACCCCACCCTCTCTCGAGGACCTGTTCCTGCGTCATTACGGCGACGAGCTGGAGCCGGGCGAGGACGTCGCCGAGGACCGCTCACGATGAGCGCCACGGATCGCGCGACCGCCGCGCGCCACACCCACCTGCTCGAGGTCCGTCCCACCTCCCCGCTGACCGGGATCGGCGCGCTCGTGCGACTGTTCGGCCGCATCTCCCGCCGCCAGATCATCATCTGGGCCCTGGCCATGGTCGTCACCGTCGCCGCCTCGGTGGTGGCGCTGAAGGAGGCCTATCCCGACCAGGAGGCCCTCGACGCCCGCGCCGCGCTGCTGGGCAACCCCTCGGCCGTGCTGATGACCGGACCGGCCTTCGCCCGCGACCACTACACGCTGTGGGCGGCCGTGGCCAACGAGCTGTTCCTCTACGTCCTGCTGGCCGGGGCGATCATGAGCATCCTGCTGACGGTCCGCCACACCCGCGCGGAGGAGGAGGCCGGGCGGTTGGAGATGCTGCGGTCCCTGCCCACGGGGCGTCTGGCTCCCGCTGCGGCGGCGCTCGTCGTGGTGGCGATCGCGAACCTCGTCCTCGGTGCCGCCGTGAGCATCGCCGTGCTGGTCACCGGCGCTCCCGTGCTCGACGGCATCGCGCTCGGGGCGGCGACCGCCCTGACGGGGCTGGTGTTCGCCGGTATCGCCGCCGTGGCCGCGCAGGTGACCGAGCATGGCGGCACCGCGTCCGGCCTCGCCCTCGGAGCCCTCGCCGTCGCCTTCCTGGTGCGCGGCGTGGGCGATGTGATCGAGGAGGAAGGGTCCTGGCTGTCGTGGTTCTCGCCGCTGGCCTGGGCGCAGCAGTCCAAGGTGTTCGTCGAGGTGCGCTGGTGGCCGCTGGCGGTATCCGTCGCCGCGATTTTCGTGCTCGTCGCGCTCGCGGCCGTCCTGTCCCGTCGCCGCGATCTCGGCTCCGGTCTGCGTCCGGCCGCGGCGGGCCCCGACGCGGCGTCCGCGGCGCTGCGGGCCCCCGGTGGCCTGGCGCGGCGCCTGGTGACGCCGATGATGGTCACCTGGGCGATCGGGCTGTTCCTGTTCGCGATCGCCTTCGGGTCCCTGGCCTCCTCTCTCGAGGACATGGTCGAGCAGATCCCGACGATCGGGGAGTTCGCCCCGATCGACGTCGACGACCTCACCCGGTCGTTCACCGGGTACATCCTGCTGATGCTCGCCCTGGGGCCCGTCGGCCTGATCGTCTCCGGCGTGCTGCGACTGCGGTCCGAGGAGCAGGAGGGGCGTATGGCCGGGACGCTGCTGGCCGGCATCGGGCGGATCACCGTCGCCCTGCGCTGGGTGGTCGTGGTGACGCTGGAGGTGTTCGCCCTGCAGGTGCTCCTCGGGCTCGGCACGGGGATCGGGGTGTGGCAGGCGACGGGGGAGACCTCCTGGATCGGGGAGTCGACCCTCGCCGCCCTCGCGTACCTTCCCGCGATCGCCTTCACGGGCGCGCTGACCCTGGCGCTGTACGGGCTGCGGGTGCGCCTGGCCGGCCTCGCCTGGCTGATGGTGATCTGGGCCGCGCTGGACACCTTCCTCGGTGACCTGCTGCAGCTGCCCCAGTGGGCGCGGAACCTCTCGGTGCTCCACCACGTGCCGGCCGTGCCCGACGCGGACCTGGAGGTGACCCCGCTGGCCGTGATGGCGGCGCTGGCCGTGCTGCTCACGGTGGTGGGGCTGGGAGCGCTGCGACGGAGGGACCTCGTGGCGGGGTAGCCCGGTGGCATCGGCGTGCCCGGCGTCGGGATCGACAGGAGTGCCCCGCTGTTCTTCGGCGACGACGTCTCATGACCTGGTCCGCGAGAGCGGCAAGACGGCCGACGCCGAACAGTTGCGTCTCACGGCGTCGATCCTTCACCTCCTGAACGATGCCCACAGGGGGCTCAGAGCCTGCAACCCAATCGGTCGGACTCCTTGAAGGTTCCCAGCAAGATCGTAGCCTGTGACTCAGGACACGGAGCGGGCCGTTCCGCTCGGGTGCTGTTCGAGTCGGTGCGAGCGCCGTATCGGCGGCACCGTCGCACGGCGCCTGAGTGAAGCTTCTGATCGGAGGATCGTCGATGAACGCCACTGTTCCCAGCGGCCCCGCCCATGGCCGAGGGACCAAGGATATCGGGCGATCGCCCGTGCGATTGGCCGCGTTGCTGTGCGGGTTCGTCTTCCTCGTCGTCGGCGTCGCCGGGTTCGTTCCCGGCGTGACGACGAACTTCGATTCGATAGGGATCGCCGCTCGCTCGGAGGCGATGCTGCTGGGCATCTTCCAGGTGTCCGCGCTGCACAACGTCATCCACCTGCTTTACGGCTTCGCCGGTCTCACACTGTCGAGACTCTCGGGCACGGCGCGGCTCTACCTGCTGGTCGGCGGCATCATCTACGCGGTGCTGTGGATCTACGGCATCGTCATCGACAAAGACTCGACGGCGAATTTCGTGCCGCTGAATACCGCCGATGACTGGTTGCACTTCGTGCTGGCGCTCACCATGATCGGCCTCTCGGTCCTTCCTCGGCATGCCGCGCCTACCGCAGCGGAGGCCGACCGTCGACCCTGAGTCGTCCTGTCCGTGCCGTGCGACGACGACTCGCTTCGTCGGCGACGACCACCCTGGACGTGTACGTGCACTTGTGGCCGGGCACGGACGAGCCCTCACGATCCACCGTCCAGAAGGTGCTGGCAGATCGTGAGGACTCTATGCGTACAACGGGGGCTGTTCTTACCCGCTGACCTTCACAGGAACCTCAGATGTCGTAGTAGAGCTCGAACTCGTGGGGGTGCGGGCGGTACCGGAACGGATCGATCTCCGTGGTCCGCTTGAGCTCGATCCAGGTCTCGATCAGATCCTCGGGGAACACGTCGCCCTCGGTGAGGAAGCCGTGATCCGCCTCGAGCGCGTCCAGCGCGGCGCCGAGCGACTCGGGCAGCTGCTTGATCTGCTTGTGCTCCTCCGGCGGCAGCTCGTAGAGGTCCTTGTCGATCGGCTCCGGCGGCTCGATCCGATTGCGGATGCCGTCCAGACCGGCCATCAGCTGCGCGGCGAAGGCCAGGTACGGGTTCGCCGAGGGGTCCGGCGCACGGAACTCCACGCGCTTGGCCTTGGCCGAGGCGCCGGTGACCGGGATGCGGATCGCGGCGGAGCGGTTGCGCGCCGAGTAGACCATGTTCACGGGGGCCTCGAAACCGGGCACCAGGCGCTTGAAGGAGTTCACCGTGGGGTTGGTGAACGCCGTCAGCGAGGGGGAGTGCTCGATGATGCCGCCGATGTACCAGCGGGCGATGTCCGAGAGGCCGCCATAGCCGCGCTCGTCGAAGAACAGCGGCTCTCCGTCCTTCCACAGCGACTGGTGGGTGTGCATGCCGGAGCCGTTGTCGCCGAACAGCGGCTTGGGCATGAAGGTCGCCGTGCGACCCGCATCCCACACGGTGCTCTTGACGACGTACTTGAACTTCATGACGTCGTCCGCGGCCTGCAGCAGAGTGTTGAAGCGGTAGTTGATCTCCTGCTGGCCGGCGGTGCCGACCTCGTGGTGGGCGCGCTCCACCTCGAGGCCCGTGCTGTCCAGCACGGCGCAGATCTCGTCGCGCAGATCCGCCATCTGGTCGTTCGGCGGCACCGGGAAGTAGCCGCCCTTCAGACGCGTCTTGTACCCCTGGTTGCCGCCGAAGTCGGACTCGTCGCGATCGGTGTTCCACACCGCTTCGTCGGAGTCGATGCTGTAGAAGCCGGAGTTCACGCCGGTCTTGAAGCGCACGTCGTCGAAGATGTAGAACTCGGCCTCGGCGGCGAAGATCGCGGTATCGGCGATGCCGGTGGACTTCAGGTACTCCTCGGCCTTCGCCGCGACGGTGCGGGGGTCGCGGGAGTAGGGCTCATCCGTGAACGGATCCACGATCGAGAAGTTGATGATGAGCGTCTTGCGCTCACGGAACGGGTCGAGATAGGCCGTCTCCAGGTCCGGGACGAGCTTCATGTCGGACTCGTGGATCGCCTGGAACCCGCGGATCGAGGAGCCGTCGAAGAGCTGGCCGGTCGCGATGGCCTCCTCGTCGAAGGTGCTCGCCGGGATGTTGAAGTGCTGCATGATGCCGGGCAGGTCGCAGAAGCGGATGTCGATGAACTCGACACCCTCCTCCTCGATGTACTTCACGACCTCGCTGGGATTGTTGAACACGTCTCCTCCATCCGCACCATGGGGCGCGCCTATCTGGTTGTCCCCGAGGGGCGATCACCGTCTCGAGCGCCGGGCGGTCCGTGCCGGCCCCGGACTCGGTTGTCGTCAAGTTTAGGTGCAGAGCTCCAGGGCCCGGGGCAGCGCCCACGATTCCCAGATCCCCTCGATAAAGTCGGGGCGTGATCGATCGCAAGGACCTGGGCGCGTGGATGGACGGCGCCCCGAGCTCACCGGACTACGTCAGGGGCTCCTCGCTGGGGCTCCCCGAGAGCGGCCCCGGCTCGGTCGCGCCCTTCTGGCGACGCCCCCTGTCGCTGCTGGTGGACTGGGGGCTGTCCATGGCCGTCTCCGCCCTGGTGTTCCAGGGCGACGCGCTGGCGAACCTGGTCCTCTTCGTTGCGGTGAACCTGCTGTTCCTGAGCCTTTTCGGGGCGACGCCCGGGCAGTTCGTGCTGCGGGTGCGGGTGCTGCCCGTGCGCGGCCGCACGCCGATGATCCTGCGTGCTCTGGTGCGCACGGGCGCGATGCTCCTGCTGCTGCCGGCGCTGGTGTGGACCAAGGATGCCCAGCCCCTGCACGACGTCGTCGCCGGCACCGCCGCCGTCCGGGTCTGACCCGTCGGCCTGCCGCGCAGGCGGGCCTTCGGTCGCCGCCCCGCACCCCGATCACGATGCTGCGGGAGCGTCGGTACGCCCTCGCCAATTAGCGCTGACCGGCGACGATGCATCATGTCACGATAAGGTCACGGAGGTTACGGAACGGTCACGGCACCATCGTGCAGGGTGCAGAGGCTCGCAGGGACGCTCGGCGCGCCGACCGGTTCCACCGATGCGCCCCGCTCCCGAGTCGGATCAGTGGAACGGACGCCGCACGCCCCTCGTGTCGGCGCCGGTCGCACCGTCGTCGACGCAGCTCGACTCCGGCCCCACGCACCAGAGAACCCCCACCGGCCCGAGGGGCGGAGGGGGTCCTGAGACGGGGGCCCGAGAGGGGCTGCGGCTCAGCGGCCGCGCATCGCCTTGCGGTTGGGGCGCGCGTTCATCGGGTCCACGCCCTTGGGCACGGACTGCCGGATCGAGCGGTGCAGGGCGACCAGGCGCTTGCTGACCTGTGCCGACTCGTCCTTGGTGAGAGTCTTCTTCATACGGGTCATGTGGTTGGGCAGCTTGTGCAGCGGGACCTCCCCGTCGCCGTCCCCGACGACGATCTGGTGGACCGGCACGTTGTCGTGCTGGAGGACGCGGCGGATGTTGCGCCGCTCCTTCTCCAGCAGCTTCATGGAGATCGAGGAGGAGTCCTCGGCGACGATCGCGATGCCGGCGCGGCCGGAGGCGCGGAAGAGCATCTTCTGGCTGCGCGGATCGATCTGCACGGGCTCGTCGGCCACGTCCCAGCCGCGGCGGATCGACTGCATGGCGGCCAGGGCCGCGCCGGACTGTCCCTTGATCCGGCTGAAGGCGGCGCGCTCGGCCTTGCGCGCCAGGATCAGCATCGCGATGAGGATGCCGACGGCCAGCCCCATGAAGATGCCGTACCAGGGGCTGTTCAGCACCAGCCAGCTCACCAGGATGCCGACGATGATCGCGGCGACCAGCGCGCCGATCATCCACGGCAGCGTGGTGCGGTCGACCTCCTGGGTGTACTTGAAGACGTCGATCATCTGCTTGAAGCGACCCGGCTTCTTGGTGCCGTCCTTCTTCTTCGTGCCGTCCTTCGCAGTGCCCTTGGTGGGCTTGCTCTCGCTCTTGCGGGCCATGTGGGGTGGGGTCCTCTCGGGGTCGTGCGGGCGTCAGCTCGCGACGGCCTGATTCGCGCGGGCGACGACGCTCGCGGCTTCCTGACGGGCGGGCTGGTCCTGATCCAGGTGGCGGAGGTTGTCGGGGATCTCGCGGCCGAGCTTCCTCATCACCTGCGCCCAGAGCTTGCCGGCGCGGTAGGAGGAGCGGACCATCGGCCCCGCCATCGTCGCGAGGAAGCCCATCTCCTCCGCGGCCTGGGAGAGATCGACGAACTCCTCGGGCTTGACCCAGCGGTCGATCGGGTGATGACGCTTCGAGGGACGCATGTACTGCGTGATCGTGATGATGTCGCAGCCGGCGTCCCTCAGCTGCTGCAGCGACTCGAGGATCTCGTCGGTGGTCTCGCCCATGCCCAGGATCAGGTTGGACTTGGTGATCATGCCGGCGTCCTTGCCCATCGAGATCACGTCCAGCGAGCGCTCGTAGCGGAACGCGGGCCGGATCTGCTTGAAGATCCGCGGGACGGTCTCGAGGTTGTGGGCGAACACCTCGGGCCGAGCCTCGAACACCTGCTGGAGATGCTCGCCCCGGCCCTTGATGTCGTCGATCAGCAGCTCGACCCCGGTGCCGGGGTTCGTGGCGTGGATCTGCTCGCAGGTGCGGGCGAACAGGCCGGCCGCACCGTCGGGCAGATCATCGCGCGCCACGCCCGTGATGGTGGAGTAGCGCAGGCCCATCTCTTTGACCGACTGTGCGACCTTGAAGGGCTCCATGGGGTCCAGCGCCATGGGCTTGCCGGTGGCGATGGCGCAGAAGTCGCAGCGCCGGGTGCAGGTGTCGCCGCCGATGAGGAAGGTCGCCTCGCGATCCTCCCAGCACTCGAAGATGTTCGGGCAGCCGGCTTCCTCGCAGACGGTGTGGAGGCCCTGGCTGTGCACGCGCTTCTTCATCGCGCTGTACTCGGGCCCCATCACGGCGCGGGTCTTGATCCATTCCGGCTTGCGCTCGATCGGCACCTCGGCGTTGCGTGCCTCGACGCGCAGCATGCGCCGGCCTTCGGGAGCGATGGTCACCCTGATGCCTCCTACGTTCGACGTTCCGGGCAGTCTATCGAGCCGGGGCTCCTCCGGGCGTCTCAGGCCACCGCAGAGGTGCGGTGCGCCACCAGGTCGGTCATCGCCTCGGCGGCGACATCGATCACATCGGCCACGGCGATGCGCCGCCCCGCCTCCTGGGTGAGGCTGGTCACGCCGGCATCGTCGATCCCGCAGGGGATCACGTTGTGCGCCCAGGAGAGGTCGTTGGCGCAGTTCAGGGCGAAGCCGTGCATGGTGGCGCGCTTCGAGACCCGCATCCCGATCGCGCACACCTTGCGGGCCTCCTCGTCCTCCGGCGCCACCCAGACGCCGCTGCGACCCTGGACCGGGACGGTCGCCACGCCCAGCGCGGAGCACACGTCGATCAGGGTGTGCTCGAGGTCCCGGACGAAGCCGACGACGTCGATGGGGATGGGGAGCTTGACGATCGGATAGCCGACGAGCTGCTGCGGGCCGTGCCAGGTGATCTTGCCGCCCCGATCGATGTCGACCACCTCGGCGCCGTCGCGCGGTCGCTCCTCGTCCGTGGTCAGCTTGCCGGCGGTGTAGACGGCGCGGTGCTCGAGCAGCAGCAGCGAATCGGGGCGGGTCCCGGCCACCACCTCGGCGTGGATCTCCCGCTGCAGCGCCCAGGCCGCGCGGTAGTCGACGGGCCCCGGAGGCAGACCGAACTCCTCGTGCCGGTCACCCCCGGGCACCGGTTCGCTGAAGCCGAGACGGATCACATCGAGCATCTGGCCAGGTTACTCCCGCTCTCACCTGGACGTTGTGGATGATCACAATGGGGAGGGCCGACGGTGGGGTTCACTGCTGCCATGGAGGACTTCGACGAGACGCGATCCGTGCGGGAATTCTCGCCCCCGGGCGAGGGACCCTCCCTGTCCGGTGGCCCGCACATCCCGCGGGGACCGGAGGAGGACCGGGCCGACGAGAACATCGAGGAGCGGCTCGAGGAAGGGGACGGGCGCGGGGTGCGCGTGCGCGCTCCGACGGTCGACGGGCAGGGGGCCGTCCGCGCCCAGATGCAGCTGCTGGCCTCCCTCGAGGTCGCCGGACTCACCGCGGCGCCGACCGTACTGAGCATCGAGGACGAGGGGTATGTGCGCGAAACGGCCCGACCTCTCGCGTCCCGCACGGGCAGGCGGGTCGCCGGGACCGCATCACCGGCGACGGCCGAGCGGGCGGCGCTGGGACGCGCCCGCGATGATCTCGACGCCCTCGTGGATGCTCTGCACGAGCGCTCCTGGCTGCTCGGCGCCCGTCCGGGAGGTGGCCTGGGGATGCGCCCGGACGGCAGCGTGATCCTGCTCGATCTGGGCGGGCTGCGCCCCGGGGAGGGCCTCGCGGATCGTCGGGCGGACCGGCGCTGGGTGGACTCCGTCCTCCACGACGAGCAGCGCACCCTGCGCCGCCGCGTCCATCAAGGTGCCACGGCGGAGGCGGGGCCGCCACCAGCTCCCGCCGACCGAGCTGCGCCGTCGGCACCGGCAGGACCAGCAGCAGCACCCCGGGAACCGCTCGCTGCGGGCGAGCAGGTCGACGACGGTGTGGACGACGACCGTCCGACAGGCAGAGCGACCACCGGTTCGGCAGCAGGAGTCCTGCGCACGCTCGGGCAGGTGATCTCCCAGCGCGGGCTGCGCCGGACCTTCGCCCTGACCGCCGCGGCCGTGCTGGCCGTCGGGGCGCTGCTGGGCACAGGCAGCTGGCTGCTGCTGGCCTCCGGCGACGAGGACCAGCCGGCGCCGCGGGCCGCTGAATCCGCCGCCGTCGGGTCCGCTGCTCCTGCACCCGCGCCGGAGATCACCGACCCCTGGGCACTGGCCGCCGAGCTCGCCGGCTCCCGCCACGCCTACGTCACCGGGCTCAGCGCGGACCCCGCCGCTGCGCCAGGGAGCCGCGCACTGGCCGCCGATCAGCAGGTGCGGCAGGCCTACCAGGGCATGGGTGTCACGGGCGGGGGAGCGGTGATCCATGAGGCGCGCCTGCTCGAGAGCCCGGGGGAGAACGCCCGCGCGGTCCTGGAGGTGACTTCCTCGACCGAGGCGTACGAGGTCGAGAGACCCGACGGCGTCGTGCGCACGGTCGCGGCGAGCGAACCGGTCATCCTCGAGCTGACGCTGCGCTGGGACGGGGCGCAGTGGCTCGTCGTCACCGCGCGCACCGTCGGGCCCGCGACCGCTCCGTGAGCGAGCCGGTGACCCGATCGCGCCCACGACGCGGTCCGGGCGGCGACCAGATCGATCCCGGGACGACGGAAGGGCCGGCACCGAACGCATCGGTGCCGGCCCTTCCGGGTCAGGTCGGAGGCGAGAGGTCACCGCACGGCGACCCCTGCACCCATGGGCTCACAGGCCCGCAGGCTCACAGGCCCAGTTCCGCCTCGAACGCGCCCTCCTCGAGCCGCTTCTTCATGAAGCTGAGGAAGCGGGCCGCATCGCCGCCGTCGACGAGACGGTGGTCGTAGGAGAGGAACAGGTACATCATCGAGCGGACCGCGATGGAGTCATCGCCCTCGGCGTTCTGCACGACCGCGGGACGCTTGACGATGGTGCCGCAGCCGAGGATGCCGACCTGGGGATTCGGCACGATCGGGGTGTCCCAGAGGGCACCGCCGGACCCGGTGTTGGTGATCGTGAACGTCGCTCCCTGGAGATCGTCCGGGGTGAGCTTGTTGTTCTTCGCCCGCGCCCCGAGGTCGCCGATCTGGCGGGCCAGGCCCGCCAGGTTCAGGTCACCCGAGTTCTTGATCACCGGCACGACCAGACCGCGATCGGTGTCCGCGGCCATGCCGATGTTCTCGGAGGCGGCGTACTTGATCAGGTCCTCGTCGATCGAGGCATTGACCTTCGGGTAGGTCTTCAGGGCCTCGATCGCCGCCTGCATGATGAACGGCAGGAAGGTGAGCTTGGCGCCCTCGCGCTGGGCGAAGGCGTCCTTGGCCTTCCCGCGCAGTTTCGCGACCCGGGTCATGTCGACCTCGACCGCGGTGGTCAGCTGCGCCTGCCCGTGCAGGGACTCCATCATCCGCTTGGCCGTGACCTTGCGGACGCGGCTCATCTTCTCCTCGGTGCCGCGCAGCGGGGAGACCTCGACCTGCGCCGGTGCCGCGGCAGCGGCCGGAGCGGCGGAGGCGGCGGGAGCGGAGGCCGCCGACTTCTGGGCGTCGATCGCCTGCTGCACGTCCTGCTTGCGGATGCGCCCGCCCAGGCCGGTGCCGGAGACCGTGGCCAGGTCGACCCCGGCCTCGGTCGCCATCTTCCGCACCAGCGGCGTGACGTACCCGGAGGACTCGGCACCGCTGACGGAATCCGCTGCCTTGGGGGCCGGGGCGGCGGCGGGAGCGGAGGGCTCCTGCGTCTTCTGCTCCGGGGCCTTCGGGGCGGCGGGCTTCTCCTCGGCCTTCGGGGCCTCCTTCTCGGCGGGCTCCTCCGCGGCCTTCGGCGCCTCCTTCTCGGCGGGCTCCTCCTCGGCCTTCGGGGCCGGGGCAGCGGGCTTCTCGTCCGCTGCCGGGGCGCCGGAGGAATCGCCGACGATGGCCAGCACGGAGCCGACCTCGGCGTCCTCGTCCTCCTCGACCCTGATCTCCAGCACGGTGCCGGCGACGGGCGAGGGGATCTCGGTGTCGACCTTGTCGGTGGAGACCTCGAGCAGCGGCTCGTCGACCTCGACCGACTCACCGACAGCCTTCAGCCAGCGGGTGACAGTGCCCTCGGTGACGGACTCACCGAGCGCCGGCATGGTGACCTCTTCGCCGGAGGCCGCGCCGGACCCTCCGCCGGAGGACTGCGCCGACTGCTCGGACTCCTTCTCGGGGGCCTCCTCGGCGGAGGGGGCGGACGCCTCCGCCGCCGGAGCCTCCTCAGCCGGCGCTTCCTCAGCCGGCGCTTCCTCAGCCGGAGCTTCCTCGGCATCGGCCCCGGAGTCGTCGGACCCGGCGCCCTCGGAGCCGGAGCCGTCGCCGATGACGACGAGATCGGCGCCGACATCGGCGTCCTCGTCCTCCTCGACCAGGATCTTCTCGATGGTGCCCGCGACGGGCGAGGGGATCTCGGTGTCGACCTTGTCGGTGGAGACCTCGAGCAGCGGCTCGTCGACCTCGACGGTGTCGCCGACGGCCTTCAGCCAGCGGGTGACGGTGCCCTCGGTGACGGATTCACCGAGAGCAGGCATCTTCACGGATTCAGACATGGGGTTCATTCCTCCTGGAGGGGCTCAGGCGTGGGCGTGCAGCGGCTTGCCGGCGAGGGCGAGAGCCGCCTCGCCCACCGCCTCGTGCTGCGAGGGATGGCCGTGGATGAGGGAGGCGACGTCCTCGGGGTATGCCTCCCAGTTGACGATGAGCTGGGCCTCGCCCATCAGCTCGGAGATCCGCGAGCCGATCATGTGCACGCCGACGATGGCGCCGTCCTTCTCACGGACCAGCTTGATGAAGCCGGTGGTGCCGAGGATCTGGGACTTGCCGTTGCCGCCGAGGTTGTACTCGTAGGACTCCACGGCGTCCTCGCCCAGCTGCTCCTTGGCCTGCTTCTCCGACAGACCCACGGAACCGACCTGCGGCTCGCAGTAGGTGATCCGCGGGATCCCGGATTCGACGATCGGTGCCGGGTTCTGACCGCCGATGCGCTCGGCCACGAAGATGCCCTGCTGGAACCCGCGATGGGCGAGCTGCAGGCCGGGGACGATGTCTCCGACGGCGTAGATGCCGGGGACGTTGGTCTCCAGGGTCTCCTTGTTCGCCAGCACGAAGCCGCGATCCATCTCGATGCCCTGCTCCTCGTAGCCGAGATCGGCCGTGACCGGTCCGCGACCCACGGCGACCAGCAGGTAGTCGCCCTCGAAGACGGTGCCGTCGGTGAGCGTGACCGTGACCCCGTTCTCGTCCTGCTCGGCCTTCTCGGTGAAGGTGCCGAGGGAGAACGTGATGCCGCGCTTCTTGTAGGCGCGCTCGAGCGCCTTTGCGATCGACTCGTCCTCGTTGGCGACCAGGTGGGGCAGGCCCTCGACGATGGTCACGGACTCGGCCCCGAGGGACTTCCACACGGAGGCGAACTCGACGCCGATGACGCCGCCGCCCAGGATGATCGGGTTCTTCGGCATCTCGGGCAGCTGCAGCGCCGCCTCGGAGTCCAGGATGCGGCCGCCGAGGTCGATGCCCGGGAGGGTCTTCGAGAAGGATCCGGTGGCGAGGATGATGCTCTCGGCGGTCAGCTCGCGGGTGCCGCCCTCGCCTTCCACGGTGACGGTCTTGGGGCCGGTGAGCCGGCCGAAGCCCTCGACGTACTCGACCTTGCGCGACTTCACCAGGCCCTGGAGGCCCTTGTGCAGGCGGCCGACGATCTTGTCCTTGAAGCCCAGCACCTTGTCGACGTCGACGGCGTTGAGCGTGAGATCGAGGCCGACTTCGGAGGCCTCGGAGGGGGCGTCGGCGAGCTCGCCGACGTGCAGCAGGGCCTTCGTCGGGACACAGCCGCGGTGCAGGCAGGTGCCCCCGAGCTGGTCCTTCTCCACGAGGGCGATCTTCTGGCCGAGCTGGGCTCCGCGCAGCGCGGCCGCATAGCCGCCGCTGCCACCGCCCAGGATCACGACGTCGAACTGGTCAGTGGTTGTATCCGCCACCTGTGTGCTCCTCGGTGTGTACGTTCTTGTGCGGCACGAGCCGGCTCGGATGCCGACGGCGCCGCCTGCGTGTCCCATGCTAGGCCACCAGGCGGCGCCATCTCGCCCGCACAGCGGGTTGTTCAGCGATGTTCAGCGGCGAGGATCACGTGTCGGACGCCGCCGCGCGGTCGGCGAGCACCTCCAGCACGGTGCGCACGCTCATGCCGGTGGCTCCCTTGCCCATGTATCCCACCGGCGTCGACGCGAAGCCGGGACCGGCGATGTCCAGGTGGGCCCACTCCGTCTCGCCGACGAACTCCTGGAGGAAGATGCCGGCCGAGAGCGCCCCGCCGGGGCGG
Organism: Brachybacterium fresconis; assembly: GCF_017876515.1. NCBI lineage: Bacteria > Bacillati > Actinomycetota > Actinomycetes > Micrococcales > Dermabacteraceae > Brachybacterium > Brachybacterium fresconis. The sequence continues at coordinate 461,285 of NZ_JAGIOC010000001.1, read as the reverse complement.
TCGCCGATGTTGCTCAGATCCGCCACCCGACCGGTCAGGTCGGCGCGCAGCTCGGCGGGGAAGGGCAGAGGCCAGAAGGGCTCGCCGGAGCGCTCCGACGCCTCCATGACCGCGTCCCGCCCCTGCTGAGTGCCCAGGACACCCCCGGTGCGCTTGCCGAGGGCGACCACGGCGGCACCGGTCAGGGTGGCCACGTCCATCACCAGATCGGGGCCCTCGGCGACGGCGTCGACGAGGGCGTCAGCCATCACCATGCGGCCCTCGGCGTCGGTGTTGAGCACCTCGACGGTCTTCCCGTTGCGCATGGTGACGACGTCGCCGGGGCGCTGAGCCCCGCCGCCGGGCATGTTCTCGGCCAGCGCGAGGTAGGTGGTGATCTTCACGTCCAGGCCCAGCTTCGCGGCGCCGACGGTGGCCCCGAGCACGGTGGCCGCGCCGGTCATGTCCGAGGTCATGTCGTCCATACCGGGGGCCGGCTTGAGCGAGATGCCGCCGGTGTCGAAGGTGATGCCCTTGCCCACCAGCGCCACGGAGCTGCGGGCGCCGGCGGGGGAGTATTCGATGCGGACCAGGCGCGGCGGACGCGTGGACCCCTGGCCGACGCCGACGATGCCGCCGTAGCCGCCGTCGGCGAGCTGCTTCTCGTCCAGGACGGTCACGGTCAGCGGCAGGTCGGCCACGAGCTGCTCGGCCCGACGGGCGAACTCTGCGGGGTACAGCAGGTTCGGCGGAGTGTTGACCAGGTCGCGGGTGAGGGCGACGATCTCGGAGAGCACGCCGGCGCGCTCGACCGCCGCGGTGTCCGCGCCGTCCGTGCCCAGCAGGGCCAGGGAGCTCAGGGCGGGCTTCGGGGCGGAGCCTCCGGTGCCCGTCTTGTGGGCGATGAACGCGTAGGCGCCCAGGGCGGCGCCCTCGAGCGCCGCGGCGCGCTGCTCGGCGGTGCCCCCGGGCACGGCGATCACGGCGGAGTCGACGCCGGCCAGGGACCGGGTGGCGGCGCCGAAGGCGAGACGGAGGTCCTCGGCGCCGGCGGCGGAGAGATCCTCCTCACCGATGCCGACCAGCAGCAGGGACTTCGCACCGGTCAGCCCGGAGGAGGGGATGCGGTGGAGGTCGCCGCGGCCGGCGGAGGCCTCCAGATGCGTGATGGCCTCGGAGATCTCCGGGGAACCGGGCACCGTGGAGGGGGCGTCATCGCCTCCGACCAGCAGCGGCAGGATCAGGACGTCGGCGTCGACGTCGGACAGAGCGGTATCAACTACTGAAACAATGGGCATGGTTCCATCGTAGGGGCGGCGTCCGCGCCCCGTGACCCCGTGCCCTCCGGATCCCGAACAGAACAGGCAGGTCGATGCTGACTCTGAGCATCCTGGTGGCGATCGTCTGCCTCCTGACGGCCCTGCTGGGGATCTACTACGCGGCGCGGGACCTCAATGCCGATCTCGTCCTGCTCGGTGCCTGCGCGCTGGCCGCCCTGATGTGGGTGATCCTCGGGGTCGCCCTGGGCCTGCGGGACCTCGGCGGCGGGCATCCCGGCGATCCGATCACCCTGTACGGCTACCTGCTCACGGGCATCCTGATGACCGTCGGCGGCGGCTGGGTCGGGCTCTGGGAGCGCAGCCGCTTCGGGAGCCTCGTGATCGCGGTGGTCGCCCTCGTGTCCCTGGTGCTGCTGATGCGCCTTGCCCAGATCTGGCCGGGAGGCTTCGCATGACCGCGACCGCACAGCGCACACGCGGATTCGAGGCGGTGCTGATCATCGTCTACGGGATCTTCGCGCTGTCGGCCACCGCCCGCAGCCTGGTGCAGATCCTGCGGGACCTCTCCGCCGCCCCCGTGGCGTACGTGCTCTCCCTGCTGGCGGCGCTGACCTACATCGCGGTGACGGTGGTGCTGGTGCGCCGCGGCCGCCGCTCGCCGCTGGCCCTCGCGCTGTGCACGATCGAGCTGGTCGGCGTGCTGGTGGTGGGGATGCTCAGCGTGTTCGACTCCGCGCTGTTCGCCGACGATTCCGTGTGGTCCGGATTCGGACGAGGCTACGGCTACGTGCCGCTGCTGCTTCCGATCGTGGCTCTCGCCTACATCCTCATCGGACGGCGCCGGGGCCCGACGACCCCGGACGAGCCCCGCTGACCGCGTACGGTGATGACGTGACCACGAACGACACCGCTCGACGCGGCCCGTACGCCCTGCTGTTCCGGCACGTCCTCAGCCGGCTCGACGCCGAGCAGGCGCACCGGTTGACCGTCGGCTGCCTGCGCTGGGCGCATGCGCTGCCCGGGGGCCCGCGCCTGTTGCGAGCCGCCTTCGCCACCCCGGACCCCATGCACGATCGACGCCCGACGCGCGCAGTGCTCGGCGGCGAGCATCGCAGCCCCCTGGGTCTCGCGGCCGGCTTCGACAAGGACGGCGAGGTGCCGCTGGCCCTGCTCGACCTCGGCTTCGGCCACGTCGAGGTGGGCACCGTGACCGCCAAGCCGCAGCCCGGCAACCCCCGACCGCGCTCCTTCCGACTGATCCCGGACCGGTCGCTGATCAACCGCATGGGCTTCAACAACCACGGCGCCCAGGCCCTGGCGAAGTCCCTCGCCGCGGCGCGGCGCACGGAGCGCGGCCAGCGCGCCGTGATCGGGGTGAACATCGGCAAGTCCAAGGTGACGGCCCTCGAGGACGCCGCCGAGGACTATCGCTTCTCCGCCCGCCTGCTCGCGCCGTACGCCACCTACCTCGCCCTGAACGTCTCCAGCCCCAACACCCCGGGCCTGCGGGACCTGCAGAGCGTCGACATGCTCCGCCCGATCCTGGAAGCGGTCATGGACGAGGTGGGACAGGCCCGCCGGCGGCTCCGTCGTGAGCTGCCGGTGCTGGTCAAGATCGCCCCCGACCTCCACGACGACGACATCCGCGCCGTCGCCGGCCTGGTCGCCGAGGTGGGGCTGTCCGGGGTGATCGCCACCAACACCACCATCGCGCGGCCCGACTCGCTGACCACGGCGCGCTCCCGCCTGGAGACCATCGGCGCCGGTGGTCTGTCGGGCCCGGTGCTCGCCGAGCGCTCGCTGGAGGTGCTGCGGCTGCTGCGCCGCGACCTGCCGGCCGGCGCCGCGATCATCAGCTGCGGCGGGGTCACCACGGCGCAGGATGTGCGCGAGCGCCTCGCGGCCGGGGCGGATCTCGTCCAGGGGTACACCGCGATGATCTTCGAGGGTCCCTCGTGGCCGGGACGGCTGGCCCGCGAGGTGGGTCCCTTCCGGTGAGGCCCTTCCCATGAGGACCGCGCGCCGGTCCGTCCCCGCTCCGGCTTAGGCTGAGGGGATGGAGGAGGACCTGTTCTCGCTCGGCGGCGATGCGCCCGCCCCGCGCACCCTGTCCGATCGCAACGTCGATCACCGTGCGCCGCTGGCGGTGCGGATGCGCCCGCGCAGCCTGGAGGAGATCGTCGGCCAGCAGGCGGCCCTCGAGCCCGGCAGCCCGCTGCGCCGCCTGGTGGCCGCCGACGATTCCCGCACGGCGCCCAGCTCGGTGATCCTGTGGGGGCCGCCCGGCACCGGCAAGACGACCCTCGCCTATGTGGTGGCACAATCCGGTGACCGCGAGTTCGTGGAGGTCTCCGCGGTGCTCGCCGGGGTCAAGGACATCCGCGAGGTCGTCGACCAGGCTCGCTCCCGGCTCCGCACCGTCGGCCGCGAGACCGTGCTGTTCGTCGACGAGGTCCACCGCTTCTCGAAGTCCCAGCAGGACGCCCTGCTTCCCAGCGTCGAGAACCGCTGGGTGACCCTGATCGCGGCGACCACCGAGAACCCGTACTTCTCGGTGATCTCCCCGCTGCTGTCCCGCTCGATCGTGCTCACCCTGGAATCGCTGGAACGCGCCGACCTCGACGCCCTGGTGGACCGGGCGCTGGCCGATCCGCGCGGACTGGACGAGTCCGTCACCCTCACCGATGACGCGCGCGAAGCCCTGCTGCGCCTCGGCGGGGGAGACGCCCGCAAGATCCTCACCTCGCTGGAGGCCGCGGCGGCGGCCGCGCTGCTGAAGGAGACGCCCGAGATCGACGCGGCGACGCTCGCGCAGGCCGTGAATCGCGCCGCCCTGCGCTACGACCGCGGCGGTGACCAGCACTACGACGTCACCAGCGCCTTCATCAAGTCGATGCGCGGCAGCGACGTCGACGCCTCTCTGCACTACCTGGCACGCATGATCGAGTCGGGGGAGGACCCGCGATTCATCGCCCGGCGCGTGGTGATCGCGGCGGGCGAGGAGGTGGGCATGGCGGATCCCGGTGCGCTGCAGGTCGCGGTCGCCGCGATGCAGGCGGTCCAGATGCTCGGCATGCCGGAGGGTCGCATCCCGCTCGCCCAGGCGGTGGTGCACATCGCGTCCGCCCCGAAGTCCAACGCCTCCTATCGGGCGCTGGACGCCGCGATCGCCGACGTCCGCGAGGGCAAGGGCGGCCCGGTGCCCGCCCACCTGCGCGATGCCCACTACGCCGGAGCGAAGAAGCTCGGCCACGGCACCGAGTACCGCTACGCCCATGACGCCCCGCACGGCGTGGTCGCCCAGCAGTACGCCCCCGACGAGCTCGTCGGCGTGGACTACTACCGGCCCACCACGCACGGCAACGAGGATCGGATCAGCCGCCGCCTCGAGACGCTGCGCCAGATCCTGCGCTCCGAGGGCGACGCCTGAGGCCGGATGTGGGGGACTCCACAGGAAGATCGGCCCGACCAGCACCGAAGAGCGTTGAGCGAGGGCGGGCCCTGCGGTAGGGTGGGTCGCTGAATCCGCGGCTGCACGACTGGATTCACCACACGCGAACAAGAGGTATACCTCGTGACCAACGTCACCCGTGCGCGCCGTCAGGCGCGACTGTCCCGAGCCCTCGGGCTCCCGCTGACCCCGAAGTCGATCAAGTACTTCGAGAAGCGCCCGTACCCCCCGGGTGAGCACGGCCGCGCCCGCCGTCGGACCGAGTCCGACTACGCGGTGCGCCTGAAGGAGAAGCAGCGTCTGCGCGCTCAGTACGGCCTGCGCGAGAAGCAGATGCACGGCGCCTACCTGGACGCCAAGAAGGAGCCGGGTCTGACCGGCGAGAGCATGGTCGAGCTGCTCGAGATGCGCCTGGACGCCCTCGTGCTGCGTTCCGGCTTCGCCCGCACCACCCTGCAGGCCCGCCAGGCCGTCGGGCACCGCCACGTGCTGGTCGACGGCAAGGTCGTGGACCGTCCGTCCTACCGCGTGACGCCGGGCCAGACCATCCAGATCAAGCCCAAGAGCCAGGCCATGGAGCCCTTCCAGGTCGCCGCCGAGGGTGGCAACTCGGACGTCTTCGCCTCGACCCCGTCGTACCTGTCGGTCGAGCTCGACGAGCTCAAGGCCCAGCTCGTCGCGCGCCCCAAGCGCGCCGAGGTCCCCGTGACCTGCGACGTCCAGATGGTCGTCGAGTACTACGCGCGCTGACCTCTTCTCACCGCGGCGAAGGCCCCGGCGGGTGTACTCCGGTACCCTGACCGGGGCCTTCGTGTCCGCACTGCCCCTGCGGCGCCGCTGAGCGCCCGCCTCCGGTGTCCCAGGAAGGACCTTCCCAGACCATGCGCACCTCAGAGATCCATCGTCGCTGGCTCGATTTCTTCGCGAAGAAGCAGCATGAGGTCGTCCCCAGCGCCTCCCTGGTGTCGAACGATCCGTCGATCCTCTTCACGATCGCCGGCATGGTCCCCTTCATCCCCTACATCGTGGGCACGGAGAAGGCTCCCTGGGCGCGAGCGGTCAGCGTGCAGAAGTGCATCCGCACCAATGACATCGAGAACGTCGGGCGCACCACGCGCCACGGCACGTTCTTCCAGATGGCCGGGAACTTCTCCTTCGGCGACTACTTCAAGCGCGGTGCGATCGACTTCTCCTGGGAGCTGCTGACCACCTCGCAGGACGAGGGCGGCTTCGGCTTCGACCCCGAGTCCCTCTGGTTCACCCTGTGGGAGCAGGACGAGGAGTCCTACCAGCACGTCACCGAGGTGATCGGCCTCGACCCCTCCCGGGTCGTGCAGCTGCCGTGGGAGGAGAGCTGCTGGGACACCGGTCAGCCGGGCCCGGCGGGCTCGACGGGTGAGTGGCATGTCGATCGCGGTCCCGAGTACGGACCCGACGCCCCGAGCGGCCGCGTGCCCGAATGGCCCGGCAGCCCGGATGCCGAGGACCGCTACATCGAGATCTGGAACCTGGTGTTCGACCAGTTCCTGCGCGGGGAGGGGAAGGGCAAGGACTACCCGCTGCTGGGGGAGCTCGACCAGAAGTCGATCGACACCGGCCTCGGGGTGGAGCGCGTGGCCTACCTGCTCCAGGGCAAGGCGAACATGTACGAGATCGACCAGGTCTTCCCGGTGATCGAGAAGGCCCAGGAGCTCTCCGGCCGCATCTACGGTGCCGACGCGGAGGACGACGTGCGCCTGCGCATCGTCGGGGACCACGTGCGCAGCGCGCTGATGCTGGTGTCCGACGGGGTCCGACCCGGCAACGAGGGCCGCGGCTACGTGCTGCGGCGCCTGATCCGTCGCGCGGTGCGTTCGATGCGCCTGCTCGGCTACACGGAGCCGGCGATGCCCGCGCTGCTGCCTGTCTCGAAGACGGCGATGGTCGAGTCCTACCCGCAGCTGGAGGCGGACTTCCCGCGCATCGACGACATCGTCACCTCCGAGGAGGAGGCGTTCCGCCGCACCCTCGAGTCCGGCACGGCCATCTTCGACCAGCTGGTGGGCGATGTGCGCGCCGGCGGCGGTCGCTCGCTGCCCGGCGATGACGCCTTCCGCCTGCACGACACCTACGGCTTCCCCATCGACCTCACCGTCGAGATGGCCGCCGAGGCGGGCCTCGCGGTCGACGAGGACGCCTTCCGCAGCGCGATGTCCGAGCAGCGCGAGCGCGCCCGGGCCGATGCGGCCGCCAAGAAGACCGGTCACACCGACACCGCGATCTACAACCGCCTGCTCGGCCAGCGCGGCGAGGACGTGCCGTTCCTCGGGTACACCGAGTCGAGCGTCGCCACCACGGTCGAGTCCGTGCTGGTCGACGGCGCGCTGGTGAACTCGGCGGACGCCCCGGCCGACGTCGAGCTGGTGCTGGCGGCGACCCCGTTCTACGCCGAGGCGGGCGGCCAGCTCGCCGACCAGGGTCGCGTCGCCGTCGCCGGCGGCGGCATCGTCGAGATCGACGACGTCCAGAAGCCGGTGCGCGGGCTGATCGTGCACCGAGGACGTCTGGTCGAGGGCTCCGTCGCCCAGGGCACCGAGGCGGTCGCCACGATCGACCAGGCCCGTCGCGGTGCCATCGCCCGGGCGCACACCGCGACCCACATGGTCCACCAGTCCCTGCGCGAGGAGCTCGGCGAGGGCGCGACGCAGGCCGGTTCCGAGAACTCCCCGGGCCGCATGCGCTTCGACTTCCGCTACGGGCAGGGTGTCCCGCGCAGCGCGCTCGAGCAGATCGAGGGCCGGGTGAACACCCTGCTCCAGGACGAGCTGGCCGTGACCGACCAGCAGATGCCGATCGACGAGGCCCGCGCGCTCGGCGCCCAGGCGCTGTTCGGCGAGAAGTACGGCGACATCGTTCGGGTGGTCTCCATCGGCGGCGACTGGTCCCGCGAGCTGTGCGGCGGCACGCACGTCGACAGCACCGGCGCCATCGGCAGCGTCCAGCTGATGGGGGAGTCCTCCATCGGCAGCGGCGTGCGGCGCGTGGACGCCCTGGTGGGGCTGTCCGCCTACCGCTTCCAGGCCAAGGAGCACGCGCTGGTCTCCCAGCTGTCCGAGATGCTGAAGGTCGGCTCGAGCGAGGACCTGCCGGAACGGGTCGCCTCGATGACCCAGCGTATGAAGGACATGGAGAAGCAGCTGGCCGCGCTGCGCGGCCAGCAGCTGCAGGCCGAGGCGGGCAAGCTCGCCGAGCAGACGGTCGACGTCTCCGGCATCCGCCTGCTCGCCCATGATGCGGGGGAGGGGATCGCCGCCGGTGATCTGCGCACCCTCGCCCTGGATCTGCGCACCCGTCTCGGCGAGGACGCGCCCGTCGTGCTCGCGCTGACCGGGCACGAGGGCGGCCGGGCCGCCCTGGTCGTGGCCACCAACGCCGGCGCCCGGGACCAGGGCCTGGCAGCCGGGTCCCTGCTGCGCACCGGCGCCGAGGCGATGGGCGGGCGCGGCGGCGGCAAGCCCGACCTGGCGCAGGGGGGCGGCGGCGAGCCCGCACGCATCCCCGAGGCCCTGTCCGCGGTGCGCGGCGCGCTCGAGGAGGCCGTCCGGGCATGAGCGGAGCCGACGGCACCCAGGACGCCGCCGGCCTGCCGCGCGGGGTCCGGCTCGGCGTCGACGTCGGAGATGTCCGCGTGGGGCTCGCCCGCAGCGACCTCGACGGGATGATCGCCACCCCGGTCGAGACCCTCGAGCGGGAGACCGCGACGCGCCGTGTCCTCGCCGAGGCGATCGAGGCGGAGGCGCGTGCCATCATGGTGGGGCTCCCGCGCTCCCTGAACGGGTCCGAGGGCGCGGCGGCCGCCAAGGCGCGGGACTTCTGCGCCGAGCTCGCCGCGATGCTGGTCCGGGCCGGCGAGGACATCGAGGTCCGACTGCTCGACGAGCGGTTGACCACCGTGTCCGCGCATCGCGCCCTGCATTCCTCGGGCCGCAAGGGACGCAGGCACCGGCAGGTCGTCGACCAGGTCGCCGCCGTCATGATCCTCCAGCAGGCGCTGGACATCGAGCGGGCGACCGGGGCGCGCGCCGGGGAGCCGGTCGATCCCGCCCCCGGGCCGACCGTCGCGAACGATGAGGAGAGCGCCGGATGAGCGACGACGATGAACTGTCCTTCGACGAACTGGCGGACGACCAGTCCGCGGGTTCCTCGAAGCACCGCGGTCGTCGTCGAGCGCCCCGCAGGCGCAACGGCCTCCTGCGCACCATGCTCCCCTTCGTGCTGGTCGTCGCCGTGGTCCTCGGACTCGGCTACGGCGGGTTCCAGGGGTACCGCTGGCTGACCTCCAACGTCAGCGTCGAGCAGGAGGCCACGGACTACCCGGGCCCCGGCACGGGAGAGGCCACCGTGGAGGTCGCCTCGGGCGATACCGGGACCGAGATCGCGTCCACCCTGGTCGACGAGGGCGTCATCAAGTCGACCGGGCCGTTCGTGACCGTCTTCGCCAGCACGCCGGACGCCTCCGGCATCGAGCCCGGCGTGTACCGGCTGCAGAAGAAGATGGCCTCCGCCGACGCGCTCGAGGCCCTGATGGACCCCTCGAACCTCGCCGGTCACCGGGTGATCATCCCCGAGGGACTTCGCCTGACCCAGATCTGGCCGCTGCTGTCCGAGGCCAGCGGGATCCCCGTCGAGGACTTCGAGGAGGCGGCGAAGGACTACACGTCCTACGGCATCCCGAAGAACTCCGCGAAGAGCCTCGAGGGCTATCTCTGGCCCGGTCGCTACGACATCCCCGAAGGGGCCACCGCCGAGGAGGTCATCCAGATGATGTGGGACCGGATGGAGAAGCAGCTGACCGACCGGGGCATCCCCGAGGACCAGTGGCACCAGACGCTCACCATCGCGTCCCTGGCCGAGCTGGAGGTCCGCGAGAGCGAGGACTACGGCAAGGTCATCCGCACCATCCACAACCGGCTCGAGGGGGCCGGGGCGGCCGACGGCACCCCGATGCCGCTGCAGTTCGACTCGACGATCCACTACATCACCGGCAAGGAGGCCAGCGTCGGGACCACCGACGAGGAGCGGCACACGAAGAGCCCGTACAACACCTACCTCAACACGGGACTGCCGCCGGGCCCGATCGCCTCTCCGGGCGGTGCCACCCTGGACGCGACCCTCGACCCGCCGAAGGGAGGCTGGCTCTACTTCGTCACCGTCAACACCGATACCGGCGAGACGAAGTTCGCCTCCACCTGGGCGGAGCACGAGCAGAACGTCGCGGAATGGCAGGCTTGGGCGCAGGAGAAGGGCTGAGCATGCCCGTGCACCCGGTCCTGTCCCCGGACCGATTCGCGGTCGTCGGCTCGCCCGTGGCCCACTCGCTCTCGCCCGTGCTGCATCGCACCGCCTATGCCGAGCTCGGCATCGAGCATGCGAGCTACGACCGCTACGACGTGCCCGCCGGCGAGCTCGCCGCCTTCCTGACGACGGGGCCGGGGCGCGACCTGGCGGGGCTGAGCGTGACCATGCCCGGCAAGCCGGAGGCCTTCGCCCTGGCCGCCGAGACGGATACGACGTCCCGGGACCTGGGGATCGCCAACACCCTGATCCGTCGGTCCGACGGCCGCTGGCGCGCCGAGAACCACGACGTCCACGGGATCGTGGCCGCCCTGGCCGATCACGGCACCCGCGCCGCCACCACCGGCGCCGTCCTCGGCTCCGGAGCGACCGCCACCAGCGCCGTCGCCGCCCTGGTCGAGCTCGGAGCCGAGCAGATCCTGCTCTCGGCCCGCAGCCCCCACAAGCTCGTGGCACTGGAGGAGCTCGCGATCCGAGCCGGGGTGCGCACCTCCCGGGTGCCCTGGGACTCCAGCCACGAGCTGCTGGCGGCCGACGTCCTGATCAGCGCACTGGCCGTGGACGGCGCCGACGCGGTGGCCGAGGTCTGGGTGCGGGGAGCGGACCGGACGGTCCCCACCCAGTTCCTGGACGTGCTCTACGACCCGTGGCCGGCCCCGCTGGCCGCCGTCATCGCCGACCGCGGCGGCAACGTCGCCGACGGGCTCGAGATGCTCGCCCACCAGGCCGGCCAGCAGATCCGCTCGATGCTGTCCGTCCCCTCCGCCCCGGTTCCCCGGATGCTCGCGGCCGCCCGGGCCGAGCTCGCTCGCCGCGCCGGGTGATCCTGGACCGTTCCACCACCCGGATCCCTTGTCCGGTTCGGTAAAGGGGTAGTAAAGTGACGCCAGTCGGCGAGCCCCGCCGACGGCGGACGACCGAGCACGAGGAAGTGACTCATGGACCTGGATCGAGGGCCCCAGGAGGGCACCGCCGATCGGCCACCCTCGGACCCCGAGGCTCCCGCCCAGCCGCGTGCGACGATTCCCGTCCTCGGCTCCGCCGACACGACCGCTCTGCTGCGCCGCTGCACCGCGCTGGCCGCCCGGGCGCGCGTCGACCTGCTCAGCGCCGGGCGGCGCTCCGCCGCCGAGGAGCTCGAGGAGGTCCTGGACGTGCTGGGGTCCTGGGACGGGTCCGAGATCGTCGATCCGGACCCGACGATGGTCGTGCTCGCCGCCGCCGCGCTGCAGGATCTCCTCGAGCGCCTGCCCGCATCTGCCCGCCCCGCCCTCGGCGACCGGGCAGAGGTCGCCCTGCGGGTGCTGCACGCGCTGATGGTGTCCGGCCGCATCGACGCCATGGCGTGATTGTCTTCACGTCCCTGCTGGCAGAGGCCTTTTCTGTTCTCGGTGCGTTCCCCGTGCGTGCTATATTTCTTCCGTTGCTGCGGCGACCACCTGTCCGGGTGGCGGAATTGGTAGACGCGCTAGCTTGAGGTGCTAGTGCCCGTGTTAGGGCGTGGGGGTTCAAGTCCCCCCTCGGACACGACATCACCCCTCCTGATCGATGATTCATCGGCAGGAGGGGTTTCTGCGTCCCCGGGCCGCGGCGAGGGGCGATCACCGCGCAGGGGAGAGTCCGGGGGCGTGGGAAGATGATGGTCATGGTCCACGTCTTCCTCCATGAACCAGCGATCGCCGGCAACACGGGCAACGCGATCCGGCTGGCGGCCGTGACCGGTGCTCGCCTCCACCTCGTCGAGCCCCTCGGCTTCGACCTCGAGGACGCGAAGCTGCGCCGCGCGGGCCTGGATTACCACGACCTCGCCGACGTGCGCATCCATCCCGATCTCGACCAGGCCTTCGCCGCGGTCCCCGATGCCCGGGTCCTCGCCTTCACCGCGCACACCGATAAGCGCTTCGACCAGGTCGAGTACACCCCGCAGGACGTTCTGCTGTTCGGCACCGAGCCGAGCGGGCTGCCCGAGCAGGTCCTCGCCCATCCCCGCATCACGTCGCGGGTGCGGATCCCCATGCTCCCGGCGCGCCGCTCGCTGAACCTCGCCAATGCCGTCTCGATCGCGGTCTACGAGGCCTGGCGCCAGCAGGGATACGACGGGGCCGGGGCATGAGCGGCCCCCGACCCCCGGCGCGCCCCGCCCTGCCGCGCCGGCTCCAGCGCCGCAACGCGCTCTTCCAGCAGTGGCAGGCCCTGCTGACCAACCGCACCAAGCGCACCCGCAGCGGCGAGATGCTCATCCAAGGGGTCCGACCCATCACGCAGGCCATCGCGCACGACGTGGAGATCCGCGCTGTGCTGAGCGACGGGCGCGAGCGCTCCTCGCGGTGGGCGGCCGAGCTGCTGGACGACCCTCCGGCACCGGTCGTGGAGCTCCCCGGCGAACTGATGGCGGAGCTGGGGGAGCGGGACGACGGCGCCCCGGAGCTGCTGGCTCTGGCCGCCGTCCCCGCCGACGACCTCGCCCGGCTGTCCCCGTCGCCGCCCGGGATCGTGGTGGTCTTCGACCGGCCCGCGGGCCCGGGCAACATCGGCTCGCTGGCCCGGACCGTCGACGCCCTCGGCGGGGACGGCCTCGTGGTCACCGGGCACGGCGCGGACCCCTGGGATCCCGCGGCGATCCGGGCGAGCACCGGTTCGATCTTCGCCGTCCCCGTCCTGCGCGCCCCCTCCCATCAGGAGGTCATGGACTGGATCGCCCGGCGCCGCGAGACGGGGGAGCCGTGGACCGTCCTCGGCCTGGACGAAGCCGGCGGCTTCGAACTGGCCGATGCGGATCTCACCGGTCCCGTGGTGCTCGTGGTCGGCAACGAGACCACCGGGATGAGCTCCCGCTGGCAGGAGGCGTGCGACCGTGTCGCGGAGATCCCGATGGGCGGCAGCGCCTCCTCGCTGAACGCCTCGGTGGCCGGCTCGATCGCCCTGTACGAAGCACGCCGCCAGCGAGGCCGCGTCCGCGGCTGATCCCGCGCTCTCAGGCGGTGCCGAGAGCGACCTGCACCAGCGGAGCCCCGAGCAGGCCCAGGAACGGGCCCGCCAGCAGCACGGGTCCGACGGCGAAGCGCACCCCGGCCCGGCCCGTGGCGACCATCACCGCCGCGCCGGCCACCCCGCTGACCACGGCGATCCCGAGCAGCGCGGCGATCAGCACCTCCCCGCCGAGCGCCGCGCTCATCAGCACCACCACCGGCAGCGTCTTCGCGTCCCCCATACCCAGCAGCGGGGGAGCGAGCAGGGCCAGCAGGATCGCCCCCAGGCCCAGCACGAGCGCCAGCACGGCGGCCGCCCGCAGGTCCTCCCGCAGCCCGGGGACGGTGAGGCCGGCGAGCGCGAGCGCGACGGCGACCGCCAGGGTCAGTCCGCCCACCCACCGGTTGGGCAGGCGGTGCTCCCGCCCGTCGACCCACGCCAGCACCAGCGCGGGCGGGAGGTAGACGAGTGCCAGCACCGCCAACGGCAGCAGCGTCGTCGCGGAGGCAGGATCCATGCCCGTCATTGGACCAGAACCGAGCGCCCGGCGGGCGCGGACCGCTCCGGTGGTGGACGGCGGCCCCGTCGGCAGGAGGCGCCCCGTCCGCGGGCGCCGAGCGCCTCAGACCGTCGGCGGCCGGCCGAGCGTGGACTGGACGCGGATGATCCGCCGGCGCAACCACACCTTCCGGCCGCCGCCGAGATAGCGGCGGGTGCGGGCGTGCTCCCAGCGGCCGTACTCGGCCTCGTCGGTCAGAGCGGCGCGGACCTGCCCCACCGAACTGCTGCGCGGGACCGTGATGATCTGGAACTCGTAGTCCTCGGCGGCGCGACCCTCCTCCAGAGGCAGGTCCCGGACCCGCCGCGGATCCCGCACGTGCTCGACCTGGGCGAGAAGGGGCTCATGGGTTCCCGGCAAGGGCTTCCTCCTGTGCGCGTCCGGCGCCGGGACGCCGTCATGGGCGTTCCGGCCGTATCCGCTGTCCATTCTGCCGTCGGACGCGGTACCGTCCAACCATGAACACGGATCCTCGCTCCGCTCTCGCTGCGCTGATCGCTGCCCTCGAACGTCACTATGAGGCGGCCTCCGCCTCCCGCGGTGACGACGATCCCGCCCTGGATGCCGCCACCGAGCAGCTCACCACGGCCTTCGACACCTACGACGACGCACTCTTCGACGCGTACGACATCGCCACGCCCCTCATCGTCTTCGACGGTGAGGACGACGACGATGACGATGAGGACGACTTCGACGATCTCGACGACTTCGAGGACGACGAGGACGACTACGACTCGGACGATGACGACGATGACGATGACGATGACGACGAGTACGGGGGCGACGACGGGCGCTGAGCCCGTCCGCTGATCCTGCACGTCATCTTCACCACTGGTCCCCGCGCGGCACCGGGCACGATGCCCGGTGCCGCGTACTCTGTGCGAGGCCGACGATCGCGTCGGCCCTGTGCGAGCGTCGCCGTCATCGAGGAGAGTCCATGTCGTTCATCGAGGCGGTCGTCCTGGGTCTCGTCCAGGCTCTGACCGAGTTCCTCCCCGTCTCCTCGAGCGCCCACGTGCGCGTGGTGGGCGAGCTGATGAATCCCGGGCAGGACCCGGGCGCCGCCTTCACGGCCATCATCCAGCTGGGCACCGAGACGGCGGTGCTGATCTACTTCTGGCAGGACATCACCCGCATCATCGGGAAGTGGTTCAAGGCGCTGGCCGGGAAGGTCCCGCATTCCGATCCCGACGTGCGGATGGGCTGGCTGGTGATCATCGGCTCGATCCCGATCGGGGTGCTCGGGCTGCTGTTCGAGGAACAGATCGACCACGGCCTGCGCAATCTCTACCTCACCGCCACGACGCTGATCGTCTTCGGCCTCCTGCTGGGCCTGGCCGACCGCATCGCCCCTCAGCGCAAGGAGCTCACCGAGCTCAGCGTCCGCGACGGCATCCTGTTCGGCCTCGCCCAGGCGCTGGCCCTGATCCCGGGCGTCTCCCGCTCCGGCGGCACCATCACCGCGGGCCTGCTCATGGGCTACTCGCGCAAGGCCGCAGCGCGCTATGCCTTCCTGCTGGCCGTGCCCGCCGTGTTCGCCTCCGGGCTGTACAAGGCGGCCCAGGAGGTCCCGGCCCTGCTGAGCGCCGACGGGCGCGCCGCCGCGGCGGCGGCCGGGGAACCCTCGCTGCTGGCGATCATCGTCGCGACCGTCGTGGCCTTCGGCGTCGGCTTCGCGGTGATCGTGTGGTTCATGCGCATCATCGAGAACCACTCCTACCTGATGTTCGTGGTGTATCGCGTGGTCGCCGGACTGGTGCTGCTGGGCCTGCTCTGGTTCGGCGTCGTCGACCCGCTGGCGGGGTCCTGAGGGAGGTCTCACAGCGGCGCCCGGCCCAGGTCGCGGGCCGTATGATCGGGGGGTGCATTCCTGGACCTCCCCGTCGATCTCGCCCCTTCCCGCCTCCGGTGTGCCGCTGCGGCTGCACGACACCCGGACCGGTCGTACGGCGCCGCTGATCCCGCTGCTGCCCGGGCGGGCACGGCTGTACGTCTGCGGCATCACCCCCTACGACGCGACGCATCTCGGGCACGCCGCCACATACCACGCCACGGACCTCATGCGCCGCGCCCTGCTCGACACCGGGCTCGAGGTGGAGGTCGCCCAGAACGTGACCGACGTCGACGACCCCCTGTTCGAGCGCGCCGCCCGCGACGGCGTCGACTGGCGAGATCTCGCCGCCTCCCAGACGGCCCTGTTCGCCGAGGACATGGAACAGCTGCGGATCATCGCCCCGGAGACGTACCGGTCGGTGAGCGAGGCGATGGACGACATCATCGCCACCGTGACCACCCTGCGCGAGCGCGGCCGCGCCTATCCCGTCACGGCTCCCGATGCCGCGGACGCCGCAGGCGTGGACTGGTATCTCGACCTGTCGATCGACGGGGCCCTCGGGGACGTCTCCGGCTGGGACGAGCAGCAGATGCTCGAGGTGTTCGCCGAGCGCGGCGGGGACCCCGAGCGCGAGGGCAAGCGCGGCACCTTCGACCCCCTGGTGTGGCGGGCCGAGCGCACGGGCGAACCCGCGTGGGACGCCGGCGCGCTGGGCCGGGGCCGACCCGGCTGGCACGTGGAGTGCGTCTCCATCGCCGAGGACGCCCTGGGGCTGCCCTTCGACGTGCAGGCCGGCGGCAGCGACCTGGTCTTCCCCCACCACGACCTGGGCGCCGCCCATGCGATCGGGACGGGACGCGGCTTCGCCGCCGTGTACACCCACAGCGGGATGGTGGGCTACGAGGGCGAGAAGATGAGCAAGTCGCTGGGCAACCTCGTCTTCGTCCATCGCCTGGTCCGCGACGGCGTCGACCCGATGCTGATCCGCCTGGTGCTCATGGCCCACCACTACCGCTCAGACTGGGCCTGGACGGATCAGGAGCTCGAGCGCGCCGGCACGCGGCTGGCGTCCTACCGTGCCGCCGCGGAGCGCGGCGGCCACCACCCGGGGACGGTCGCGGCGCTGCGCGCTGCGCTGCGCGAGGATCTCGACACCCCCTCGGCGCTCACGGTCCTCGACGCCTGGGCGGCCGCCCCTGGGCCGCGTCCGGGCGGCGAGGATGACGGACCCGGCGACGTCGCATCCGCGACCGATGCCCTGTTCGGCCTGACGCTGCGCGGCTGAGCGAGGCGGGGCGGGCGCGGCGGGTCCCCGGCCCGGCCGGGCTCACTCCGATTCGCGTCGTCGCCGCAGGAACTGCTCGAACTCCTCGGCGATCGCGTCGCCGCTGGCCTCCGGCAGCTCCGCCGCGTCCTGGGCGCGCTCCAGGCGCCGCACGTACTCGGCGACATCCTCGTCGGTGCGGGCCAGTTCGTCGACCCCCCGTTCCCAGGCCTCGGCGTCCTCGACCAGCTCGGACAGCGGGATCGGCGCGCTGACCAGCGACTGCACCTCCCGCAGCAGACCCAGCACCGCCTTCGGCGAGGCGTTCTGGGACACGTAATGGGGGACCTGCACCCACGTGCTGGTGGTCCGCATCCCGGCGCTCGCGGTGCGGCGGGCGAGGATCGTCGGCACCCCGATCGGCCCCGTGTACAGCTCGCTGCCGTCCACCGGCTCGGCGCGACCCGGTTCGACCTCGGCGGAGACGGGCAGCGGACGGGAGTGCGGGGAATCGGCCAGCAGCGCCCCCAGGGAGATGACCGAGCTCACGTCCAGCGCCTGCAGCTGCTCGAGCACCTCGTCGCAGAAGCGCTTCCAGTGCAGCGAGGGCTCCGGGCCCAGGACGGTGACGATCTCGGGACCGCGCGGCGGCTGGACGATCCGCAGCTCGGTGTCCGGCCAGTCGATGACCCGCAGGCCCTCCTCGGAGGTGCGGATCTCGGGGCGGTTGACCTGGAAATCGATGAAATCCTCGGCATCGACGGCTCCGACGGGCCGCGAGGGCCACACCTGCAGCAGATGCTCGATCACCCCGCTGGCGGCCTCTCCCGCGTCGTTCCACCCGCTGAACGCGGTGATGGCGATTCGACTCATCACTCCATCATAGGCTTCGGCGACCGGGCGGAGCCTGTGCGCAGGAGCACCGGATATCCTCGCCCTGGCCCGGACCGCGACCGCCTGGGCACGGAGGAGACGCACTATGAAGAGCCCGACGCTGCGCCTGGGCGCGCTGCCGCCCATCCAGGTCAGTCCCGGCACTCTGGTGACCGTCCTGGTGCTCGCCGTGATCCTGTACCCGGGCCTGGGCGGCTCCGGCGCCTCGGCGACGACCGGCGCGCTGCTGGCACTCGGCATCGCGGTGTTCATGATCGTCTCCGTCCTGGCCCACGAGGCCTCGCACGCGCTGAGCGCCCACGCCTTCGGCGCGCGGGTCGACCACATCGCCCTGACCCTCTGGGGCGGACACACCCAGTACCGCGGCGAGGCCCTGGGCACCGTCGCCTCGGTCGTGATCTCGCTGTCCGGACCGCTGGCCAACGGCGTGCTCGCCGCCCTCACCACGGGCCTGGGGGCCCTGAGCCTCCCGGGCACCCCCGCCGACGTGCTCTGGACCTACTGCAGCTTCCTGAACATCGCCCTGGCCCTGTTCAACCTGCTGCCCGGTCTGCCGATGGACGGCGGTCGCGCCCTGGAGGCCCTGCTGGGCGGGGTACTCGGCGACGTCCTGCTGGGCACGCGCGTGACAGCCTGGATCGGCCGCGCCATCGCAGTGGCCGTGGTGGCGGTGCCGCTGTGGCGGATCGTGGGGGCCCGCGGCACCGGCTCCCTCGGCCTGCTGACGCTGCTGTGGGCGCTGCTGATCGCCGGGATGCTCTGGCAGGGCGCCTCCCGGGCGCTGCAGGCCGCGACCCTGCAGCATCGCGTCGAGACGCTCGACGCCGCGGCGCTGGCCCGCCCGATGCATCTGGTCGGCCCGCAGCAGGTGCTCGCGGAGCTCGGCGGCGGCACGGACCTCGACGCCGTGCTGGTCCTGGACCGCACCGCCGCCCGGCCCGGCACGCTCGGCCGTGCCTATCGCATCCACCCCGCCGCGGCGGCCGCCGTCCCGGCAGCGCACCGCGACCGGACGCCCGTCAGCGCCGTCGCCGGATCCGTGGGGGAGATCGGGCTGCTGGACGCCTCCCTGCGCGGCAATGCGCTGATCTCCGTGATGCTCTCCCACCCCCTGCCCGCCTACCTGGTCCGCGAGAGCGACGAGCGGGCGCGCGGGATCATCATGAGCGCCGATGTCAATGGACTCCTGCGCGGACGGTGAACACGGCGACACCTGATCGCCGACGTCTCAGGTCCCGTCATATGCTGGGACGCATGACGCAGCAGCCCACGCCCCGAGCTCCCCGCCGCGGCCTGGACCGCACCGGTTCCTTCGATCTGGGCGACAAGGTCCAGCTCGCCGACACCAAGAACCGACTGCACACCATCACCCTGCGCCCCGGCGGCCAGTTCCACACCCATCGCGGCGTGCTCGAGCACGACCAGCTGATCGGGGCCGAGGACGGCGTGGTCGTCGAGGACTCCCGAGGCACCCGCTACCAGGCGCTGCGGCCGCTGTACGCCGACTACATGCTCTCGATGCCGCGCGGCGCCGCGATCATCTACCCCAAGGACACCGCGCAGATCCTCATGTGGGGCGACATCTTCCCCGGCGCGAGGGTGCTCGAGGCGGGCGTCGGCTCCGGCGGTCTGACCACCGCGCTGCTGCGCGCCGTGGGCGAGGAGGGCAGCGTCCACTCGATCGAGCGCCGCGAGGACTTCGCCGAGGTCGCCCGGGAGAACGTCGAGACCTACTTCGGCGCCCCCCACCCCACGTGGGACCTCACCATCGGGGACTTCCAGGACGTCGCCCCGACGCTGTGCCCGGACGGGCCCGCCGTGGACCGCGTGGTGCTGGACATGCTGGCCCCCTGGGAGTGCATCGACGCGGCCGCCGAGGTGCTCGTCTCCGGCGGCGTGTTCCTCACTTATGTCGCGACCGTCACCCAGCTCTCCCGGACCGCCGAGGCCCTGCGGGACCATGGCGAGTTCACCGAGCCCTTCGCCTGGGAGTCCTTCGTGCGGCCCTGGCACCTGGAGGGCCTCGCGGTGCGCCCCGAGCACCGGATGAACGCCCACACCGGCTTCCTGCTGACCTCCCGGCGGACGGCCCACGGGACCAAGGCCCTGACCCGCGTGACCCGACCCGCGCCGGGCTCCCGGGTCGAGGAGGAGCTGGCCGATCCCGCCAACGAGGGCTTCGGCGGCGCCTCGACCGAGTGGGGACCGCAGGACGTGGGGGAGCGCGGCGTCGCGCCGCGGAAGCTCAAGCGCGCGCTGCGCGACATCCGACAGGGCCGCGACCGCTGAACCACCGAGGGAGGGAGAGCAGGGACACTGATGACGATGAAGACCTATGCGGAGATGACCGCCGAGCTGGACAAGATCGCCGCCCACAACGAGCGGCTCACGGGGTCGCTGCGCGCCGCCCGCGCCCAGATCGTCGAGCTCAAGAGCGACCTCGAACGGGTCGGGGACCCGCCGAACTCCTACGCGACCTTCCTGCGCCGCACCGAGGGCACCACGATCGACGTGCTGCACAACGGGCGCAGGCTGCGGGTGGCGACCGCCGCGAGCCTGGACCTGGACGCCCTCGCCCCCGGCGCCGAGCTGCGGCTGAACGAGTCCTTGGCAGCAGTGGAGGCCGTCGCCCCCAGCGACGCCGGCAACGTGGTCCCCGTGGTCGAGTCCCTCGCCGACACCCGGCTGCTGGTGGCCGTCGCGCCCGACGACATCCGTGCGCTGCGCCGGGCGGGCGGGCTGACCGAGGAGACGCTGCACCCGGGGGACCACGTCCTGGTCGACCTCAAGGCGCAGCTGGTGCTGGAGCGCATCGACCGCGCCGAGATCACCGACCTCGTCCTCGAGCAGGTCCCCGACGTGTCCTTCGAGGAGATCGGCGGGCTCGGCGACCAGATCGAAGCGATCCGTGACGCCGTCGAGCTGCCGTTCCTGCAGCAGGATCTCTACCGCACCTACGGCCTGCGCCCGCCGCAGGGCGTGCTGCTGTACGGCCCGCCCGGCTGCGGCAAGACGATGATCGCCAAGGCCGTCGCCCACGAGCTGGTGCTGCGCAGCGCCGAGGTGCGCGGCGTCAGCGTCGCCGAGGCCCTGGAGAACTCGGCATTCTTGAACGTCAAGGGCCCCGAGCTGCTGAACAAGTACGTCGGCGAGACCGAGCGTTCGATCCGCCTGGTGTTCGAGCGAGCCCGGGAGAAGGCCGCCGCCGACCATCCCGTGGTGATCTTCTTCGACGAGATGGAGGCCCTGTTCCGCACCCGCGGCACCGGGCTGTCCAGCGACGTGGAGACCACGATCGTGCCCCAGCTGCTGGCCGAGATCGACGGGGTGGAGGGCCTGGACAACGTGATCGTCATCGGCGCCTCCAACCGCGAGGACATGATCGATCCCGCGATCCTGCGACCGGGCCGGCTCGACGTGAAGATCCGCGTGCGGCGCCCCCATGCCCGCGCCGGCCGCGAGATCCTCGGCCTCTACCTCGATGAGACCGTGCCCATGCGGGAGGACCGCACGGGGCTGCTGGACCTCGCCGTCTCGGAGATCTACGACGACGGTCCCTCCTCGGCCTTCGTCCGTCTGGAGTACGCCGACGGCAGCGACGAGACGCTCCACTTCCGCGACTTCGTCTCCGGCGCGACGCTGCGCAACATCACCGACCGCGCCAAGAAGCTCGCCGTCAAGGACCAGCTGCTGGGCGGTCAGGAAGGCCTGACCGCCCAGCACCTGCGCGATGCGATCACCGCCGAGTTCGTGGAGAACGAGGACCTGCCCTCGGCGGCCCATCCCGAGGACTGGGCCCGGGTCTCCGGCGCCGGGGGCCGACGCATCGACGCCGTCGTCCCGCTGCAGGGACGCTCCCGCGCCGCCGCCGCCGACGAGGAGGCCCTGCGATGACAGAGCCTCTCGAGCACCGTGCGCAGACCGCTCTGACCACCGAGCGGGTGATGGGCATCGAGACCGAGTTCGGGGTGATCCACGCCGATCTCGAGGACCGTTCCCGGGCCGGAGCCGGCAGCGCGATCCTGCTGTCCCATCTCGTCGTCGGCGCCTACGCCCTGCTCGATGAGCGGGAGGGGGAGCGGGGCCGCCGCGTGCGCTGGGACTACGGGGACGAGACGCCGCTGCGCGACGCCCGCGGCTTCGAGCTGCAGCGCGCCGCGGCCCATCCCACCCAGCTCACGGACGAGGTGCGCGACGCGCATGTGCCCAGCGTCGAGCTGGACCAGCCGCTGGCCGGCCCGGAGCGCGCCCCCGCGGGCGATGACGCCGAGGTGCTCTCCTGGGCGGCGCAGCGCTCCATCGGCAACGCCGTGCTGCGCAACGGGGCCCGCTGGTACGTCGACCACGCCCACCCGGAGTACTCCGCCCCCGAAGTCATGCGGGCCCGCGAAGCCGTGGTCGTCGACCGCGCCGGCGAGGAGATCGCCCGCTCCGCGATGGAGATCCTCGAGGCCGCCGAGGGGATCCCCGACGTGGCGCTGTACAAGAACAACACCGACGGCAAGGGCGCCTCCTACGGCACCCACGAGAACTATCTCGTGGACCGGGCGGTGCCCTTCGAGCGGGTCACCGCCGCGATGCTGCCCTTCCTCGCCACCCGCCAGGTGCTCGTCGGCGCCGGCCGCGTGGGTCGGGGCACCCGCGGCGAGCACCCCGGCTTCCAGCTCTCCTCCCGCGCCGACTTCATGGAGGCCGAGGTGGGGCTCGAGACGACGTTGAACCGCCCGATCGTCAACACCCGCGACGAGCCGCATTCGGACCCCTCCCGCTTCCGCCGCCTGCACCTGATCATCGGAGACGCGAACCTGCTGGAGGAATCCACCTTCCTCAAGCTCGGCACCACCTCGCTGGTGCTGGCCGCGCTGGAGGAGGAGCACCGCACCGGGGACCCGATCCTGCCGGACCTGCGTCTGGCCGACCCCGTCGCCGCGGTCCGCACCATCAGCCACGACCCCTCCCTGCAGGCCACGGTGACGATGGCCGACGGCCGCGAGCTGACCGCCCTGGCGATCCAGCGCCTCCTGCTCGAGGCGCTCTCCGCGGCCGCGGACCGCGAGGACGAGGAGACCGCGCAGGTGCTCGTCACCTGGGGCGAGCTGCTCGACCTGCTGGAGCAGGACCCGTCTCTCGCCGCGCACCGCGTCGAATGGGTCGCCAAGCTCCAGCTGCTTCAGCGCTACCGCTCCCGGCACGGCCTGGACTGGTCGGATCCGCGCCTGGTCATGGTCGACCTGCAGTTCTCGGATCTGCGCCCCGGCCGCGGGCTGTTCACGAAGCTGCGCGCCGCCGGCGCCGTGACCACCCTGGTCGACCAGGACGAGGTGGACGCGGCTGTCACCACCGCTCCCACCTCGACCCGGGCCCACCTGCGAGGAGGCCTCATCGCCGCCCACGGCGAGCACGTGCCGTCGGCAGGGTGGGATGCGATCACGCTCGCCGGCCCCGAGGGCGGGCACCGCCTGCGTCTGGCCGATCCGCGCCTCGGCTCCGCGGCCTGGTGCGCCCGGTACGGCATCGACCTGTCCGCTGATCCCGAGACGATCCTCGACGCACTGCGCCGGGCCGTCTCCGAGTCCTGAGGAGGACCTCATGTCCCAGCAGTCCCTGCACGGCCCCGGCCACCACGACGACGACGCGGACGACGCCCCTGACGCCGCCGGCGGCCAGACCTTCGCCTCCGCCCAGGGCGCCGACGACCTGCTCGACGAGATCGACTCGGTGCTGGAGTCCAACGCCGAGACGTTCGTGCGCTCCTTCGTCCAGAAGGGCGGCCAGTGACACGATGATCCGTCGCGTCGGAGGACTGGAGACCGAGTTCGGACTGGTGTGCGTGCGGGCCGACGGCACCCGTGCCCTGGAGCCGGAGGCGGCCGCCCGGGAGCTGTTCCGCCCGGTGGTGGCGATGGGCCGCTCCTCGAACGTGTTCCTGCGCAATGCGGCGCGGCTCTACCTCGACGTGGGCTCCCACCCGGAGTACGCCACCGCCGAGTGCGACGACTGGTGGGAGCTGGTCGCCCAGGACCGGGCCGGGGAGCGGATCTTCGCGGACCTCGCCGCCCAGGCCGATCAGCGTCTGGCCGCCGAGGGGCAGGACGCCCGCATCCACCTGCTCAAGAACAACGTCGACTCCGCGGGCAACGCCTTCGGGTCCCACGAGAACTACCTCGTGGACCGCCGGGGAGAGTTCACCCGCCTGCCCCGCTACCTGCTGCCGTTCCTGGTCACCCGCCAGATCATCACCGGCGCCGGGGGAGTGGTCCGCGACGACGCCGCGCCCGAGGGCCGCTTCGTCTTCTCCCGCCGCAGCGACCACATGTGGGAGGCGGTCTCCTCGGCGACCACCCGCACCCGCCCCATCATCAACACCCGCGACGAGCCGCACGGCGACCCCACCCGTTTCCGCCGCCTGCACATCATCGTGGGCGACTCCACCATGAGCGAGGTCTCCACCCACCTGCGCTTCGCCACCACGGACCTGGTGCTGCGGGTGATCGAGAGCGGGCGGGCGCTGCCCGAGCTCGCCCTGCACGACGACATCGCCACGATCCGCGCCGTCGCCCGAGACCTCACGGGGCAGCAGGCCATCCCCACCGCGAACGGAAGCGCCACCACCGCCGTCGAGGTGCAGCAGCGCTGGCTGGACCTCGCCGCGGACGTCGCCGAGGGCGATGCCGAGCAGGAGGTGCTGCAGACCTGGCAGCAGGGGATCGACGCGGTCCGCACGGGGGACCGCTCGTGGGCGGCGACCCATCTCGACTGGGCGATCAAGGAGAAGCTGTTCGATCAGGTCACCGCCCGACGCGGCGTGACCCTGGCCGATCCGGAGATCGAACGGCTCGACCTCGCCTATCACGACATCGATCCCTCCGGCAGCGTCTTCCAGGTGCTCCGGCGCCGAGGCCTGGCCCCGTCGGTGCTTCAGGAGCGGCAGGTGGAGAACGCCCGCGAGCACGCACCGACCACCACCCGCGCCCACCTGCGCGGCCAGGTCGTCACCGCCGCCCAGCAGTACGGCGTCGACCACGTGGCGGACTGGACCACCCTGCGTCTGACCCGCCCCGGTGCCATGCCGGTGCAGGTGCTGGACCCCTTCGCGACCTCGCTGCCGGAGGTCGACGCCCTGCTCGAGGAGATCCGCGAGCACGGCGAGGCCGCAGCGCCGCCGGCTCCTCCTGCCTGAGGCATGGACGACCGGTCCGGTGACCGTCCCCACCCTGGGAACGGCACCGCCCGGGCCCCGTACCCTGGTGCCCGCGCCCCGCTCGGGGCCCTGATCCGAAAGGCCCGCTCTTGATCCGCCGCCGCACGCTGCTGACCACCGCCCTCGCCGCCTCCGCCGTCATCGGTCTGGCCGCCTGCTCCGAGGACGGCTCCGACCCCGAGGCCACCGGTGCCTCCGACGCGGGCGGGGGCTCCGAGGGCGGCGGGCCGCCCGCGCTCTCGGGCGTCACGATCAGCGAGGACCTCGGCGCGGAGCCGACGGTCGAGTTCTCCGCCCCGCTGAGCATCTCCGCGGCCGACGCCGAGGTCGTCGTGCCGGGCGACGGTGCCACCATCGCCGAGGGCGACACCCTGATCTGGCGCAGCCTCTACGTCGACGCCAGCAGCGGCGAGACCCTCCAGTCCTGGTGGCAGGGCGCCCCGGCCGGTGGCCTGCAGGTCACCGCCGACGGCGTCGGCCAGGCGGCCTTCGACGTCTTCACCACCATGACGGTCGGCTCGCGCTTCGCGATGGCCGGCTGGCAGCAGGACCAGTCCGGGCAGGCCCGCTCCCTGATCCAGGTCGCCGACATCGACCGCATCGTCGAACCCCTGCGCGCCGAGGGCGAGCCCGGAGACCCCTCCGGAGACTTCCCGGCCGTCACCCTGGGCGAGAACGGCGCCCCCGCGCTCGAGGGCGCCCCCGAGGGCGACCCGCCCTCGGGGACCACCCGCGAGGAGCTCATCGTCGGCACCGGGGACACCACCCGCGAGGGCGACTACCTGGTCATGCACTACACCGGCTGGAGCTGGGCCGACGGCAAGCAGTTCGACTCCTCCTGGGACCGCGGCGCCCCGTTCTCCTTCGTCCAGGGGAGCGGCAAGGTCATCGCCGGCTGGGACCAGAACCTCCTCGACCTCCCCGTCGGCAGCCAGGTGATGCTGGTGGTGCCGCCGGCCGAGGCCTACGGCACCACGGAGGAGTCCCAGCACGAGCTCGCCGGCCAGACGCTGATCTTCGTCATCGACATCCTCGACGCCGCGCATCGCGTGGACTGAGCCGCGCATCGCACGGACCGACCAGACCGGAACCATCCCCGGAACGAACCGACCGAAGGAGCCCCCATGGACCGCAGCAAGCCCGAGATCGATCACCCCGAGGGCCCCGCGCCCACCGAGCTGACCAGCCGCGATGAGATCGTCGGCGACGGCGAGAAGGCCGGCAGCGGCGACGTGGTCGACGTCCACTACGTCGGCGTCTCCCATTCCACCGGCGAGCAGTTCGACGCCTCCTGGGACCGCGGCGAACCGCTGCGCTTCCAGCTCGGCGTCGGCCAGGTCATCTCCGGCTGGGACCAGGGCGTCCAGGGCATGAAGGTCGGCGGCCGGCGGCGGCTGGAGATCCCGGCCTCCCTCGCCTACGGCGACATGGGCGCACCGCCCGTCATCGCGCCGGGCGAGTCGCTGATCTTCGTGTGCGATCTGGTGGCGGTGCACCAGCGCTGAGCACGTCCGCCGCAGCAGCGGCGGGGGAGCCCCAGGAGGAGCAGGCGAGCCTCTTCGCGGCCCCCGCCGCTGCCGTTCCCGAGACCGCCCCGCACGACCCGGGCCGCGATGCGGCGGCCCGGGGCCGAGGCCTGCGCACCACCGCGGGCTTCGACGTGGTCCGTGAGCTGCCGGTCGCGAGCGTGCGCCTGGTCGGAGTGCTCCCGCACCTGGACCGCCCGTTCGAGTACGCCGTGACGCCGGAGACCGCCGAGGCCGGCCCCGGGATGCGGGTTCGGGTGCGGTTCTCCGGCCGTGACACCGAAGGCCTCGTCCTCGATCGGCTCGCGGAGCCGACCACCGACCGTGCGCTGGCGCCGCTGCGCCGCCTGGTCTCGACCGACGTGGTGGTGCCCCCGGCGATGATGCGGGTCTGCGAGGACGTCGCCGCCCGCAGCGGCGGCACCGTGGGTGACGTGCTGCGCCTGGCCCTGCCCCCGCGTCACGCCCGGGCCGAGAAGGCGGACCGGGCCGCCGCGGACAAGGAACAGGCGCAGGAGCAGGGGACCGCCGCCGAGGTGCCGGATGCCGCCGCGGAGGAGACCGCCCCGGAAACATCGGAGTCCCAGGAGTCCCAGGAGCCCCAGGAGTCCCAGGAGTCCCCACAGTCCCAGGAGCCCCCCGAGCCGGGCCCGCGCCCGGGGGACCGCTACGTCGGCCTGGCCGCCCTGCTCTACCGCGCCGGCGATCCGTCCGGCCCCGTGCCCCGCGCCGCCCTCACCCTGGACGCCGGCGATCCCTGGACGGTGGTGACCGCCGACGCCCTCGCCGACCTCGACGACGGGCAGGGAGCGCTGGTCATCGCCCCCGATCAGCGGGACGTGGCCCGGTTGAGCCGGGTGCTGACCGCGCGCGGCCTGGCCCACGAGGTGCTCGCCGGCACCGAGGGTCCCGAGAAGCGGTACCGCACCTTCCGTCGGGTCCTGCGCGGAGCCACCCGGATCGTGCTCGGCAACCGCTCGGCCGCCTTCGCCCCGGTCCGCGACCTCGCCCTGGTGATCTGCGTGGACGAGTCCGACGACCTCCTCGAGGAGCCCCGGGCGCCCTACCCGCACGTGCGCACGGTCCTGCAGTGCCGCTCGCGGGAGGAGCGCTGCGCGCTGCTGTTCCTGTCCGCCAGCGACTCGGTCCCGCTGCGGGCGCTGGCCGACGCCGGCTACCTCGCCCGGCTGGACCCGCTGCCGGCCCCGGTCACCAGCGTGCGCCCGCACATCGTGGCCATGGATCAGTACCTGCGCGACCGCGAGGGGGCCTCCGGCCGCTCCCGCCTCCCGCAGGAGGCGATGCGGGTGATCCGTCGCGGTCTGACCCGCGGCCCCATCCTGGTCCAGGTGCCGCGCTCCGGGTACGTGCCGGCGATCGCCTGCACCTTCTGCGGGACCCGCGCCCAGTGCCCCCACTGCGCCGCCCAGCTGTCGATCACCGGGCGCGGCGGGCACCTGCACTGCCGGGTGTGCGGCCGGCGCGAGGACGGCTACCGCTGCCCCGAATGCGATCGCACCCAGGTCCGTGCCATGGTCATCGGCTCCACCCGCACCGCCGAGGAGCTCTCCCGCGCCTTCCCCGCGGTGACGCTGCTGGTCTCCGGGGGAGCCCACGGCGCGCTCGAGGACTCCGAGGTGCCCGACGACGCGATCGTCGTGGCCACCCCCGGGGCGGAGCCCTCACCCCCGGACCGCTTCGCCGCGGCGCTGCTGCTGGACGCCGACGCCATGCTGGGCCGCGCCGCCTTCGACGCCGATGTCGAGGCGGTCCGCCGCTGGCGCAATGCCATCGCCCTGGTGCGCAGCGCCGACCAGGGCGGGGAGGTGCTCGTGGTCGGCACGGCGACCCTCCCGGCGATCCGCGATCTCGTCGCCCACCGCTCCGGCGCCTTCCTGGACCGGGTGCTCGAGGACCGCCGCGACCTGGACCTGCCCCCCTTCGGCCGGGTCGCCGAGATCATCGGGGACAAGGAGGCCTGCCGCAGCTTCCTGGAGACCACCGATCTGCCCGACGGCAGCGAGGTCTTCGGCCCCGTGGACCTCGAGGGGCCCGACGCGGCCGGACGCGCCCGGGCCGTGGTGCGGCTGGACCCCCACCGATCCCGTGAGCTGGCCGACGCGCTGCGCGCCGGGGTCGCCGCCCGCTCCGCCCGCAAGGCCCACGGATCGCTGCGGGTGCGGCTGGATCCGCCCGACGTGTTCTGATCCGCCCGACGTGTTCTGATCCGCCCGCCGGGCCGGACACGCCGTCGGCCGTGCCGGATTCCGGCGCCCCGCCCGCGTAGTGTGACCGGGCACACCCGAACTCCACCGCGACGACGCGATGAAGGGACCGAGATGTCTTCGAACTCCTCCTCGACATCGACCACCTCCGAGGACCGCCCGGACCTCGCCGAGGGAGAACGAGCCCCTGCCGAGACCGGGCGCACCCTCCTGGTCCGCCGACTGGGCCTGGCGCTCGGCGTCGTCGCCGCCGTCGTGGTCTACGCGATCATGCCCGCCGACGTGCCCCATGCGGCGCGGCTCACCGCGGCGACGGCCGTGCTGATGGCGGCGTGGTGGATGACCGAGGCGCTGCCGATCCCGGCGACCGCCCTGGTCCCGGTGGTCGTCTTCCCGGTGCTGAATGCGGACGTCGGCTTCGACGAGGTCGGCGCGTCCTACGGCAACCACATCATCTTCCTGTTCATGGGCGGCTTCATGCTGGCACTGGCCATGCAGCGCTGGAACCTGCACAAGCGCATCGCCCTGGCCATCGTCGGCGCGATCGGCACCAGCCCCTCGCTGCTGGTGCTCGGTTTCATGGTGGCCACCGGCTTCGTCTCCATGTGGGTCTCGAACACCGCGACCGCCGTGATGATGCTGCCGATCGGCGTCTCCGTGCTGCTGCTGGTCAACCGGCTCCGCCTCGACGATGCCGCCGCGAAGGGCGAGGAGCCGGGGGAGGGCGTCGATCCCGACCCCGACGGCGACGGCACCTCCACGGCGGTCCGCTCCAACTTCGGCATCGCCCTCATGCTGGGCATCGCGTACTCCGCCTCCATCGGCTCGCTCGCGACCATCATCGGCACCCCGCCCAACGCCCTGCTCGCCGCCCACATGAGCCAGGACTTCGGGATCACGATCGGTTTCGGCCGGTGGATGATCGTCGGCGCCCCGATCGCCGTGGTCTTCATGGTGATCGCCTGGCTGCTGCTGACCAAGGTGCTGTTCAAGCCCGAGATCTCCGAGATCCCGGGCGGCGCCGAGCTGATCCGCACCGAGCGGCGCAAGCTCGGCAGGATCTCCTCGGGCGAGGTGCGGGTGCTGATCGTCTTCGTGCTCGCCGCTCTCAGCTGGGTCTTCGTCCCGCTGATCTGGCGGATCCTGGGTGCCGGGGACCCGCCCATCGGCGATGCGGGCATCGCCATGGTGGTCGCCCTGGCGCTGTTCCTGCTTCCTGCCGGTGCGGCGCGCGGGGTGCGCCTGCTGGACTGGGACGCGGCGGTCAAGCTGCCGTGGGGCGTGCTGCTGCTGTTCGGCGGCGGTCTCGCCCTGAGCGGCCAGTTCGGGAGCTCGGGTCTGACGGAATGGATCGGCGAGGTCACCGCGCAGATCGGCGGCCTGCCGGTGGTGCTGGTGGTGGCGACCTGCGCGGCCGGCGTCCTGTTCCTCACCGAGCTCACCTCGAACACCGCCACCGCGGCGACCTTCCTGCCGGTGGCCACCGCGGTCGCCGCAGGCATCGGGATCGACCCGATGCTGCTGGCGATCCCCGTGGCGATCGCCGCCACCTGCGCCTTCATGCTCCCCGTCGCGACCCCGCCGAACGCGATCGCCTTCGGCTCCGGGTACGTGCAGATCCCGCAGATGGCGCGGGCGGGCATCTGGCTGAATCTCATCGGCATCGTGCTGATCACGATCACCACGATGACCCTCGCGGTATGGGTGTTCGGGCTCGTGTACTGACCACGCGGGATCCTGGACCCCCTGGTCGCCCCGTAGACTCGGACCATCATGCGTCTGCTCTTCGCCGGCACCCCCGAGGTCGCCCTCCCCTCCCTGCGCACCCTGCTCGACTCGCATCACGAGGTCGTCGGGGTGCTCACCCGCGCCGACGCCCGCGCCGGACGCGGCCGCACCCTCACGCCCAGCCCCGTCAAGGCGCTCGCCCAGGAGGCCGGCGTCCCGGTGCTGACCCCCGCATCGCTGCGCGAGGAGGCGGTCCAGCAGCAGCTGAGCGACCTGGCCCCGGACGCGGCGCCGGTGGTCGCCTACGGCGGCATGGTCCCGCCGGCCGCGCTGGACATCCCTGCCCTCGGCTGGATCAACCTCCATTTCTCCCTGCTGCCGGCATGGCGCGGCGCCGCCCCCGCCCAGCGGGCCGTGCTGGCCGGTCGGCACGAGACCGGGATGAGCGTGTTCCGCCTCGAGCAGGGCCTGGACACCGGAGACGTCCTCGCCACCGCCCGCACCGGCATCGGCGAGTTCGAGACCTCGGGCGAGCTGCTCGAGCGCATGGCCGTCGAGGGCGCCCCCGTGCTGGCCGCGGTGCTGGACGCCCTCGAGGACGGGACGGCGACGGCCACGCCGCAGGACCATGCCGCCGCCACCCACGCCGCGAAGCTCTCGACCGCCGAGGCCGCGATCGACTGGACCCTGCCGGCCGATCAGGTCAGCGCCCACATCCGCGGGATGAGCCCGACCCCGGGCGCCTGGACGCTGCTGGAGGGGGCCCGCACCAAGATCCTCGGCCTGGAGGCCGCCGCGGAGCACGCCCCGCTGCCTCCGGGTCGGATCGAGGCCACCAAGCGCCAGATGCTCGTGGGCACCGGCACGGACGTGCTGGCCGTGGCGAAGCTCGCCCCGGCCGGGAAGAGGCCCATGCGGGCCGCCGACTGGGCCCGCGGCGCGGGCCTGGGGGCCGACGCCACCTTCACGCAGGACGGAGCACAGGCATGAGCGAGCAGCACCGAGGACGCGACGATCGTCGCGGAGGACGGCGCGAGGACCACCGCGGCGCCGGGCCCCGCGACGGCCGTGACGCGAAGGGGCGCGAGCGCTCCGGCTCCCGCGGCGCGGGCGGGCCCCGCCGCGGCTATTCCGCCTCCCGTCCCTCGGAGCGGGGACGCCGCGCGACCCCCTCGCGGCAGGTGGCCTTCGAGGGACTGCGCCTGGTGCGCGAGGAGGACTCCTACGCCAACCTCGTCCTGCCGCGGCTGCTGCGCAGCCACCGGGTCTCCGGCCGCGATGCCGCCTTCACCACCGAGCTGTTCTACGGCTCGCTGCGCGCCCAGGGGCGGTGTGACGCGATCCTCGCCGCCTGCGTGGACCGTCCGCTGGCCGACGTCGATCCCGCGCTGGTCGACATTCTGCGCCTGGGCGCCTACCAGCTGCTGGACATGACGGTCGCCCCGCACGCCGCGACCTCGGAGACGGTGGCCCTGGCGCGCTCCGAGGTCGGCGCGGGCGCCGCCAGCTTCGTCAACGCCGTGCTGCGCCGGGTGGGGGGCAGGACCCTGCCGGAGTGGATCGAGGAGGTCGCCCCCGACCGGGAGAAGGACCTCGCCGGGCACCTCGCCGTCGTCCACTCCCATCCCCGCTGGGTGGTGCGCGCCATGAGCGATGCCCTGGCCGGGCACGGCCGCGACCGCGAGGAGATCGACGAGCTGCTGGCCGCCCAGAACGCCGCTCCGGCCGTCTCCCTGGTCATGCGGCCCGGACTCACCGACCTCGACGAGCTCATCGACCACGGCGCGAGCCAGGGTCATCTGAGCGTCTTCGCCGCCGCCTGGCCCTCCGGCGATCCCGGCGGCCTGGAGCTGGTCCAGCAGGGCCGGGTCGCCGTCCAGGACGAGGGCAGCCAGCTCGCCGCCCTCGCCCTCGCCCTGGGCGCCGACGACCTGGTCCGGGCCGAGGACGCGCACTGGCTCGACCTCTGCGCCGGCCCCGGCGGCAAGACCGCCCTGCTGGGCGGGCTGACCGTCGGCCACGACGCCGACCTCCTCGCCGTCGAGCTGCAGGAGCACCGCACCGAACTGGTCGAGCGCACCGTCGCCGCCCTCCAGGAGGCGGGCTGCGAGATCACCACCCGCACCGCCGACGGCACCACGATCGGCGCCGAGCTGCCCGGGCGCTTCTCCCGGGTCCTCGCCGACGTCCCCTGCTCCGGCCTCGGCGCGCTGCGCCGCCGTCCCGAGGCCCGCTGGCGCCGCACCCCCGCCGACATCGGGCATCTCGCCGGCCTGCAGCGCGACCTGCTGCGCTCGGCGCTCGACGCCGCCGCCCCCGGAGGCGTGGTCGCCTACGTGACCTGCTCCCCGCACCTCGCCGAGACCCGCCTGGTCGTCGCCGACGTCCTCGCCGAGCGCGACGACGCCACCCAGCTCGATGCCCGCGACGCCGTCCGGGCCGGGATCCTGCCCGCCGCCCGGGCCGAGGTCGACCTCGGCGAGGGCCCGGCCGTGCAGCTGTGGCCGCACGTCCACGGCACCGACGCCATGTACATCTCGCTGCTGCGCCTCGCCGAGGCACCGACCGTGGAAGGACCCGCATGAACGCCGCCTACTCGACCGATGACCACTACATCCACCCCAGCATCCTCAACGCCGACTTCATGGACATCGGCGGTGAGCTGGACAAGATCGCGACGGCGGACAGCGTCCACGTCGATGTGATGGACAACCACTTCGTCCCCAACCTCACCTTCGGACCCAGCATGGTCTCCCAGATCGTCGAGCGCAGCACGATCGGAGTGGACGCGCACCTGATGATCGCCGACGCCGACCGCGAGGCACCGGCCTACGCCGAGGCCGGGGCCGACTCGGTCACCTTCCACCTCGAGGCCGCCGGCGCCCCCATCAAGCTCGCCCGGGACCTGCGCCGCAAGAACACCCAGGCGGGCGTCGCGCTGCGGCCGGCCACGCCCATCGAGCCGCTGCTGGACGTCCTGGGGGAGTTCGACCTGCTCCTGCTGATGACGGTGGAGCCGGGCTTCGGCGGGCAGAGCTTCCTGACGTCCATGCTCCCGAAGATCCGCCGGGCCCGCCGCGCCATCAGCGAGGCGAACCTCGAGCTGTCGATCCAGGTCGACGGCGGCGTCAGCCGCGAGACCATCGAGCGCTGCGCGGAGGCCGGCGCCAACGTCTTCGTGGCCGGCTCGGCGATCTACCGCGCCCAGGACGCCGCCGAGGAGATCTCCGCCCTGCGCGATCTCGCCCGGGCGCACACCGCGCACTGATCGCGGCCCGACCGCTCCATGGACCTGCTGCACTGGCTCTTCACCGCGAGGATCGACCTCGCGGGAGGGCAGTTCATCCTGCTGCGTGAAGTGCTGGGCAACGTCTTCGGGCTGCTCAGCGCTCTCGGCGGGATGCGCCGCAAGGTCTGGGCCTGGCCCATCGGCATCGCCGGCAACCTCCTGCTGCTGACCGTGTTCCTGGGCAGCGTCTTCGGCAACCCGAACTCCGTGGACCTGCTCGGCCAGGCCGGCCGCCAGGTCATGTTCATCCTCACCAGCATCTACGGCTGGGTGCGCTGGCGTCAGGCCCGGGACACCGGCGGCACCGCGGTGCAGCCGCGCTGGGCCTCCTGGGGCACCCGTGCCCTGCTGCTGGTCGCCCTCGTCGGCGGCACCGCGGCGCTGACCCCGATCTTCCGGATGCTGGGCTCCTACGAGCCGGTCTGGGCCGACGCCTGGATCTTCGTCGGCAGCCTGCTGGCGACCTTCGGCATGGCCAAGGGCTGGGTCGAGTTCTGGTTGATCTGGGTGGCCGTCGACCTCGTGGGTGTGCCGCTGCTGGTCGACGCCGGCTATTACGCGAGCGCGTTCATGTACGTGTTCTACGGCGCCTTCACCCTGGTGGGCTTCTTCGTCTGGTGGCACGTGCGGAATCGTCAGGAGCTGGAGGGGGAGCGCCGGGTCACCGTCGAGACCGCGCACCTGGATCCCACGGTCCGTCGGGAATGACCCGCCGGGAGTGATCCCGCTCCCGGTGGGCGGTCGCCCGCACGGACGGGGCGGCCGGGCGCGTACCCTGGTGGTGTGAAGGATTTCGAGGCATTGTTCGCCGAGCTCACCGAGAAGGCCCGCACCCGACCCGAGGGGTCGGGCACCGTCCGCGAACTCGACGCCGGGGTGCATCAGATCGGCAAGAAGATCGTGGAGGAGGCGGCGGAGGTCTGGATGGCCTGCGAGCACGAGTCCGACGACGCCGCCGCCATGGAGATCAGCCAGCTCCTCTACCACCTGCAGGTGATGATGGTCGCCAAGGGCATCTCCCTCGAGGACGTCTACCGGCAGCTCTGAGCCGCCGCCACCCGCTGACCCGCTCCCCACCGCTTTCCATCGACCCGGCCGGCTCCCGTCGGCCCCATCCCATGCGCCGCCGCGGCGGCCGAGGAGGATCCGTGCTGCGCATCGCCGTCCCCAACAAGGGTGCCCTGTCCGAGCCCGCCGCCGACCTGCTGGCCGAGGCCGGGTACCGCCGTCGCGGCATGGCCAAGGAGCTCGTGGTCATCGACCAGGAGAACGACGTGGAGTTCTTCTACCTGCGCCCCCGCGACATCGCGGTGTACGTCGGCTCCGGCACGGTCGACGTCGGCGTCACCGGCCAGGACATGCTGATCGACTCGCGCACCCCCGCGAAGGAGATCCTGCCGCTCGGCTTCGCCGGGTCCACCTTCCGCTTCGCGGCCCCGCTCGGGACCCGTTCGGACGTCTCCGACCTGGCCGGGACCCGGATCGCCACCAGCTACGAGAACCTCGTCGAGGACTATCTCGCCGAGCGCGGGGTGAGTGCCTCCGTGGTCCACCTCGACGGTGCGGTCGAGTCCTCGATCCGTCTGGGCGTGGCCGACGTGATCGCCGACGTCGTCGAGACCGGCACCACCCTGCGCCAGGCGGGACTGGAGCCCTTCGGCGAGCCGATCATGCAGAGCCAGGCCGTGCTCTTCTCCCGCCCCGGGATGGAGCTCGGTCCCGAGGCGGAGCATTCCCTGGAGGTCCTCGAGCGCCGCGTCCGCGGGGTGCTGGTGGCCCGCGAGTACGTGATGCTCGACTACGACATCCCCACCTCGCTGCTCGAGAAGGCGGTCGAGATCACCCCGGGTCTGCAGTCGCCGACCGTCTCGCCGCTGCACGGCGGCCAGTGGTCCGCGGTGCGGGCCATGGTCGATCGCCGGTCCGCCCACCGCATGATGGACGATCTGTACGACGCCGGAGCGCGCGCCATCCTCGTCACGGCCATCCAGGCCTGTCGCATCTGAGCTGCCATGTCCTCGTCGGATCCGCGCCCGCCCGGCGGACAGGAGCGCCCCACCATCGTGCTGCGGCCCCGCGTGGTGCGCATCTCCGCCTATGCGACGGGGGTGGTCGTGCTGGCCGGGATGATCGGCGGCGCGGTGATGCTGGAGAGCTTCCACCTCGGCGGCCGGCTCGGCCTGGTGGGCACGGGCATCATGATGTTCCTGTTCTGCCATCTCGAGGCGTCCGTGCGCCTGATCGCCCGGCCGTACGTGCTCGAGGTGCGCAATGTGTTCCGCGCCCGGACGGTCCACTGGCCGGAGATCGTGGGGATCAGCTTCCCGATGGGGGACCCCTGGGCGCACCTGGACCTCGCCGACGGATCGACGCTCGCGATCAACGCGATCCAGCGCTATGACGGCAAGCGCGCCGTCGCGGCCGCCCATCGTCTCCAGCGCCTCGTGCAGGAGCGCGGCGAAGCGCCCGAGACGGCTTCGCCCGGAGACTGACCCTCACCCGCCGACCGACCCGGGCGGGCAGTCCCCGTGCGCGCCTGCTCAGCGGCGGGGAGCGAGGGTCGCCGCGCAGCGCCCGGCCAGGGCGGCGTAGCGGAAGGCCTCGGGATCCTCCCCGAGGCTGCGACCCATGGTCGACATCCGCACGGGGATGTCCTCGAGCGCGTCCCGCAGCCCCTTCGCATCGACCTCGGTGAGCAGGTGCTCGGTGCCGTGCCCCCGCGCCTCGTCCATGATCGACGTTTTCACCTGTTCCCTTACAGACGCATGAAAAGGGCTGTATCGAGAGTCGTTCCGGGACAGCACGGGCAGCCGCACCGGGGCGAGCGTGGCCCGGCCGTAGGTGGTGGCGGAGTGGTGGGAGAGCCCCCGGTGCCGGTCGCGGGGATCGGCGTTGGAGACCCGCAGCGTCGCCACGGGGGCGCCGCCCAGGGCGGTCGCCGCGTGGACCGACTCCGCGGCCTCGATCCCGGAGAACCCCCAGTCGGTGCCGGTGCCGAGGTTGCCCGGCCCCTGGATCACGACGGCCACGTCGGCGTCGACCACGTGCTTCGCCCCGAGCAGCGCCGAGTGGACCGTGATCGCCTCAAGGTCACCCCCGAAGGACTGCCCCGCGCTGATCACGGAGGTCAGCAGGCCGGCCTCCCGAAGCCGGGCGGTGGTGCGGGAGTACGCGGCGGGCAGGGCGGCACCGTCGGTGTGCACGTAGGCGATGCGGGCGCCGTGGCGCTCGGCGCGGATCCCCGCGATGATCGCGGGCAGCGAGGAGTGCAGATCCGCGACCACCACGGGCATGCCGTCGACGTCCTGGGCCTCACGGATCACCTCGTAGTGCTCCCCGTCGGGGTCGTCGATCGCATCGACCATGGTCTGCATCGGCGTGTAGCGCGCCTTGACCATGTGGCCGCGGGACGCCTCGGTCTCCGGCAGCACGTCCCGGCGCGCCACCAGCAGGGCATCGCCCCCGGTGCCCAGCCCGCGGCGCAGCGCGTTGGTGTTCACCAGCACGCTCTCCCCGTGCCCCGGCGCACCGGTCAGCTCGGTGTAGGCGAGAGCGGAGACCACCTCGCCGTCACCCTCGAGCTCGACCTCCAGGCGGGCCACGCCTCGCCAGGAGGACCTCTGGCCGGTGACCGTTCCGCGTTCCCACTGCAGCATGGGACCAGCTTAGGGCCGCGGAAGGCCGGAAGGCCGTTACCCTGGCCAGGTGGCTGCCAAAGGTGTGGAAAGACTGCTCAACGTCATCATGACGATCGGGTCGCGCCGTCGGATCGACCGCGCGAAGCTCTTCGCCGTGATTCCCGACTACGCGGGCGCGGCGTCCGACCAGGCCGCCGAGCGCATGTTCGAGCGCGACAAGGCCGCGATCCTCGAGCTCGGACTCCCGCTGGCCACCGAGCGCGACGTCCTCGACGAGAACACCGTCTACTACCGGATCGACGCGGGCACCTCGGATGCTGTGCTGGACCTCACCACCGAGGAGTACACGGTGCTGTTGGCCGCGAGCCGCGCCTGGGACGACGCCGCCGCCGGGGGAGCGGCCCGCCGCGTGCGCTCCAAACTGCTCAGCCTCGGACACGACGCCGACCCGGACCTGCTGCGCCGCACCCCGCGCGGAGCCGTGGAATCCCTGCCCGTGCTCTCCCCGCTGCTCGAGGCGGTCACCGCCGCCCGATCCGTGCGCTTCACCTATCGCGGCACCCAGGGCGTCCCGGCGGAGCGTCACGTCGAGCCGTGGGTGGTGGGCGTCCACGAAGGGCACTGGTACATCCACGGCTGGGACCTCGATCGTTCGGCGCCGCGCCTGTTCCGCGCCTCGCGCATCGAGTCCTTCCCCACCGCCGGGCCGCCAGCCGTGCAGGAGCGGCCGGAGCAGACCGATCTCGCCTCGGTGCTCGGGGCGATGCACGAGAGCGACGACCAGGCCCGAGCCGTCGTCGCGGCGGCCCCCTTCAAGGCCCTCGCCCTGCGCGATCGCGCCGGTGCCCCCTTGGATGCCGAGCGCCTCGAGCTGCCGCCGCTGCCCCGGCCCGCCGCGCGCCGCCTGGTGCTCGCCGACGTCCGCTGGGGCGAGCTGCTCGAGCCGGCCACCTGGCGCGCCGAGCTGGCCGAGGTCCTCACCGCCATCGCCGATGTGCACGAGGACGAGGGCGACCTGGCCGGCGTCGAGGCCGCCGCCGTGCGCCCGGAGCCCCGGATCCGCACCACCCCGACCGGCGCCGACACCCTCTCGCGGCTGATCTCCGAGGCGTCCTATGTGATGGAGCGCGGCGAGGTCGATCTCGCCGAGCTCTCCGCCGCGCTCGGCGTCTCCACGACGCAGCTGATCACCGATCTGCAGGTTCTGTTCGTCTGCGGCGACATGGGAACCGGCTGGGAGGACCTGATCGAGGCCGAGTGGGAGCACGGCACCGTGCGGGTGCGCAATGCCGAGCCGCTGCGCCGGGCGCTGCGGCTCAGCGCCGTGGAGATCACCGCCCTGCTGGCCGGACTCGCCGCCCTCGAGCCGTCGGCCGGGGAGGCGGAGGCGATCGTGGCCAGCGCCCGACGGAAGCTGCTGGCCGGCGCCGACTGTGGATCCGAGGGTCCGCCGGCACCGCCCACCCGGGACGAGCTGGCCGAGGCCGCCTCCGTGGACGAGATGGCCTCACGCACCGCCGACCGCGCCGAGTCGGTCCTGACCGCCGTCCACCGGGCGCTGCGCGCCGACGACGACGGGGACGCCTCGCGCCTGACCATCCGCTATTCCTCGACGGATCGGCCGGGCACCAGCGTCCGGCGGATCCGTCCGCTGCGGATCGATACCGACGGCACCCGGTCCTACCTGCTGGCCGACTGCGAGCTCGCCGGGGCCCAGCGCCGCTTCCGCCTGGACCGGATCGTCGAGATCCTGCCCCCGGGCACGCCGCAGGAACGGGCCGGGACCGGTGCGGGGCCGACGCTGGACGGCCTGGTCGACGGGCAGGTGTGGCTGCGTCTGGACCCCCCGGGCCGGTGGGTCGCGGAGTCCTTCGATGCGGACCAGCTGCGCGACGGCGCCGACGGCTCGACCTTCGCCCGGGTGGACTCCCCGGTGCGTGCGGCGCTCGTGGACGCCGTCCTCGAATCCGCCGGGGCCGTCGAGGTGCTCTCCCCGCGTGAGCTGAGAGACACGATCGTGACCGTGGCCCGCGTCGCAGGCACACGTCACACCCAGGCCTAGCCGTTACTCTGGTAGCACCCGCCGCGCGGTGGGCCGAGCCGTCCCCTGTGCGGTCCGTCAAGCGCCCCGTCCGCTGTGGGATGATGTGCGCGCCCGTGCAAGATCGCGGCGCTTCTGAAAGGTAATTCCATGAGTTTCTTCCGTAGCCCCTGGCCGATCGTCATCCTGATCGTGCTGGTGATCCTGCTGTTCGGGGCGAACAAGCTTCCCGGGCTCGCCCGCAACATGGGCAAGTCCATGCGGGTGTTCAAGAGCGAGGTCGACGAGCTTCGCGGCGACGAGGGCGAGGAGGAGGAGGACGAGGAGCCCCGCTCCCGCTCCTCCCGCGACCGCGACGAGCGCCGCTCGCGCGATGACCGCGACGACCGCCGCTCGCGGGATGATCGCGACGACCGCGACGACCGTCGCTCCCGCGAT
Organism: Brachybacterium fresconis; assembly: GCF_017876515.1. Lineage (NCBI taxonomy): Bacteria > Bacillati > Actinomycetota > Actinomycetes > Micrococcales > Dermabacteraceae > Brachybacterium > Brachybacterium fresconis. The sequence goes on along the minus strand of NZ_JAGIOC010000001.1, from coordinate 421,634 downwards.
GAGCGCGATGACCGCCGTGCGCGGGACGAGCGCGAGTACGACCCCCGCGACGAGGACGAGCCCGAGAGCGTCCGTCACCGCGAGGACGGCGACTCCTACCGTCGCGACTGAGCAGCCGGTCGGACAGCGAGGGAAGGGGCTCGTGCGGGTGACCGCCCGGGCCCGGAGCACGGGGAGGAAGCACATCCGTGGCGAGTGATACGCAGGGGCGCGGTCGCACCAGGAAGCACCGTTCGGCGAAGGACCCCGAAGGGCGCATGGCCCTGGGGGAGCACCTCGTCGAGCTGCGCAACCGCCTGATGATCAGCGCGGCGACCGTGATCGTGCTCGCGATCGTCGGCTGGTTCGTCTTCCCCTGGGTGTTCGAGGCGCTCAAGCGGCCCTTCGCCCTCGCGTCCGCGCAGGGCATGAATGCCGAGCTCAACTTCCAGGGCGTCGGCACGGGTCTGAACGTGCGGCTGCAGATGGCCGCGTACGTGGGGCTGATCCTCTCCTCGCCGATGATCATGCTGCAGATCTGGCTGTTCGTCATGCCCGGGCTGCATCGCAACGAGCGCAAGTACGCGATCGGCTTCTTCGGGTCGGCGATCCCGCTGTTCTTCATCGGCTGCGCGGCCGGGTACTGGGCCGTCAACCAGCTGGTGCCGGTGCTGCTGAGCTTCACCCCGGAGTCCGAGGACGTCGCCCAGCTGATCAAGTACGACGAATACCTGGCGATGCTGGTCAAGACGATGCTGGCCTTCGGCATCGCCTTCGTGGTGCCGGTGGTCATGGTGCTGCTGAACTTCCTGGGGATCATCCGCGGGCGCACGATGCTCAAGGCCTGGCGCTGGATCATCTTCGTCAGCGTGCTGTTCACCGCCGTCATGGTGCCCACGCCCGAGCCGTTCACGCTGCTGGCGATGTCGGCCGTGATCGCGAGCCTGTTCTTCGCCGCGATCGTGATCGCCCTGATCCACGACAAGCGCCATGGCGTCGGGAAGGACGACGATCTCGACGACGACGAGGTCGAAGCCATCGACAAACCCTCCGACCTCGACGAGGACGACGAGGACGGACGGTGAGCAGGCTCCGGATCGGGCTGCTGGCGAATCCGACGGCGGCCCTCGGCACCGCGCACCGGGTGGGACGTCAGGTCCGGCACCTGCTGCGCCTGGCCGGCATCTCCGTGGTCGACCTCTCGGGCCCGTCGGCCCAGGTGGCCCGCGCGCGGGCGCTCGAGGTCCGCGAGACCCTGACCGCGCTGGTGGTCGTCGGGGGCGACGGGACCGTCGCCCTCGGCGCCGAGATCGTGGCCGACACGCCCGTGCGGCTGGGGATCGTGCCCGCCGGCAGCGGGAACGACTTCGCCCGCGCCCTCGGGCTGCCCCTGAACGACGCCGAGGAGTGCGTACGGATCCTGCTGCATGCCCTGTCCCGTCCGGTGGTCGCCATCGACGCGATCGAGATCGTCGGTACCGGAGAGCATGCGCTCCCGCACCGCTCGGTGGCCCTGGGCAACGTGAACCTCGGCTTCGACGCGCTGGTCAACGCCCGGGCGAACAGCGCCGGCCGCGTCCACACCCTGCGCTACACCACCGCCCTGCTGCGGGAGCTGCCCGCTTTCACGCCCTTCCCGTACTGGCTCGAGGTCGACGGCGGGGAGCGGATCGAGCTGGATGCGACCATGGTGACGCTCGCCAACTCCGGGATCTTCGGCGGTGGGATGCGCGTCGCGCCCGAGGCCCGGCTCGACGACGGCAGCCTCGAGCTGGTCACGCTCGAGAAGATCGGGCGCGCCGAGCTGCTGCGCTTCTTCCCGCGGGTCTTCCGCGGCACCCACACCTCCGTGGACGGCTTCGGCATCCGGCCCGTCCGGGAGATCTCGATCGGGCTGCGCCACGGGCGCGCCCTGCGCAGCTACGCCGACGGCGAGCCCCGCGCACTGCTGCCGATCACCGCCCGGCTCCTGCCGGGCGCGGTCCGGCTGCTGGCCGACGTCTCGGAAGGAGACTACCCGTGAGCTCGCCCTCGGAGCGCTACGCCGCCTGGCAGGCCGAGAAGTCCCTGGCCGCGTCCGAGCTCGGAACCTTCACCACCCGCTACGACTTCGCGCTGGACGACTTCCAGCTGGCCGGCTGCCGCGTCCTCGAAGCGGGCAGCTCCGTGCTGGTCGCTGCGCCGACGGGCGCCGGCAAGACCGTCGTCGGCGAGTTCGCCGTCCACCTCGCCCGCGCCCACGGCCGGAAGGTGTTCTACACCGCCCCGATCAAGGCGCTGTCGAACCAGAAGTTCACCGAGCTGGTGGACTGGCTCGGCCACGAGGCGGTGGGGCTGCTGACCGGCGACACCTCCATCCGGCCCGACGCCGACGTGGTGGTGATGACCACCGAGGTGCTGCGCAACATGCTCTATGCCGACTCTTCCCTGCTGGAAGGGCTCGGCTTCGTGGTCATGGATGAGGTCCACTACCTGGCCGACCGCATGCGCGGCCCGGTGTGGGAGGAGGTCATCATCCACCTCGACCCCTCCGTGCAGCTGGTCGCGCTCTCGGCGACGGTCTCGAACGCGGAGGAGTTCGGCGCCTGGCTGCAGGAGGTGCGCGGGGCGACCGAGATCGTGGTCTCCGAGACCCGCCCGGTGCCGCTGTGGCAGCACGTCGTGGTCGGGGAGGAGCTGATGGACCTCTTCGTCGACGACCACGGCGAGCCGGTCGTCTCCCACGGACCGGGGGTCCGCGGCACGCGGCACGTGAACCCGGAGATCGAGCGGGTCACCTCCTTCTCCCTGCCGGTGGACGAACGCTCCGGCCGCAGCCGCGGGCGCGCCCCCGCCGGCCGCAAGGGCACCAGCGGCCGGCACCGCCCGCGCGGCTCCGGCCGACACCGACCGCCGCACGCGCGGCACGGGAGCGATCGCGGCCGCGGAGCGTCCCGCGGCGGGGCCCTCGACGGCCCCCGCCCGCCGCGCCGACCCGAGCTGGTCCGGATGCTCGACGACGCCGCGCTACTGCCGGCGATCATGTTCATCTTCTCCCGGGCCGGCTGCGAGGGCGCGGTCCAGCAGTGCGCGCGGGTGCGGCTGCGTCTGACCGACGAGGACGAGCGCCGCGCGATCCGGGCCGTGCTCGACGATCGCCTGACCCCGATCGGGGTCGAGGACGAGGAGGTCCTGGGCATCGCGACGTTCCGCCGTGCGGTGCTCGACGGCTACGCCGCCCACCACGCCGGGATGCTCCCGCTGCTGAAGACCGTCGTCGAGGAGCTCTTCGCGAGCGGCCTGCTCAAGGTCGTCTTCGCCACCGAGACCCTGGCGCTCGGCATCAACATGCCGGCACGCTCCGTGGTGCTGGAGAAGCTGGTCAAGTTCAACGGGGTCGACCACGCCGACCTCACGCCCGGGGAGTACACGCAGCTCACCGGTCGGGCGGGACGGCGCGGCATCGACACCGAGGGGCACGCGGTCGTGGTGGCCGGGCCCCGCTTCGACGCCGACGCCGTCGGCTCGCTCGCCTCCCGGCGCACCTATCCGCTGCGCTCCGCCTTCCGGCCCACCCCGAACATGACCGTGAATCTGCTGGACCGCTTCGACCTCTCCCGGGCGCGGGAGACGCTGGAGACCAGCTTCGCCCAGTTCCAGGCGGACCGCTCCGTGGTGGGCCTCGCCCGCCGCGCCCGCGAGCTCGAGGACACGGCGGACTCCTACCGCGCGGCCGTCACCTGCGACCGCGGCGACCTGCTCGAGTACGCCGAGCTCCAGGAGCGGATCAGCGCGCGGGAGAAGTCGCTGTCCCAGGCCCGGGCCGCCGCCGATCGCGACCGCACCCGCACGATGCTCGGCGGGCTGCGGCGCGGCGAGGTGATCGCCGTGCCCGGCGGCAAGCGCCGCGGCTATGCCGTCGTGCTGGACGTGGACCGCGTCGTGCTCGGCGGACCGCAGGTCGAACTGCTGGACACGGAGGGACGCCGCCGCACGCTCCGCCCCGGGGACGTCCCGTCCTCCCCGGCCGTCATCGACACGCTGCGCCTGCCCCACCAGGACGCGCTCGGCAGCGGGAAGGTGCGCAAGGACACCGCCGCCGCGCTGCGCCAGCAGCTCTCCGGCCGTGACGATCCCCGGCGCGAGGTGCGTGCCCGCACGGAGCGCGCCCCGTCGACCGCCGCGAGCGACGAGCTGCTCCAGCAGCTGCGCCAGGAGCTGCGCGAGCACCCCTGCGCCGGCTGCCCGGAGTTGGAGTCCCATCTGCGCTGGGTGGGCCGCTGGCGCAAGGCCCGCACCGATCTCGAGGGCGTCCAGCGCCGCATCCAGGGCCGCACCAGCTCGCTGGCGCGACGGTTCGACCGCCTCGCCGATCTGCTGGTCGAGCTCGGCTATCTCGCCCGCCAGGACGAGGAGCTGGTCCCCACTCCCGGCGGCCTGCGGCTGCGCCGCCTGTTCAGCGACCGCGACCTGCTGATCGCGCAGTGCCTCGAGCACGGCGCCTGGGCGGGCCTGGACCCCCCGGGCCTGGCCGCCGTGGTCTCCGCCGCCGTCCACGAGACCCGTCGCGACGACCGGGCGCCCGAGATCATCGCGGACCCGGCGGTCGGCGCCGCGCTGGAGGCCACCGGTCATCTGGCCACCGAGCTGCAGGCGGCCGAGGCCCGCCACGGCATCGATCCGACCACGCCGCCCGATCCGGCGATCTCCGCGATCGTGCACCGCTGGGCCCGCGGCGTCCATCTGGCGGCCGCGCTGGACGGCAATGATCTGCCGCCCGGAGACTTCGTGCGCCACTGCCGTCAGGTCATCGACCTGCTCGATCAGCTCACGGCCGACGAGGAGCTGGGGGCCGTCGCCCGGGGGGCGGTGCGGGCCGTCCGCCGCGGCCTCGTCGCCCAGGAGATCGACCGATGAGCTTTCTCCCAGGCGCGCACGAGACCCTGGGGCACGTGAGAGAGAACGACACCGCCGCTCCGCCCGCTCAGCCCGCCCGACCCGTGCTGTACACGGGCATCGTGCTGTACAGCACCGAGGACCCCGAGGCCTCCGCGATGCTGGTCGCCGACGGGCTGATCGCCTGGACCGGCCCGGAGGACACCGCGCGGGTGATCCACGACGGCGCGGAGGTCGTCGACGCCATCGGGTGCCTGGTCACCCCCGGTTTCGTGGACGCCGCCGCCACGGTCGACGGCGCCGCTCCCGATCCCGACGAGGACACGGCGGCGGCCGCCCGCGGCATCGTGCTGCGTCTGCCCGGGCCGACGGGGGAGCGCGAGGGCGTGCGCGTGATCGACCCCGTCACCGAGAGCGAGGACTACCTCGACCTGCTCGCCGACGGCACCCCGCTGGCCTTCGGCTCCGGCGGCCGGGCGAGCAGCACCGATCCCTGGGACTGGGTGCGCGGAGCGACCCGTCGGCCCGAGCCCGACCAGCGGATCAGCGATCGGGCGGCGTACCTCGCCGCCACCCGCGGCGGTCAGCGCGTCGCCGGCCGACGCCACCCCGGCTCGCTGCGCACCGGGATCGAGGCGACCTTCGTGGTGTGGGAGCCCTGGGATCTCACCGTGCAGTCCCGGGCCGAGCGCGTCGAGGCCTGGTCGACCGACCCCCGTTCCCGCACCCCGCTGCTGCCCGATCTCGACCGGGGCACCCCTCGGGCGCTGCGCACCGTCGTCGACGGGGCAATCGTCCACGACCGGCTCGGGAGGACCCCCGCATGACGGCGACGACCCGGGCCGCCTCCACCCGGGCGGGCGCGCGGCGGGCACGCGACGAGTTCGATCCCACGCCGTGGCCCGCGGCCCTCGTGTGCGGCATCGCCGGAGGAGGCGCAGCCCTGCTCGCCTTCCCGCCGTACGGGATGTGGATGCTGCTGCCCGTCTCCCTGACCCTGCTCGGTGCCGGCCTGCTGGTGCGCAGCGTGTGGGTGGCGATCCTGGTGTCGCTGGCCTGGGGCGCGGCTTTCTTCATCCCGCTGACCGCCTGGGCGAACACCTATGCGGGCACGGCTCCGTGGGTGGCGCTGGGCGTGTTCGAGGCGCTCTACATCGTGCTGTTCGGTCTGCTGGCCCGCACGGTCATGCTCCGACGCGGACTGTGCCTGACCTCGGCCGTGGTGGTCTCGGCCCTCTGGGTCGGCGTCGAGACGCTGCGCAGCCACGTCCCCTGGGGCGGGCTGCCGTGGGGCGCCAGCGCCTTCGCCCTGGCCGATTCCCCGCTGCTGAACCTGGGCCCCTGGATCGGGATGGCCGGCCTCGCCTTCGTCGTCGCCCTCCTCGGCCAGCTCCTGCTGCACGGGGTGCTGTCCCTGCTGGGGCGCCGCCACCGCGGGCTGGTCGGCTTCGCCGGCGTGTGGCCGCTGGCCCTCGCGGTCGGCGCGATCCTGGCCACGATGGTCGTGCCTCATCCGCCCAATCCCGCTCCCCAGGACCGCGGCACGATGACCGTCGCCGGCATCCAGGGATCGATGGAGAAGATCGACCCGGCGACCATGACCATGCCCGACGACGTCTTCGAGAACCATCTCGCGGTCACCCGCGAGACCATCGAGCAGACCCGCGCCGAGGGCCGGCAGCTGGACCTGATCGTCTGGCCCGAGGACTCCACCGGCTACGACCCGCGCCAGGATCCCCGGATGTCGGACCAGATCGGCTCCGCCGCCGCCGACGCCGGCGCCCCCGTCCTGATCGGCACCCAGGCCGCGGTCGGCGAGACCCAGCGCCTGAACCAGTCCGTGCTGTTCGCGCCGGACGGCTCCACCCCCTACGTCTACTCCAAGCGGCACCCGGTGCCCTTCGGCGAGTACATCCCGTACCGGGACTTCTTCCGCACCCTCTCCGACAAGGTCGATCTGGTCCCGCGGGACATGATCGCCGGCGACGAGGTCGGGGTGATGGATCTCGAGGCGCTCGACCAGGGCCGGCACGGCGTCGGCGTGCTGATCTGCTTCGAGATCGCCTACGACAACCTGGTCGGCGACGTGGTGCGCGACGGGGCCGAGGTGGTCGTCGTGCAGTCCAACAACGCGCTGTTCGGCGATTCCCACGAGGCGATCCAGCAGCTGGCCGAGGCGAAGGTGATGGCCGTCGTCTCCGGTCGCAGCGTCGTGCACGTCTCCACGGTGGGCCACTCGGCGATCTTCACCCCGACCGGGCGCCGGCTCGACTTCGTCGACCACTGGGAGCAGGGCGCGGTCCTCGCCGACGTCCCGCTGCGCACCGGGATCACCCCGGCGGTCGCTGCCGGGCCCTGGATCGCCGTGGGGCTGTGCGCGCTGGGCCTGGTCGGGTTCCTCGCCGCGCTCACCGGGCGCCGCCGGGCGCTCGCCCCGCTGCCGAGCCGACGGGAGCGGAACCGATCATGAGACCGTCCACCGCCGCCCTGCCGCCCACGCTGATCGTCATCCCCACCTATGACGAGCGCGAGGCCCTGCCCGGCACCCTCGCGCGCCTGCGCGCTGCGGTCCCGGACGTCCATGTGCTCGTCGTGGATGATTCCTCGCCGGACGGCACGGGGGAGTGGGCCGACCAGGTCGCCGCCCGCGACGATCACGTCCACGTCCTCCACCGCGCCGGCAAGGAGGGACTCGGCCCGGCCTACCTGGCCGGTTTCGCCTGGGGGCTCGAGCACGGCTACGAGCAGCTGGGGGAGATGGACGCCGACGCCTCCCACCGTCCCGAACAGCTGCCCGGACTCCTGGAGGCCGTGCGGCGCGGCGCCGACCTCGCGATCGGCTCGCGGTGGGTGCGCGGCGGGCGGGTGCACGACTGGCCGGTCTCCCGCCTGCTCCTGTCCCGCGCGGCGAACGCCTACGTGCGTGCGCTGCTGGGACTCGGGGTGCGGGACGCGACGGCGGGATTCCGCCTCTTCCGCGCCGAGCTGCTGGAGCAGCTGCTCGCCGCCGACATCGCCTCCCAGGGGTACTGCTTCCAGGTGGACATGACCCGGCGGGCCCGCGCCCACGACGCCGTGATCGCGGAGGTCCCGATCGATTTCGACGAGCGGACCGAGGGGGTCAGCAAGATGTCCCCCCGGATCGTGGCCGAGGCCCTGGTGCTGGTCACGCTCTGGGGACTCTCACGCGGCGCCCAGCGGATCCTCCGGCGCCTGGGTTAGTCTGCCGACATGAGCACAGCACCCGGCACCGCTGGCCGTCCCGACCGTTCCCGCTGGGGCACGTTGCTGCCGATCGCGATCGTGGTGGTCGGCCTGGTGGAGCTGGCGATCCTGGTGCTGATCGGGATGAACACCAGCTTGTGGTGGTCGGTGCTGATCATCGCGGTGGGCTGGGTGATCGGCATCGCCCTGCTGGTGACCGCAGGCCAGCAGTCCTTCGTGCGGATGCGGTCCCTGATGCGCGCCGTCCGCGGCCGCGGCGACGTCCAGGACCATCTCTCGCGCCCGGCCTTCACCGTGCTCTCGGCTCTGTTCTTCTTCTTCCCGGGTGTGCTGACCGACCTGGTCGGGCTCATCCTGCTGCTGACCCCCGTCCAGCGCCGCTCGGTCAAGGCCATGGGGCTGGGCAGCGGCTCCGAGGGCGCCCGTCGGGTGCTGTACCGCCGTTCCGGCAGCGGAGTGATCGACGGGGAGATCATCCTCGACGCCCAGAAGCCGGAGGACCGCGGCGACGGCTCGGAGGGGCGCGGTACCACCCCGCCCACGATCGAGCAGGACTGAACGATCACCCAGGACTGAGCGATCACCCAGGACTGAGCGAGCGCCGGACCTCGACACAGCAGCGCCCCCGTCCCACCGTGCGGTGGAGCGGGGGCGCCGGCGCATCTCGCGGGGCGTGCTCAGAGGTTGCGGCGCTGGTGCAGCCGACCGGAGCGCAGCAGAGCCAGGCGCTGGTCGAGGAGGACCTGGAGATCCTCTTCGCTGCGACGCTCCAGGAGCATGTCCCAGTGGGTGCGCACCGGCTTGCCGGGCTTCGCCTCGGGCCGCTCGTGGTCGCGCAGCAGCGCGGAGGCACCGCAACGGCACTCCCAGACGGCGGGCACGTCGGCCTCGACCGAGAAGGGGAGGACGATCGTGTGGCCGTTGGGGCAGTCGTAGACCGCCTCCTGGCGCGGTGCGGCGAGGACGCCTTCGTCGGTCTCCATGGAGAGGGAGCCCAGTCGGGTGCCTCTCAGGCTGCGGCTGCTCATGCGGTTCTCGCTTCCTGCCGGATGGTGGGCGGACGGGGTCCCGCCCGGTGAGGTCTCAAGGGTGGCAACGCCCGCGGGATCCGATCTGTTCCCGAGGCGGGGTGCTCACGCGGCGTCGAGCAGCTCGCAGAGCAGATCGACCCGATTGGTGATGATACCATCCACGCCCGTGACCAGGAGCTCCCGCATGGTCACGGGATCATCGACCGTCCACACGTGCACCTCGCAGCCCGCCCGGTGCGCCGCGGCGACGTTCGCCGCGGTCACGATCGGATAGTCCTGGTAGGTCATGGGGACCTGGAGGGCGCCGTAGGGGGCGAGGAGCCGCCCGATCACGGCATCGGGTGCCTCGACGGCGCGGGCGGCGAGGAACGAGGCCATCACGCCGCGGGCAGCGCTGCGCACCGGGAGGATGCCCGTGGCCGCCTGCACGGTGCGGACCGTCCGACGGACCACCGTCCCGTCGAACCCGGCGATGCAGACCCGGTCCGCGCTGCGCGTGCGGGCGATCGCCGCGACGGCCGGGCCGATGGCGGAGGGCGCCTTGACGTCGATGTTGACCGGGACGTCGCGGAAGGTGTCCAGCACGTCCTCCAGCATCGCGAGCGGTTCGTCGCCCGCCAGGCGGACGGCCCCGGCCTCGGCGGCGGTCAGCTCGTCGATGCGGCGCGGATCGCCCGCGATCCGCTGGAGGTCCTCGTCGTGGACGGCGAGGGCGAGCCCGTCGGCGGTGGCGCGGGTATCGGTCTCCAGCACGTCCGCACCGGCATCCACGGCGGCCTGGAAGGCGCCCAGGGTGTTCTCGGCGACGTCCAGGGCGAGACCGCGGTGGGCGATCCGGCGTGGTCGGGGGCCCGGCAGGAATCGGCTCGCAGGTGCGCTGCGCCGGTCAGTGGCCCGGGTGGTCGATGAGGGCATCTTCTTCCTCCTCGTCGCGGCCCCGGCGTCGGCTGTGGGCCTGCCGCTGGGGACGGTGGTCGGTGGTGCGGCGCGGGCGGGTCCCCGCAGGGTCGGCGTCGGCGTCGGCGTCCTCGGCATCGAGATCCTGGATCGCGCGCCGGGTGCGGTAGATCAGAGCGCCCGGGAAGAACAGGGCGAAGACCCACCACTGCACCGAATAGGACAGGTGGGGCCCGAGCGACGTGTCGGGATCGGGCAGCTCGGCCGGTCGCGGGGAGGACGGATCCTCCGTGACGAGGTCGCCGTAGGCGTGGCGGATCATCTCTCCGCCGGTGGCGGGCAGCAGGCCCTCGATCTGGGGCGGGTTCACCGAGTGCACCTGGCCCTCGGGGATCTCCCGGTCGAGCACGGGCTCGGCGGGTCGCAGCCGCACGGTCAGGCCCAGCTCACCCTCGGGCACGGGGGCGGGGTCGGCCGGGGCGGAACGCTGCCCCTGGGAGGTCACCCAGCCACGATTGACCAGCAGGGTGGAGCCGTCGTCGGTGGTGAACGGGACCAGCTGCCAGAAGCCGACATCACCGCCGAGCTGCCGATTGCGCACGTACAGCACGCAGCCGGGGTCGGTGCAGTAGCTGCCCTGGAGCTCGACCGGCGTCCACTCCTGGGTGGCGGGCAGCGGTGCGTCGGGCGTCTGCAGCACCTCGGCCATCGGGACCGGCGGGGCGGAGTAGTTGGCCTCGATGGTCGCAGCCGCATCGCGCTTGCCCTCGAAGCGGCCGAACTGCCAGAAGCCCAGCGCGACGCAGATCGCCGAGGCCAGCAGGACGAGCAGGAGCCCCAGCAGCGTCTCGCGGCTGAGCAGGACGCGACGACGGGCGGAACGTCGAGTCATCCGGCATCCGGCTCCGCGAGCACGGTCCCAGGATCGACGGCGGGGGCGAGCAGGGTGCTCGGGGCCCCGGAGAGCACGCCGGGCAGGTCCTCGATCGCGAAGTCGACCAGGAAGACGAACATCACGGCGGTCAGCGCGGCGAGCAGGAATCCCGCCACGGTCACGGAGATGGTGACGCCGAGGCGCAGCCGGGGTCGGTTCGGGACCGGTTTCGCCGCCGGGAAGCCATAGTCCTCGTCCTCGAGGTGGTTGTGCGTCCACATCCCGGGGTTGATGACCGCGACCGGGTAGGTCTGAACCCGCCGTCGGGGACGCGCGCCGCTGGCGGGGACGTCCTCCGAGTGCTGCAGCGGGGCCTGCCCGCGACCGAGCGGCGCCTCCGGGATCCACAGGTGCCACCCCGCCGGGACCCGCCCCCACGAGGCGTGGGGGCGGAAGTCCTCCGGCGGGGTCCAGCCCTCACGAGGCGGCTCCGGCCAGTTCGGCGGGGGGTTGAAACGCCCACTCACGCAGGGACGTCCCACTTGTACACATCGGTGTAGTTGTCGTAGACCAGCGTGTTTCCGCCGGACTTCTCCAGGTCGAACAGCTGGGTGATCGTGTAGGTCTCACCCTTCTGGAACGGATATGAGGAGTCGTAGTCCATCCCCGAGTTCGCCAGGCCGAAGGTCTCTGACGAGGAATCGACATCGCCGCCGTAGGGCGTGACGACGTTGAAGTAGAACGACGGGAATTCCATCGTCCCCTCGGTCACGGTCACCTGCGAGGTCACCACGAGGTAGTTGCCGTTCTTCGGCTCCTCGACCGTGCCGCCGTAGGTGCTCGGCAGATCCTCGGCGGACGCCCACGTCATGTCCACCGCGACGGTTCCCGCACCGTTCTCGCTGACGACGTCCTTCGAGACGGCGGAGTCGCTGACCGTGGGCAGCTCCGTGGTCGGATCGGGCGACTGCGGCTCCTCGCCCTCCTCCTCGGTGGTCGTCTCCTCCTCGGACGCCGACTCCTGCTCGGACGCCGACTCCTCCTGGCTGGTGGTGCTCGAGCCATCGCCCTCGGCGGTGGCATCACCGCCGCGGGTGAAGAGGAAGATCCCGATGGCCGCGACGATGATGGCCGCCACGAGGAACAGGACGATGCATCCGACCCACCAGAACCGCGCGATCGCACTCTTCTTCGGCGGTTCGCCCTGACCGGTGCTCGCGGTCCACCCGGAGTCGGTGCCGGGGCTCTGCCCGTAGCCGGGGGAGGCCGGGTAGTCCGACGCGGATCCCTGCCCATAGCCCGGGGCCGCAGAATCCTGCCCGTACCCGGGAGCCGGCGAACCCTGCCCATAGCCCGGGGCCGCAGGATCCTGCCCGTACCCGGGAGCCGGCGATGCCTGCCCGTACCCGGGTGATGCCTGGCCGTACTCCGGGGCCGGGGTCCCCTGCCCGTAACCCGCATCCGGCTGCGCTGCGCCGGCATCGCCGTACGGATCGCCCGCAGCGGGCTCGACCGGCTCGGCGGACTCGTAGGGTGCCTGCTGCGCCAGCCCGGCCTCGAGGTCGGGCCCCTGATACTCGGCGGTCTCGCTCGCGCCGTCCGCAGGAGCGTCGGGGGCGCCGGGCGCCTGCGACACGTCACCGGCGACATGGGTCCTGTCGCCGTCGCCGTCGTCGGGCCCCGCCGCCGCGGCACCGGCTCCGGCCGCCGCCCCGAGGCCGACGCCCGCCGCTGCGGCGCCCGTCGTGTGATCGGAGGGATCGGACTCCTCGGGTGCCTGCTCGATGCTCGAGGGCGGCTGCTCGCCGGCCGCGGGCTCGCCGGCGGGGCCTGCCTCACGGTGGCCCTCGACCTCGGAGCCGTCGTTCGGCGGCTGCTCCGTCGAGGACTCCTCGACGGGCTCGAGCCCCTGCTGCGGCAACGGCTGTGCGGCACCCTGGCCGGCCTGGTCCGTCGGGACCCGTCGCGTCGCATCGTCCTGGACGGGCTCTGCGGGCTCCACCGGCTGCTGATCGACGGGCTGCTGCTGCGCGGGTGCGGCCGATTCCGGCGCCGGTGCCGGCTCGTCGGCCTCGACCCAGAAGTTCCAGCCCTCCGGAGCGGGGCCCCATGCCGGATCCGGCTGCCAGCCGGGATGCGGCGTCCAATCCGGGTCCTCGATCGGCCAGTTCGGCGGAGGATTGAAGCGGTATGCCATCTGCGTAGTACCTTCCCAGGGCTGACGTTCGAGGGCGGGTTTCCCCCAAGATTCCCGACACGGTCTCGCCCCGTATCGTAGAGCACACGGGTCACCCGGTGCCGTACCCGACGTCCCGTGATCCACCCACCGTCCCCACCCCGAGGAGCCCAGATGTCCGACGCCACCCCCGAGCCGCGCAGTGTCCTGATCACCGGAGGCAACCGCGGGATCGGTCGCTCCATCGCCGAGGAGTTCCTCCGTCGCGGCGACAAGGTGACCGTGACCAGCCGCTCCGGCGAGGGCGGCCCCGAGGGAGCGCTGACCGTCGCGGCCGACGTCACCGACGGCGAGAGCCTCGACGCCGCGATCAAGGCCGCCGAGGCGGAGCACGGCCCGATCGAGGTGCTGATCGCCAATGCCGGCATCACCGACGACCAGCTGCTGATGCGGATGAGCGACGACGCCTTCGAGTCCGTCCTGGACACGAACCTCACCGGGACCTTCCGCACCGTCAAGCGGGTCATCAGGTCCATGATCCGCAAGAAGAAGGGACGCATCGTCCTGATCAGCTCGGTGGTCGGCCTGTACGGCTCTCCGGGACAGGTCAACTATGCGGCCTCGAAGTCGGGTCTGATCGGCTTCGCCCGCGCCCTGACGCGTGAACTCGGCTCGCGCGGCATCACGGCGAACGTCCTCGCACCCGGCTACATCGACACCGAGATGACCCAGTCCCTGTCCGAGGACCTGCAGGCGACCTACCTGAAGGCCATCCCGGCAGGGCGCTTCGCCGACCCCGACGAGGTCGCCCGGGTGGCGGCCTTTCTCGCCGGGGACGATGCGGCCTACGTCTCCGGCGCCGTGATCCCCGTCGACGGCGGCCTGGGCATGGGACACTGAGCGCGATCACGGATCGACCCGAGGCCCCCGAACGAAGGCGTGAACGCACCGAGATGTCTCCCCCCGACCCCGACAGCCGTCTGCTCCTGCTGATGCGTCACGGCAAGGCGGACAGCGGCTCCGGACAGCCGGACCACGAGCGTCCGCTCGCCGATCGCGGTGCGACCCAGGCGCAGCTGGTGGGGGAGTACCTCGCCTCCCAGAACGTCCGCCCGGCGCGGGTCCTGGTCTCGGACGCGCTGCGCACCACCCAGACCTGGGAGGCTGTGGCCGCGGCGATGCCCGACCTCGACGGCACCGTCACCTTCGACGAGGACATCTACAGCGGCGGGGCCGGCGAGGTCCTGGCCCTGCTGCGCGAGGTGGACGACGCCGACGCGGTGGTGATGGTCGTCGGCCACGAGCCCACGATGTCCTCGCTGGCCTCCCTGCTCGCCGACGAGGAGTCCGACGCGGGCTCCGTCGCCCAGGCCCGTCTGGGCATGCCCACCGGCGGGATGGGCGTCCTGTCGGGCTCCCTCGCGCACTGGTCGGAGCTGGACGAGGACGCGCTGAGGATGCACACCATCGTGCGCCCCTGACGCCTCAGCGGACCGCGGCCGCCTCCAGATGGGGCCACGCCGCCAGCAGCGACTCGCCGTCGAGGACCACGTCGGCGACCTCGCGCAGGGCAGGTTTGGCGCGGTAGGCGATACCGGTGCCCGCGGCCCGCAGCATCTCCCGATCGTTCGCGCCGTCACCCATCGCGACGATCCTCGCCGTCGGCACGCCGTAGGTCGCGGCGTACTCCGTCAGCGCGCGCCGCTTGGCCGCGCCGTCGATGATCGGCCCCGAGACCCGGCCGGTCAGCCGTCCGCCCGAGATCTCGAAGCGGTTGGCGAGGACATGATCGACGCCCGCTTCCGCGGCCAGCTCGTCGATCACCTCGTGGAAGCCGCCGGAGACCAGCGCGACCACCCAGCCGTCGGCCGTCGCTCGTCGCACCAGCTCGAGCACGCCGGGCGTCGGCACCAGCGCGGCACGGACCTCGGCGAGGACCGATTCGTCCAACCCCTCCAGCAGCGCCACCCGGGCGCGCAGCGACTGGGCGAAGTCGAGCTCGCCGCTCATCGCCGCGGTCGTGATCTCCTCCACCCGATCGCGGACGCCGGCGTGCTCCGCGACCAGCTCGATGACCTCCTGGGTCAGGAAGGTGGAGTCGACATCGGAGACCAGCAGCCCGGTGACCGCCGGGCCGTGCTCGATGGCCGCGCTCACGGCTCGATGACCGTGCCCTTGCCGATCACCGTGATGCCGGACCCCGTGACGACCCATCCGCGCGCGCGATCCTCCTCCGGGTCCAGCCCGATCTGGGTGCGCGGCGGGACGACGACGTTCTTGTCGATGATCGCGCGGTGGATCTGGCTGTGGCGGCCGACGGAGACGCCGTCCATGATCACCGCTTCGGAGATCGTCGACCACGAGTTCAGCCGGGCTCCCGGGGAGACGACGGAGGTGGCGACCTGGGCACCGGAGACCACGACGCCGGGCGAGATGATGGAGTCGACGGCCGCGCCGACACGACCTCCGGGACCGGCGTGGACGAATTTCGCCGGCGGGACGTTGCGGTTGCCGGTGTAGGTGGGCCATTCCTCGTTGTAGAGGTTGAACACGGGGTGGATCGCGATGAGATCCATGTGCGCGTCGAAGAAGGCGTCCAGGGTGCCGACGTCACGCCAGTAGTCCCGGTCGCGGTCGGTGGATCCGGGCACGTCGTTGTGGATGAAGTCGTAGACGGCGGCGTCCTGCTGCGCCACGAAGGACGGCACGATGTCGCCGCCCATGTCGTGCTTGGACGAGTCGTCCTCGGCGTCGCGGGTCACGGCGTCGACCAGGGCGTCCGCCGTGAAGATGTAGTTGCCCATCGAAGCCAGGATCGAGGTGGGATCGTCCGCCAGCCCCTCGGTCACCGTCGGCTTCTCGACGAAGGCCTTGATGGTGGTGGGGTCCGACGAATCGGTCTCGATGACCCCGAACTGGTCGGACATCTCGATCGGCTGCCGGATCGCCGCGACGGTGCACGACTTCCCGGATTCGATGTGGGCGTCCAGCATCTGCGAGAAGTCCATGCGGTAGATGTTGTCGGCGCCGACCACCACCACGTAGTCGGGCTTCTCCTCGTGGATCAGGTTCAGCGACTGGGCGATCGCGTCGGCGGAGCCGCGGAACCAGTGCTTGCCCATGCGCTGCTGCGCCGGGACGGGGGCGACGTAGTTGCCCAGCAGAGAGCTCATCCGCCACGTCTGGGCGATGTGCTTGTCCAGCGAGTGGGACTTGTACTGCGTCAGGACGACCACCCGCAGGTAGCCGGAGTTGACGATGTTCGACAGGGCGAAATCGATGAGGCGGTAGATGCCGCCGAACGGCACCGCGGGTTTGGCCCGGTCGAGGGTGAGCGGCATCAGCCGCTTCCCCTCACCGCCGGCGAGGACGATGGCGAGGACCTTTTTGGACGACATGGTGCGAGGATAGTCCAGAAGTGGCCCCCATCACGGCACAACAGTTCTTGTGGACGGACAAAAGAAGGAGGAGAGCACCATGCGCGTGGATCTGCTCACCAAGGAGTACCCGCCGGAGGTCTACGGAGGTGCCGGTGTGCACGTCGCCGAGCTGACGCGCGTGCTGCGTCCGCACATCGACGTGCAGGTGCGGGCCTTCGGCGCCGAGCGGGAGGAGGCCGGCACCTTCTCGTACTCCGCCCCGGCGGAGCTCGAGGGCACCAACGCGGCGCTCAGCACGCTGGGCACCGACCTGCTGATCGCGGCGGACTGCGCCGGGGCGGACCTGATCCACTCCCACACCTGGTACGCGAACTTCGCCGGTCACATGGCCTCGTTGCTGCACGGGGTCCCGCACGTGCTCTCGGCGCACTCGCTGGAGCCGCTGCGACCCTGGAAGGCGGAGCAGCTCGGGGGCGGGTACCGCGTCAGCTCCTTCGCCGAGCGCACCGCCTACGAGGGGGCAGCCGGCGTGATCGCCGTCTCCGGCGGCATGCGCGAGGACATCCTGCGCGCCTATCCCTCGGTCGACCCCGCGATGGTGCACGTGGTCCACAACGGCATCGACATCGACCAGTGGGCGCCGAACCCCGAGACCTCGGCGCTGACCTCCCGCGGCATCGACCCCGAGGCCCCCACGATCGTGTTCGTCGGCCGCATCACGCGCCAGAAGGGCCTGCCGTACTTCCTGCGCGCCGTCCGCGACCTGCCGGCCGACTACCAGGTGGTGCTGTGCGCCGGAGCGCCGGACACCGCCGAGATCGCCCAGGAGGTGAACACCCTCGTGGACGAGCTGCACGCACGACGCGGGAACGTCCATCTCATCACCGAGATGCTGCCTCGCCACGAGCTCACCCAGATCCTCACCCACGCCACCACCTTCGCGTGCCCGAGCGTGTACGAGCCGCTGGGGATCGTGAACCTCGAGGCGATGGCCTGCGGCATCCCGGTGGTCGCCTCCGCCACCGGCGGGATCCCCGAGGTCGTGGCCGACGGGGAGACCGGCTACCTCGTCCCGATCGAGCAGGTCTCCGACGGCACCGGCATCCCGGTCGACCCGGAGAAGTTCATCGCGGACACGCGGGATGCGCTGGTGCGGATGGTCTCGGATCCCGAGCGCGCGAAGCAGATGGGCGAGGCCTCCCGCCGCCGCGCGGCCGAGCACTTCTCCTGGACCTCGATCGCCGAGCGCACCCTGGACGTCTACCGCACGGTGATCGCGCAGCGCGCCTGACCGACCCAGCCTGATCAGTCCGACTCGCCGGCGATCCGCTCGACCGCCTCGACCAGGGCGGCGCGGGCGGCGTCGTGGAGCTCGTCCAGCAGGCCTCGTCGGGCCAGGGCCTCCGCGAGATGGATCGTCTGCGCATGCCCCTCGTCGATCTCGGAGCGGGTCAGCAGCAGGGTGCGGGCGGCGAGCACCAGCAGGTGGGCGGCGCCGGCGTCGACGTGGCGAGGAAGCGCCGTGGAGATCCAGGTGGGCGGGATCCGGGCCGATTCGACCGGCTCGTCGGGCACCAGGTCCAGGTCGATGCTGCCGTCGGCGACCCGGCGCAGGACGCGCAGCAGCTCCTCGCGGGCGCTGCCGGAGGTCGCCGCCGGCGGCACGTGGGTGCCCAGCGGGGCGTCGAAACGCTCCCAGCCGACGGCGGTCATCCCGCCGCTGGGGTGATCGATCCGGGACAGGACGGGAACCAGGGTGTGGTCGGCGATCCCGGCGGCGGTCACCACGATCGCCTGCTCCGCCTCCAGAGCCGCCGGCAGCGCCGCCGGCGGGCCGACCAGGCCGGCGATCCGTCCCGGCACCGGCAGCACCAGGCGCAGCTGCGCCAGCGGCAGACGACGCAGCGCGGTCATCCACGCGAACAGGTCCTCGCCCTCGCCGCTGGGTCCGCTGCGGCCGACGCCGTGGCTCATCTCCGCGGCGTCGTCGGGCCCGAGGTCGCCGCGGAAGTAGGCGGCGGTCCACAGCATCAGCACCGCGGCCCGGGGGAGGGCGACCAGGTCGCGTCCGGCGGCGGCCTCGCTCATGCGGCCTCCTCGCGAGCGGCGACGAACACGGCCCGGCGGTGTGCGGGGTCGACGGATTCGAGCCTCACCCGGACCACGTCCCCCGGCCAGGCGTCCATCGGGACCCATGCCGTCACGGGCGGATCGGTCAGCTGGACCTCGACCCGCGTCGGGGCCCCGTCGCCGTCGTCGGGCCCGGTGGCCTCACGGCGCTCGATCACCGTCGCCGTGAAGGTCTCGCCCTCCCAGGTCGCCAGGGCCGCAGTCTCCACCAGGTCGAGCGCAAGACGTTCGAGGGCCCCCGCCCGGGCGCCGGTGGCCCGCATCGCCTCGGGGATCTCGCCGAGGGCGGCCAGCAGCTGAGGTGCGGGGCGCTGCCCCTGGGCGTGGGCATGGCACACCAGCAGCACGAAGCGGTCCACGAGCCGGCGCAGCGGTGCCGTGGTGTGGGCATAGGGGGCGGCGATCGCGGCCTGGGCCGGATCCTCCGGCACCTCCTGCGGGCTCGTGAAGGCCGCATAGGAGGCACCGCGGAACAGAGAGGTGGCGTGGTTGAGCAGGGCGAGATGGGCGGGTTCGTGCCAGTCCAGCTCGCGCAGGAACGCGCCGTAGGCCCGGCCGGCCGGCCACGGGATGCCGAGCACCTCGGCCTGCCGACGGAACCGGTCGATCACCTGCTGATCGGCCGGGGGCAGCGTGCGCAGGATCCCGGCGCCGGATGCCAGCATGAGGTCGGCGGCGGCCATTCCCGTCATCAGGGAGATCTGCGCGTTGGCGTCCTCGATCGGCATGGGTCGGCGCCAGCTCAGCCGCACCAGGCCCCCGTCGGCCACCACCTCCTGCTCGGGCACGTTCAGGCTCGCCCCGCCCCGGGCGATCTCGTGCTCCGCGCGCAGAGAGCCGATCTCCTGCAGCAGCACCATCATCGGATGCCCCTCGCCGTGGTCGAGGTCGGCCTGGACCTGGTCGTAGGCGAGCTTCTCCACCGAGCGGACGCGGGAGCGCTCGAGGTCGATCGTGCGGACCGCGCCGGTGGCATCCAGCTCGAGGGTCCAGACGAAAGCGGGGGTGGTCTGCTCGGGCAGCAGGGAGGCGACGCCCTCGGAGAGGGAGGCCGGATGCAGCGGGATCCGCCGGTCGGGCAGGTAGAGGGTCTCCCCGCGTCTGCGTGCCTCCCGATCCAGCGCGCTGTCCAGCCCCACGAACCAGGGGACGTCGGCGATCGCGTACTGGACGCGATACCCGTCCTCCATGCGCTCGAGGTGCATTGCCTGGTCGAGATCGGTGGAGGTCGCCGGATCCAGGGTCACGAAGGGGACCTCGGTGCGGTCCGTGCGATCGGCGGTGGCGAACTCGCGGGCGGCGGCGAGCTCGGCCTCCATCAGCGCCTCGGCGGGGAACTCGAGAGGCACGTCCTGCGCCTCCTCGGCCAGCAGGGCGTCGATGCCTTCCCGGATCACGTCGGCCGCGACGGACCCGCGCGGAGCATGCAGGGAGACAGGACGGCGGGGCACGGCGACCTCCTCGGCAGCGGCTTCGAGCCCGTCCAGTCTAGGGCGGGCCGCGGTCCCGGGTGAGCGCCCGGGAACGATAGGCTCGACCCATGTCCGTCGCAGCAGCCACCCTGACCGATGTCGTCGTCCGCCGCAGCGGGCAGAGCATTCTCGATGCCGTCTCCCTGGAGATCTCCGAGGGCGAGCGCTGGGCGGTGCTCGGCCCGAACGGAGCCGGGAAGTCGACGCTGGTGCGGCTGCTGGCCGCTCGGATGCATCCCACCTCCGGCACCGTCGACATCATCGGCGAACGGCTCGGCAGGGTCGACATCTTCGAGCTGCGCCCGATGATCGGCCTGGCCAGCCAGGAGCTCGCCGAGACCATCCCGGCCGAGGAGACCGCCGAGAACGTCGTGGTCACCGCCGGGTACGGCGTCGTCGGCCGCTGGCGCGAGGAGTACGACGAGCTCGACCTCGACCGCGCGCGGACCCTGCTGGCAGCCTTCGGCGTCGGCGACCTCGCCACCCGCATGTTCGCCACCCTGTCCACCGGGGAGCGCAAGCGCGTGCTCGCCGCCCGCGCGCTGATGACCGACCCCGAGCTGCTGCTGCTGGACGAGCCGGCCGCCGGGCTCGACCTCGGCGGGCGCGAGTCGCTGGTGCGGACCCTGGGCCGTCTGGCGAAGGACCCCGCGACGCCCGTGACCGTGCTGGTCACCCACCACGTCGAGGAGATCCCGCCGGGCTACACCCACGTGGCCCTGCTGCGCGAGGGCGGGGTCGTCGCCGCCGGCCCGATCGAGGAGACCCTCACCTCCCAGAACCTCACCACCACCTTCGGGCTGCCGCTCGTGGTCGAGCAGCGCGGCGACCGCTACACCGCCCGCTCGCTGTCGCTGAGCTGACCCGCCGGTGGAGCACGACCCCGCATCGGGACGGCCGCACCGGATCATCGAGATCACCGACCTCGCGGATCCCGCCCTCGACGACTACCTGCGCATGACCGATGTGCGGCTGCGCTCGCGCGTCGAGGTCGAGCGAGGCCTGTTCATGGCCGAGAGCTACGAGGTGATCTCCCGGGCGATCGAGGCCGGGATGGCCCCGCGCTCCTTCCTCATGAGCGAGAAGTGGCTGGAGAAGTTCGCGCCGCTGTACTCGCGCTTCCCCGACGTGCCGGTGTACGTGGGGGAGGAGCCGCTCATCGAGCAGCTGACGGGCTTCCGCCTGCACCGCGGGGCGCTCGCGGCGATGCAGCGACCGGTGCTTCCCGAGGTGGCGGAGGTGCTGCGCACCGCCCGCACCGTGGCGGTGATCGAGGACATCGTCGACCACACGAACGTGGGCGCCATGTTCCGCTCCGCGGCGGCGCTCGGCGTCGACGCCGTGCTGGTGACCCCGCAGTGCGCGGACCCGCTCTACCGCCGCTCGATCCGGGTCTCGATGGGCACGGTGTTCCAGGTGCCCTGGACGCGCCTGGAGGCCTGGCCGTCCGGCGGCGTGGACCTGCTGCACGAGGCGGGTTTCGACGTGCTCGCCCTCGCCCTCACCGACGGCGCCGTCCCGTTGGACCGGATCGACCTGGGGCCGGACCGCAAGGTCGCCGTCGTCCTCGGCGCAGAGGGCCACGGCCTGAAGCCGGCCACGTTGCGGGCGGTCGATGAGCACGTCGTGATCCCCATGGCCGGGGGCGTGGACTCCTTGAACGTGGCCGCGGCCAGCGCCGTCGTGTTCTGGCAGCGCCGGGCGGCACTCACGGCGTCCGACGCGCCAGCAGACTGACCGCATTCGGGAGTCGCCCGTCCCAGGCCGCGGCCGGGGGTGCGTCGTCGGGCCGCCAGAACGGATCGGGGTGCTCGGCCAGGTGCAGCAGGTCGAATCCGGCCCCCACCACCGTCATCACCATCTCGGCGAGGGTGCGCTGATGCTCGGTCGCTCCGCGGGCCGGGAAGGTGTCGTTGACATGGGTGTCGGCGAAGTAGCTGCGATCCGGCCGAACCCGCGCCTCGTCAGCGTCCCATGCCCACAGCGGCACCAGCGGATGCCCCTCGTAGACGAACAGATGTCCGCCGGACCGCAGCAGCCGGTGCATCTCCTGTGCCCAGGCATCGAGGTCCGCCATCCAGCTCAGCGCGCCCTTGCCCGTGTAGACGAGGTCGGCCACGGCATCGTCGAGTCCGGTCACCGGCAGCTCCGTGATCAGGTATCGGCATGGTGCATCGAGGTCGTCCGCGCGGCGCTGCGCGGCGGATACCGCCGTCGGGCTGTAGTCGAGGCCGAGCACGCTGCGGGCGCCGAGCCGCACCAGGGCATGGTCGTCCAGGCCGTGCCCGCTCTGGGGGTGCAGGACCTGGGCGCCCTCGATCAGCGGCGCGAGGAGCTCCTCCTCGATCGGCAGCAGCCGCGCGATGCGGGCCTGCTCGAGGTGCTCCGCGTACTCCCGCACGTGCTTGGACGACGCCTCGTCCCACGCGCGTCGAGTCTCGTCGTAGGTGCTCATCGTGCGAGGTCCACACGGTCGGGTCAGAGCGTGATCTGCAGCTTCACATCCGTCGGCCGCCCCTCGAGGAAGCGCTCGAAGGCCTGCACGGAGTTGTCGAAGGTGAAGGTCTCCGAGACGAACCGGCTGAGGTCGATGGCGTCGGTGGCGGCGAGGTCGATGGCCTTCTGGTACACGTTCGCATAGCGGAAGACCGTCTCCAGGGAGACGCCGCGGCTCTGCGCGGTGGCGATGTCGAAGGGCACCGGATCCACGGGCATGCCGACCAGGACGATCCGGCCTCCGGGGGCGGGCAGGGACCAGAGGCTCTTGTACGCGGGGGCGGCACCGGTGGCCTCGAAGACCACCTGCGGACCCCAGCCGCCGGTCTCGGCGCGGACGCGCTCACCCAGGTCCTCCTTCGTGGCGTCGACCGGGACGATGCCCTCGAGACCGTCGAGCAGGGCGAGCTTCTCCGGAAGCACATCGCTGATGTAGACGGTGCTGGCGCCTCCGGCTCGGGCCGCGAGGGCGGTCATGATGCCGATAGTTCCGGAGCCGACGACGGCGGCGACGTCACCGGGGGAGATGCCGGCCTTGGTGGCGGCGAACATGCCCACGGAGAAGGGCTCGATGAGCGCTCCTTCGGCGAAGCTGAGGCTGTCGGGGAGCTTGTAGGTGTACGCGGCGGGGTGGATGACCTCGTCGGTCAGGCAGCCGTCGACGGGCGGGGTGGCCCAGAAGCGGACACCGGGGTCGACGTTGTAGTTGCCTTCCTTCACGGCCTGGGAGGTGGGGTCCGGGACGCCCGGCTCCATGGCGACGCGGTCACCGGGGGAGAGGTCGGAGACGCCCTCACCGACCTCGACGACCGTTCCTGCGCCCTCGTGCCCGAGCACCATCGGCTCCTCGACCACGAACGGACCGATCTTCCCGTCGGTCCAGTAATGCACGTCCGAGGCGCAGATCCCGACGGTGTGCATGGCGACGCGAACCTGACCGGGCCCGGGGGAGCCGACGGGCTCGACCTCCTCGATGGCCATCCGGTTCTTCTCCTGCAGCACCAGTGCACGCATGGGTCATTCCTTCCGAGGCGATGTGTCCGAGACCTCATCATCGCAGGTGTGCAGGGCCAGGAGTCCGGCCGTTCCGGGGTGTGGGTCGATTCAGGAGCGCGGGGCAACCGGTGGGCCTGCGGCGTCGGCGGGTCGGAATGCCCCACCAAGGGCGCCAGATTCGTCATCGAGAACGACGTTCGAAACACCTTCGCGCCCACAAACCGTTCCGAACGTCACTCTCGATGCACCGCGATCCGACCTCGACCCCAGTGCCCGATCGCCCCACCTCTTGCAGCGCCCGAGGCGCCCGGCATCCGCCCCTGAACCATCACTCCGTCACCTGTCACACCCCTGCCACAGACTCCGTACGTACGTTCGAACCTGCGACCTGCACAGCTTGACTCCCGATCTGCGAGGCGTAGAGTTCGAACAGTTGTTCGAACACATCGGACTGGCATCGAGTCGTAACGTGCTGCTCCCGCAGATCGGGGACGGAGGTGGATCATGAGCATGCCTCTGCAGGTGGCGGCCGCCGAAACGGACGACGACCACCACGACCACGACCACGACCACGGCGACCGCCTGGCCCGGGCCCGCGCCGCCTTGGGTGCGGCCGAACGCAGCGCGGCCCGCTGGGGCGGACGGATCGACCGCACCGCCCTGCGGGGTCGCTCCCTGCACCCGGGAGCGTCCGGTCCCGACCCTGAGAGCATCTCCGATCCCGACCCCGGGACCACCGCCGAGCTCGAGGACGGCCTGGGCACCCGACTCCCGGTGCCGGGACCGCTGTCGGGGCTGTTCCCCCGCGGCAGCCTGCGCGCGGGCAGCTCCGTCGCGATCGAGGGTGCCGCGAGCACCTCCGTGCTGCTGTCCCTCGCCGTCGCCGCGGCGGGGGAGGACTCCTGGTGCGCCGTCGCCGGCATGCCCGATCTCGGTCTGCGCTCCGCCCTCGACGCCGGACTGGACCCCTGCCGCCTCGCCCTCGCCCCGACGCACGGGGAGCAGCGCCCCCAGGTGCTCTCCGCCCTGGCCGACGGGGTCGGGGTGCTCGTGCTCGGCCCTGATCTCGACCTCACCCCCGCGCTGTGGCGCAGTCTGCTGAGCCGGGCCCGCACCGCCGACACCCTGGTCCTCGCGGCCGCTCCACCCGGGCGCGCCGACATCGCCCTGCGCTCCACCACCCACGCCTGGACCGGGCTCGGCGCGGGCTCGGGGCGGCTGCGCCGGCGCCGTCTCGCGGTCACCTCCACCGGTCGCGGGATCGCCGGGCACCGGGAGGTCGAGGTGCTGCTGCCGCAGGCGAGCGGGCTGATCGCGCAGGCCCCGCAGGGACGCTCGGATCCCGCAGAGACCGCCGCCCCGACCGGCATCCGCCTCCTGGATCCGGCGCCGAGGGCCGGATGATGAACACCGCCTCCCGCACGAAGCCCCCCACCGACGCCTGCACCACCACCGACGCCCGCACCGCCACCACGCCCGCCGCCACCCGCACGGTCGCCGTCACCGTCCCGGACTGGCCGCTGGTGGCCGCGCTGGATCGCCACCAGCGCCGCACGGCCGACGAGCCCCCCGACAGCGCGACCCCCCGCAGCGAGATCCCTGGCGGCGCCCCGTCGGCCGACCCACCCGCTGACCCGCCCGCCGACCCGGTCGTCGACCCGGCCCGTGACCCCGTGCTCCTGCTCGACCAGCACCGCGTCACCCATGCGAGCGCCGCTGCCCAGGGGACCGGGGCGCTGCCGGGCATGACCCGCCGCGCCGCCCGTGCCGCCTGCCCCGAGGCGCTGGTGCTGGAGGCCGACAGGGAGCACGAGTCGGCCCTGTTCGAGCTGGTCGCCGCCGCGGTGGACACGATCGCGGCGGGGGTGGACGTGCTGCGCCCCGGGGTGCTGCTGATGTCGGCCCGCGGACCGGCTCGCCACCAGGGCGGGGAGGAGGTGCTGGCCGAGCGGGTCCTCGATGCCGTCGCCGAGCTCACCGGCTGGGACTGCGCCGTGGGGATCGCCGACGGTCCCTTCGCGGCGCTGCTGGCCTCCCCGCCCGGGCGGATCGTGCGCGAGGGCCGCAGCGCCGACTATCTCGCCCCGCACCCGATCGCCACCCTGCGCAGCGCGCCCGTCGGCCCCGGCTGGGGGCATCGCGGCCAGCCCTCGGCGACCCGTCCCGAGCGCCGGCTGGACCTCACCGAGACGGTCGACCTGCTGCAGCGGCTCGGCATCACCACCCTGGGGGAGCTCGCGGCCCTGCCGTCGGCCGCGGTCGCCGACCGCTTCGGCCCCGACGTCGCGACCCTGCATCTGCTGGCCCGCGGCGAGGAGCCCGCCCCGCCCGCGACGCACCATCCCACCCAGCCGATCCTCGCCGAGACCACGCTGGAGACCCCGCTGGTGCGCACCGACCAAGCGGCCTTCATCGCCCGCCCGCTGGCCGAGGAGCTGCACGCGATGCTCCTCGACCGCGGACTGGTGTGCACCCGGCTGCGGATCGTGGCCCGCACCGAGGGCGGCGAGGAGATGGAGCGCACCTGGCGGCACGACGGGGCGCTGAGCGTCGCCGACGTCGTGGACCGCATCCGCTGGCAGTGCGACGGCTGGATCACCCGCTCGCGGCTCGCCGGCCCCGCGACCGGCGCGATCACCCGGATCGGTCTGCACCCGCTGCAGCTCGCCCCGGCGGGGGAGGGCGCCCCGGCCCTGTGGGGCAGCGCCGGGGAGGCCGCCGTGCGGGCCTCGCGCGCCTTCGCCCGAGCGCAGGGCCTGGCGGGGGAGGACGCCGTCCAGGTCCCCGCCCTCGTCGGCGGGCGTCTGCTGGCCGATGAGGTGCAGCTCGTGCCCTGGCGCGGTGAGAAGCCCACCCGACGGGACGGCCCCTGGCCGGGCTCCCTGCCGCGCCCCGTGCCCGCCACGGTGTTCCGCGAGCTGCCGCCGGTGGTGCTCGAGGATGCCGCCGGCCGCCCCGTCGTGGTCACCGCCCGCGGGCTGCTCAGCGCCTCACCGGCTCGCCTGCTGGTCACCGCCCCCGGCGCCCCGGTCCTGCAGCGCCTCGGGCTGCGGGCCGGGTCCGCGCATCCGGTGCTCGCCCACGGCGCCCCCGCCGTGATCGACGAGCGCTGGTGGACGCCGCACGGCGCCCGCTCCGCGAGGCTGCAGCTGGTGGTGCGCTCGGCGCGCGAGGAGGAGACCGCCGTGCTGGCGCTGTCGCGCAGGGGGAGCTGGATGCTGGAGGGGCTCTATGACTAGCTGGAGGGGCTCTATGACTAGGAGGAGCATCTGATGGCCGGCTGGTTCCTGGGTCCGCCCGCATGGAAGGACATCGAGGCGATCCTCTCGGATCGTCCCGCCGAGCTGGTCTCCCCGCCGATCGTCGTCGAGCACACCGGGAAGACCGCTGACGACGCGTACCGTCCCGCCCGCACCGTCGAGTACGCCGAGCTGCACGCCCACTCGCACTTCAGCTTCCTCGACGGCGCCTCGAGCCCCGAGGACATGGCAGAGCAGGCCGCCCGGCTGGGGCTGGGGGCGATCACCCTGGTCGACCACGACGGCCTTCCCGGGGCGGTGCGCTTCGCCCGCGCCGCGGGGGAGCAGGGCATCGCCACCGTGTTCGGCGCCGAGCTCACCCTGGGGCTGGAGCCCGGGGCCGGCAGTGCGAGCGGCACCCCCGTGACCTCCGCGCCGCGGACCGGCGTCCCCGATCCGGCCGGGGAGCACCTGCTGGTGCTGGTGCGTGATGAGACCGGGTACCGGCAGCTGTCGTCCACGATCGCCCGCGCCCACCTCGACAGCGGGGAGAAGGCCGCTCCCCGCTACCGGCTCGCCGAGCTGACCCGTCTGGCCCGCACCGGGCACTGGCAGATCCTCACCGGCTGCCGCAAGGGGTCCGTCACCCGCGCCGTCGCCCCGCACCTGGCCGCCGGGGACCTCGACGCCGCCGCCCACGCCGCGGCGAGCGCCATCGCCCGCTTGCTGGACCTGTTCGGGACGGGGAACGTGGCCGTCGAGCTGGTCGCCGGCGGCGGGGGAGAGGCCGACGAGCTGCACGACGCCCTCGCCCAGGGCGCGCGCCTGGTCCGCGAGGACCACGGGCTCGACGCGGTCTCCCTGCCGCTGGTGGCGACGACGAACGCGCACTACGCACGACCGGCCGACAAGCGCCTCGCCGACACCCATGCCGCCCTGCGCGCCGGGGTGCCGCTGGCAGAGGCCGATCCGTACCTGTCCTCCCGTCCGGCGCATCTGCGCAGCGGGGAGGAGATGGCCCAGCTGCTGCCGCGCTATCCCGGCGCGATCGCCCAGGCGGCGCGGCTGGGCCGGGACTGCGCGGTGGATCTGCGCCTGCTGGCCCCGGACCTGCCGCCGTTCCCGGTGCCCGCCGGGCACGACGAGGCGAGCTGGCTGATCGAGCTGGTGGAGATCGAGGGCCGGGAGCGCTACGGGCCCCGCCCCACCGCGGGCCGCCCCGAGCGCATCCCCGGGGCATGGGCGCAGATCGACCACGAGCTGCAGGTCATCACCGATCTGCACTTCCCCGGCTACTTCCTCATCGTCCACGAGATCGTCGACTTCTGCGCCGGGGCGGGGATCCTCGCCCAGGGCCGGGGATCCGCGGCGAACAGCGCCGTCTGCTACGCGCTGGGCATCACGGCGGTGGAGCCCGTCGGCCACCAGCTGCTGTTCGAGCGCTTCCTGGCCCCGGAGCGGGACGGGCCGCCGGACATCGACATCGACATCGCCTCGGACCGCCGCGAGGAGGTGATCCAGCACGTCTACGACCGCTATGGCCGGGAGAACGCCGCGCAGGTCGCCAACGTCATCACCTACCGGGCGAAGCTCGCGGTCCGGGACGCCGCCCGGGCGCTGGGCTACGACACCGGCGCGCAGGACGCGTTCTCGAAGCGGATCGAGCGCTCCTTCAGCTCCCTGGCCGACGCCGACGTCCCCGACGACGTCGTCGCCCTCGCGAAGCAGCTGCGCGACGCCCCGCGCCACCTGGGCATCCACTCCGGGGGCATGGTGCTCGCGGACCGGCCGGTGATCGAGGTGTGTCCTGTGCAGTGGGCGGCGATGGCGGACCGGTCCGTGCTGCAGTGGGACAAGGACGACTGCGCCGACGCGGGCCTGGTGAAGTTCGATCTGCTGGGGCTGGGGATGCTCACCGCGCTGGACCACGCGCTGCGGATCATCGCCGAGCACCACGGCCAGCACTTCGAGCTGCGCACCCTGCCGCAGGAGGACCCGGCCGTCTACGACATGCTGTGCGCCGGGGACAGCATCGGCGTGTTCCAGGTGGAGTCCCGCGCCCAGATCTCCACCCTGCCGCGCCTCAGGCCCCGCGAGTTCTACGACCTGGTGGTGGAGGTGGCGCTGATCCGGCCCGGACCGATCCAGGGCGGGTCCGTCCACCCCTACATCCGGCGCCGCGCCGGCGAGGAGGAGGTCACCTTCCTCCATCCGCTGCTGGAGAAGTCCCTGGGCCGCACCCTGGGGATCCCGCTGTTCCAGGAGCAGCTGATGCAGATGGTGGTCGACGTCGCCGACTTCAGCCCCGCTCAGGCCGACCAGCTGCGCCGGGCGATGGGATCCAAGCGTTCCACCCAGAAGATGCTCGAGCTCTCCGATGCGCTGTTCGCCGGGATGGCCCGCCACGGCATCACCGGCGAGGACGCCGAGGCGGTCCACCGCAAGCTGCTGGCCTTCGCCAACTACGGTTTCCCCGAGTCCCACGCCTACTCCTTCGCGTACCTGGTGTACGCGAGCTCGTACCTGAAGTGCCACTACCCGGCCGCGTTCACCGCGGCGCTGCTGCGCTCCCAGCCGATGGGCTTCTACTCCCCGCAGTCGCTGGTCGCGGATGCTCGCCGGCACGGCGTGCTCACCCGCGGCCCCGACGTGCTGATCAGCCGCGCCCGCAGCGATCTGGAGACCGACGCGGAGCACGCCGGCTACCGGATCGGGGAGGAGCCCCGCGAGCAGGTCCGGGGCGAGGCGGCCGCGCGGGGCCCCGCGATCCGACTGGGCCTGGACCAGGTGCGCACGATCAGCACCGAGACCGCCGAGCAGGTCGTCGCCGAGCGGGAGCGGGGCGGCCCCTTCACCTCGGTCCCGGACCTGGCCCGACGGGTGCGGCTGACCGCCCGGCAGCTCGAGGCCCTGGCCACGGCCGGGGCGCTCGATGCGCTCGCGAGCTCCCGTCGGCAGGCGCTGTGGGCCGCGGGCGCCGCCGCCCAGGAGTCGCCGGAGACCCTGCCGCATCTCGCGGTCGGGGCCCAGGCGCCGATGCTGCCGGGGATGAGCGAGGCGGAGCTGGCCACCGCGGACTCCTGGGCCACCGGCATCACCCTGGATGATCATCCGATGGTCCTGGTGCGCGAGGAGCTCACGGCCGACGGGGTGCTCTCGATCGCCGGCACCCGCGAGGCCGAGGACTCCACCCGGATCCGGGTGGGCGGCGTGATCACGCATCGGCAGCGACCCGCCACCGCCGGGAACGTCACCTTCCTCAGCCTCGAGGACGAGACCGGGATCCTCAACGTGGTGTGCTCGCAGGGGTTCTGGGTGCGCCACCGGGCGCTGCTGCGCACCGCCCGGGCGATCGTGCTGCGCGGGATCGTGGAGAACCGCAGCGGGGCGGTGAACCTCGTGGCCGACGACGTGGCGCCCCTGGACCTGGCCGCCGCCGGCCGGTCCCGGGACTTCCAGTGAGCAGGGACGCCCCGTGCGTCAGGCCGTCGCGGCCGCCGTCCCCATCGGCACCCGGTCGGAGCGGTCCGCGCGGCGCGCCGTGCGCGAGGCGGCGAAGGTCACCACCAGGGAGACCGCGGCCCAGGCCAGGATCGACAGCAGCGTGCCCGAGGTCGAGACCAGGGAGCCGCCGAGGGCCGCGTGCACGAGTCCCTGGGTGACGATCGGCAGCGGCAGCAGCGCACTGACCGACTGCAGCAGCGGGGGAGCGGTCGCCAGCGGCACGATGCCCACCAGCGTCACCACCTGCAGCACCATCACCACGATCGAGACGATCCTGCCGATCCGGTCGCCCAGCAGCGTCATCAGCGCCTGGTGCAGGGCCGCGAACATGCCGGCCCCTGCCAGGGCCACCACCCCCACCGTCACCGGGGACACGGGGGAGATGCCGACGGCGGTGAGCACCGCCAGCACCGCGATGGTCTGCACCACCGCGACGAGCAGAGCTGGCGCCAGCGAGCGCAGCACCACCCGGCCCATCGGCACCGCCCGGTCCAGCAGGCGTCGGGACAGGGCAGGCAGCAGCAGGAAGCTGGCGAAGGCCCCGAGCCACAGCGCGAGGGCGGTGACGAAGGGGAAGGTCGCGGTGGTCGCGCCGTCGGCCTCGTTCTGGCGGTCCACGTCGGTGGTCACCGGGTTCGCGGCCATCTCGCTCATGCGGTCCCGCTCGGACTCGGTGTAGCTGGGAACGCCCTCGGCGCCCTCGCGCAGTCCGGAGGCGAGATCATCGCTGCCGCCCGCGAGCTCCTCGGTGCCATCGGCGAGCTCCTCGGTGCCGTCGGCGAGCTCGCCGCTGCCCGCGGCCAGCTCCTCGCTGCCGGAGGCCAGCTGGTCGGATCCATGGCCCAGCTCGGTCGCGCCGTCGGCCAGCTGGGTGCTGCCGTCGGCGAGGGTTCCTGCCCCGTCGGCGGAGGAACGGGTGCCCGCGGCGAGGTCGTCGAGA
The DNA here is from genome assembly GCF_017876515.1 of Brachybacterium fresconis. Taxonomy (NCBI): domain Bacteria; kingdom Bacillati; phylum Actinomycetota; class Actinomycetes; order Micrococcales; family Dermabacteraceae; genus Brachybacterium; species Brachybacterium fresconis. The sequence continues at coordinate 390,420 of NZ_JAGIOC010000001.1, read as the reverse complement.
CCGGTGGCGAGGTCCCCGGCGCCGTCGGCGCTGGCCCGGGTGCCCTCGGCGAGCTGGTCCGCGCCCTCGGCGAGGTCGTCGACGCCGTCGGAGTACTGCTGCAGTCCGTCGCGCAGTCCGGTGACACCGGTGACCAGGTCCTCGGAGCCGTCGGCACTGGCCCGCGCGCCGGTGGCGAGCTGCTCGGCCGAGGCGGTCAGGCCGGGATTCTGCTCGGTGCCGTCCCCGGCGAAGGCGGTCTCGAGCCCCTGGGCGTAGGTGAGCATGCCCTGGGTGCCCTGGACCAGGCCGGGCTGCTGGTCGGTGCCGTTGATCCCGTCGGCAAGGTCCTGGACCTGCGCGCCGAGGGGCAGCAGCTGCGAGGAGCCGTCCGCGACGCCCTGGGTGCCGGCGACCAGGCCCGGGTTCTCCGCGGTGCCGTCACCGTTCAGGCCGGTCTCGACCCCCTGCGCGTAGGAGAGCATCCCTTCCGCCTGCGCCTGCAGAGCCAGAGCGTTCGGGTCCTCGGGGTTCTCCTCGAGGAGCGCATCGGCGCTGGCCTGCATCTGCTCGGCCAGCGCGACCATCCCGGGGTCCTGGTCGGTGCCGTCGCCCGCGATTCCTGCGGACAGCTCGGCGGCGCCGTCGGCGACCTGCTGCGAGGCCTCGGGCAGACCGGGTTCGGTCTCGGTGCCCTGGATGCCGTCGGCCAGCTGCTGTGCGCCCTCGCCGAGCTCGGCGGTGCCGTCGGCCACGCCCTCGGCGGTGGTCACCAGGCCCGGATTCTCGGCGGTGCCGTCGCCGGTCACGGCGGTGCCGGCCGCGGAGACGCCGTCGGCGTACTGCTCGAGACCGGTGGCGAGCTGGTCCGCTCCCGCGGCCAGCCCCGGGTTCTGCTCTGTGCCGTCGCCCTCGACGCCGGCGGCGAGCTGGTTCGCGCCGTCGAGCAGTCCCGGCTCGGAGTCGGTGCCGCTCATGCCGGTCTGCAGGCCGTGCACCCCGGTGGCGAGGTCCTCGGCGCCGGTGGCGAGATCGTCCAGTCCGGTGGCGAGGTCGTCGCCGCCGCCCGCGGCCCCGGAGGCACCGGTGGCGAGGTCGTCGAGGCCGTCGGCGAGCTCCTGGGTGCCCTCGGCGGTCTGACCGGCGCCGTCGGCGAGGCTCCACACCCCGCCGGAGAACTCCTTCGTCCCCTCCGCGGCCTGGGTGGTGCCGTCGGCCAGCTCCGCGGTGCCGTCGGCGAGCTCGTGCGCGCCGTCGTCGAGGTCGGAGGTGCCGTCGGCGAGCTGCTCGGCGCCGTCGGCCGATTCGGAGAACCCGTCCTTGAGATCGTTGAAGCCCAGGTAGAGGCCGTCGAGGTACTGCTGGGCCATCTGCCCGCCCATGGTGGAGGCGGAGGCCTCGGCCACGGCGGAGCCGACCAGCGCGTTGATCTGGCCGCTGGCGTCGTTGGTGGTGACCTCGAGGATCGCCGGGACCGCATCGGTGGTGCCGATGGTCGTCAGCTTCGCGGAGAAGTCTTCCGGGACCACGACCACCGCGGAGTAGGTGCCGTCCTTCAGGCCCTGTTCGGCATCGTCCTGGGAGGTCAGCTGCCAGTCGAAGCCGGTGGTCTCCGGGGCGTCCTGTCCTTCCACGGTGCCGGGCTGGGTGAGGGAGCCGGACAGGAGCCGGCCGAAGGGCACCGTCTGGGTCTCGCCGTCGGCGTCGGTGACCTCCGCGCCCTCGTCGAGGTTCACCACGGCGGCGGGCACGGTGTCGAGCCGGTCGACGCGGCCGCTGAGGGCCCACAGTCCCAGCCCCGCCACCAGCAGCGGCAGCAGCAGGACCACGAGCAGGGTGCGCGGATGCTTCAGGCGGGTCATACGTGGGCTCCTTCGGGGGCGGAGGCGGTGGAGCGCTGGACGGCGAGCGCGAGCAGGGACCGGGGGTCGCGCAGCGCGCCCTGGAGATGGCGCTCGGCCTCGGTGGCTCCGGCCGCGCGGGAGCCCACCACGAGGGTGGCCCCTGCCGCGAGCAAGGCGTCGAGGCGCTCGATCAGGGTGTCGTCGGTGGTGGTGGCGCCGTGGACGAGGTCCTCGAGCCGCTCGATCACGATCATGGCGCGGTCCAGGTGCCGTTCGGGGATCTCGCGCAGTCGGGCGGGGACGTCGGCCCCGGCCGGCAGCCAGTGCGCACGGCCCTGGATGGCCGCGAGGTCGTCCGGGGCGAGGCGGTCGTAGACGGCGAGCAGCCCGGAGTCGGGCTCGAGGCGGCCGCCGGCCAGGGCCAGGAGGGCGGCGCGGGCGGCGTCGTCGGCCGAGCGCACCACCAGCAGGGTGCCCGGGCGGACGGCGCCGGTCAGCGGGCCGATCCGGCCCGAGTCCCCGACCAGCGGGGCGGTCAGATCCTGCATCCGCAGGGCGTGGGCGCCGTGCTCCTCGCTCCAGCGGCGATGCTCGAGCACGGCATGCAGGCCCTCGCCCTCCACGTCGACCTTGGGCAGGATCCGATCCAGCCATCCCGGCAGCCACCAGGCGTGCTTCCCGAGCAGGGCGAGCACGGCGGGCACCAGGGTCATGCGCACCAGGAAGGCGTCGACCAGCACGCCCACGGCCAGTCCCACCGCGATGGGCTGCAGCATGAACCAGCCGGAGGTGACGAAGCCCGCGAACACGGAGACCATGATCAGCGCGGCGGCGATGACCACGGGCGCGCTCGCGGTGAAGCCCTTCTCGATGGAGGCGCGGGCATCACCGGTGTGGGTGAACTCCTCGCGCATCCGCGAGACCAGGAAGACCTCGTAGTCCATGGCGAGTCCGAACAGCACGCCCATCACCATGATCGGCATGAACGCCACGACCGGGCCGTTGACGGTGACGAACAGCGGTTCGTTCAGCCAGCCGTACTCGAACACCATCGAGGTGACGCCGAAGGCGGCGGCCACGGACAGCAGGTAGCCCAGCGAGGCCTTGATCGGCACCCAGATCGAGCGGAACACCATGGCCAGCAGGATGAGGGAGAGGCCGACGACGAAGATCGCGAACGGCACCAGCGCATTCGTGAGCTTGTCGGTGACGTCGATGCCGACGGCGGTCGCGCCGGTGACGGTGACGTCGGAGATCGAATACTCCTCCTCCCAGCCGTCGGCATGATCGCGCAGCTCGTGGACGAGATCCTTGGTGGACTGGTCCGTGGGGCCGCCGTCGGGGATCACCGCCACGACGGCCAGGTCGGCGCCGCGGTTGGGGGTGGCGAGCTGGATCTCCTTGACGTCGTCCATCGCGGAGATGTCGGATTCGAGGTCCTCGACCACGCCGAGCGGGTCGGTGGTGTTGATGATGTCGGCGGTGACCAGGAGGGGACCGTTGTAGCCGGGGCCGAACTCCTCGGCCACCAGGTCGTAGGTGTCGCGGGCCGGGGTGCCGGGCTGCTCCGTGCCGAGGTCCGGCAGGGCCAGCTCCAGATCCTTGATCGGGATCGCCAGGGCGCCGACGCCGATGACGACCAGCAGGATGGTCACGGCCGGCACCCTCGTGACCAGGCGGGCCCAGCCGGTGCCGAAGGGCCGACGAACTCGCCGGTCGGGGTCCTCGGCGGGCAGCATCCCATCGTTCTCGGCCATCAGGCGGCGGATCTTCCGCGGGCGCAGACGCTCTCCGAGCAGGCCCATGATCGCGGGCAGCATCGTCAGCGCGACCACCACCGACAGGGCTACGGTCGCGGCGGCGGCGACACCCATGATGGTCAGGAACGGGATCCCGGTGACGAAAAGGCCGACGAGGGCGATGATCACGGTCAGTCCCGCGAAGATGACCGCGCTGCCGGAGGTCGCCAGGGCCCGACCGATGGACTCGCGGACATCCTCGCCCGCGGTCAGCTGGTCCCGGTGCCGCGAGAGGATGAACAGGGCGTAGTCGATCCCGACGGCGAGTCCGAGCATGGCACCCAGCGCGGTGGTGACCGAGGGGATCTCGACCCCGGCGGCCAGCGCCATCACGGCCAGCATGGACACGCCCACGCCGACGATCGCCGTGACGATCGGGATGACGGCCGGGACGAAGGAACGGAACACGATCGCGAGGATCAGCAGGGCGATGACGATGCCGACGATCTCGCCGGCTCCGAAGGGCACCTCGGAGCTCTGGAGGACCTGACCACCGATGTTCGCATCCAGGCTCGGGGTGTCGGCGGCGTCGACCAGGCTCTTCAGCTCGTCGACGGACTCCTCGGGGTAGGCGCCCTGCTGCCCGTCCATCTGGAACTGGGCGATGATCGCGGTGTCGTCGTCGGTGCGGGTGCCGGGGGAGACGTCGCCGAAGGGGGAGGGGGCCGCGGCGACCCCGTCGACGTCCGCGATGTCGTCCATGAGGTCGTCGATCTCGTCCTGGTGCTCGTCGACGGTCGAGCCGTCCTGGGTCACCAGCACGACCTGCCCGGAGGTGCCGCCCATCTCGGGGAAGCGGTCGGCGAGCTGGTCGATGCCGCGCTGGGCCTCGGTGCCGGGGATCTCGATGGCGGAGGAGAACGTGCCGCCGAGGCCGACGGCGAGGCCGCCCATCCCGATCAGGAGGACCATCCACACCGCGATGATCTTCCAGCGCAGGGTGGCCATGAGCAGGCCGAGTCGGTACAGGGACGAGGACACAGGACCTCCAGGACGATGCACTCCTGCATCCACGACATCTACGTATTCGATACGGGAGTGTATCGGTGACATACTGAGGAGTCACGCGGGGTCGACGTCTCGAGGTCGAGGAGTTCTGAGACCTTGCCCACCCCTGAGCCACTCTCGAGGAGCCATGACCGAACTGTTCGACCCGCTGCCCGACTCCGCGGACACCCGACGCAAGCAGAACACCCGCACCAAGCTGGTGCGGGCCTCGCTCGACGTCTTCGTCGAGAAGGGCATCGACGGGGCGACCGTGGACGATCTGGTCCGCGCCGCGGGCTTCACGCGGGGCGCCTTCTACTCGAACTTCTCCACCAAGGAGGAGGTCTTCGCCGCGCTGTTCGCCTCGGTCACGGAGGAGATGATCGAGATCGCGGACACCTCGGTCGCGACGGCGATGGAAGCCGCCCACGACCAGGGCGGGGAGCTGACCACCCTCTCCGCCGTCGACGACGCGAACCTCATGGTCGCCGTGTTCGAGGGGATCCGCCCCTTCGGACGCCAGTGGTACCTGCTCTACTCCGACGCCATCGCCCGCTCCCTGCGCGACGAGGCGATGCGCGCCGAGCTCGCGGTGCAGCGGGAGCGGCTGCGAGACGAGATCGGCAAGCTGCTCTCCGCGCGGATGGCGGAGAAAGGTGATCACCCTCTGCTGCCGCCCGAGGATCTCGCCCAGCTGCTGGTCGGTGTGTTCGTCGATCTCATGGTGCGCGAGCAGATGGACGGCCGCGACATCACCGAACTCGCCGCGACCACGATCCTGGGCACCCTGCGCGCCTTCGTGGAGCCTCGCGAGAGCTGACATGCCCTGATCAGAGACGGGCCCGGAGAGGATCCGGACGGGAATCCGTCCGTTTCGCCCCGACACGCCGCAGATCTGGGGGTTGCCAGGGGAGTGTCCGGCGTGCATACGGTGTACCCGGTGTGGCGTCCGTCGCACCGTGCTTCCCCCTTCCCCAGGAGACGCTCATGCCTCCCTATCGCCCCCGACATCTCACTCCTCCTCCCTCCTCCGAACCGGTCACCGGCACCTCACGACGCTCGCTGCTGCGCGGCGGCGTGCTGGGCGCCGCAGCGGTCGGCACCGGCGCCGCAGCCCTCGCCGCTCCGGCCGCGTACGCCGCGGGCTTCTACGGCCAGGACGTCTCGGGCTGGCAGGGCCAGGTCAACTGGGCCGACCAGGTCTCGCTCGGCTCCCGCTTCGCCTACGTCAAGGCCACCGAGGGCCGCACCTACCGCAGTCCTGACTTCAATCAGCAGTACATCGGGGCCGGCGATGCGGGTCTCGCCCGCGGCGGCTACCACTTCGCCCGCCCCGATTCCGGTGGACCCGAGGAGCAGGTCGAGTTCTTCCTGGACAACGGCGGAGGCTGGACCTCCGACGGCATCACCCTGCCCGGCATGGTCGATTTCGAGGCCTACTCCGGCCTGCCCCGGGACTACGGTCTCAGCCAGCAGGAGATGCGTGATTGGATCTACGGCTTCTCCAGCGCCTATCTCGCCGAGATCGGCCGTCGGCCCGTCATCTACACGGGCGTGAACTGGTGGAACGACGTGGTGGGGGACTGGGCCCCGGTGAACTCGCCGCTGTTCGTGGCCTCCTACCGCGACGATCCGCCCTCGACGCTGCCGGGCCGCTGGTGGGCCTGGGAGCTGTGGCAGTACTCGGCCTCCGGCCCGTTCGCCGGCGACTCCGTGAAGTGGCACGGCAGCGAGAGCGAGTTCGAGGCCTTCATCACCGATCCCGACTACCACGCGCGAGGCATCTGAGCCGCCTGCGCCGCCGCGCACCTCCGCGCGCACAAGCGGGACGGGCCCCTCCGCCGACGAGGGACCCGTCCCGCTGTGTACCCTGCCCCGGTGAACACACACCGCAGCACCGCATCTCCCGCCCCTCCCACCCCGTCTGGACGCCCGGCCGGCGCCGTCTACGCCGACCGGGGCTCCTCCCACTTCGACATCCTCCTGGCCGCCATGGTCACCGTGGTCGTCCTCTCCGGCATCGGCGCCGCCAAGGGCGTCAGCTTCGGCACGATCCCCGGCACCGGATTCGAGATCCTCACCGACGGCGGCTTCTTCCTCTTCCCCCTCGCCTACGTCCTCGGCGACATCGTCACCGAGCTGTACGGCCCCCGCGCCGCCCGCCGCGCGATCCTCACCTCCTTCGCCGTGAGCATCCTGGCCTCGATCTGCTACCAGGTGATCATCGCCCTGCCACCCTTCCCCGACGAGTACGGCCAGGCCAAGCAGGCCGCCCTCGAGCTGGCCCTGGGCCCCGTCTGGATCGTGGTGCTCGCCGGGCTGGCCGGGTTCCTCGCCGGGCAGTCCCTGAACTCGCTGGTGGTCAGCCGCATGAAGCGGCGCATGGGGGAGCGGGGCCTGATCGGGCGCCTGTTCACCTCCAGCGGGCTCGGCGAACTCGTGGACACGATCATCTTCTGCTCCATCGCCGCCACCGCGATCGGCATCACGACGCTCGAGCAATGGGCGGAGTACACGATCCTCGGCTTCGTCTACAAGGTCGTGGTGCAGTACGCGATGATCCCGGTGACCTCCGCCGTCATCCGGTGGTTGAAGCGCACCGATCCGACCTATCAGGAGCGGCTCGCGCAGCACGTCGCGGCGTCGGACGCCTGAAGCCGCCCGGACGCCCCGGACGTCCCGCGCACGATCCGTCCCAGATGCGGGAAAGCCCTTCCGTGAACGCTCACGACCTCCTTAGGATGTCCTGATCGAAACCGGCGCACTCCCTGACCGGCCCGGCTCGATCCGTTCCTTCCGAGAGGACCCCCGTGGCTCACGCCGCCCCCGATCCGCGTCGCGAGCGAGCTCGCGACGAACCCCCGACGACCACGACCGGCGCGATCCCCACCATCACGGGCGCGATCCCGGTGATGGAGGACCTCGCCGATCACGATCTCGCGCACCTGCCCGACGAGGAGGAGCTGAGCCGCACCCGCGGGAAGGTCACCATCGTGGTGATCGTCGTGCTCACGACGCTCAGCGCCATCGGCCCGCTGGCCACCGACATGTACATCCCCGCCTTCCCCGAGGTGGCCGGCGAACTCGGCACCACGGCCTCGCGGATGCAGCTGACCATCACCGCATTCTTCCTGGGCACCGCGAGCGGCCAGGTCGTCGCCGGGCCGCTGTCGGACCGGATGGGCCGACGGACCCCGCTGCTGATCGGGATCGTGCTGTGCCTGCTGGCCTCGATCGGTTGTGCGCTCGCCCCGTCGGTCGAGATCCTGCTGGTGCTGCGCGTGCTCCAGGGGATCGGCGGAGGCTTCGGCATGGTGCTGGGTCGCGCGGTGCTGATCGACATGACCGACGGCCCGGAGCTGTTCCGACTCATGAACATCATGCAGGGCGTCGGCGGCGTCGCCCCGATCGTCGCCCCGCTGATGGGCGGCATCATCCTGATCGTCGGCCAGTGGCGGGAGATCTTCCTGGTGATCGCGGCCATGTCGCTGATCTCGCTGATCGGGGTGCTGGTGCGGATCCCCGAGTCCCTGCCGCCGTCGCGGCGTCACAGCGGGGGATTCCGCACCTTCCTGCGCAATGTCCGAACCCTGCTGCATCGGCGCACGTTCGTGGCATACATGCTGGTCAACGCATTCTCCGCCTTCGCGCTGATGGCGTATGTCTCGGCCTCGTCCTTCGTGGTCCAGGAGATGCTCGGGTTCACCTCCAGCGAGTACTCGGTGAGCTTCGCGATCAACTCGATGGGCATGATGTCGATGTCCCTGCTCTCGGCCCGGCTGACCCGGTCGATCCATCCGCGAAAGCTGATCCGGGTGGGGCTGGTCGTGGTGTCCCTCGCGAGCTTCTCGCTGCTGATCGGAAGCCTGTTCCTGGATACCCCGGCGTGGATCGTGCTGCCGGCGTTCTTCTTCACCGTCGCGCCCCAAGGACTGATCTTCGGCAACGGCGGTGCGCTGGCCTCGGACCAGGCCCGGGAGATCGCCGGGACGGGCTCGGCGATGCTCGGTCTCGGGTTCTCCTTCGCCGCCTCGGTGGCGGCGCCGCTGGTGGGGATCGCCGGGACGCATTCCTCGCTGCCGATGGCGATCGCGATGGTGTGCGGCGTGCTGATCTCCGGGACGTTCTTCGTCCTGGCGGGCCGGGGGAGCGGCACCCCGAATCCGCACACCGGGGCGGTCTGAACGGGGTCAGCGCTATCGTGACGCGATGATCCTGCCCGAAGTGCGCGACCCGCGCCTGGTGACGATCCGCCGCGGCGGCACCCTGCGCGATGAGGACCACCAGCTGCTGGCCCTCTGGGCGGCCGACTGCGCCGAGCACGTTCTCGATCTGTTCGAGGCCGAGCGCCCGGAGGACCCGCGTCCGCGCGAGGCGATCGCGGCGGCCCGTGCATGGGCCGGGGGAGAGCTGCCGATGATGCGGGCCCGTGCTGCTGGCGGGCACGCGATGGGCGCCGCCCGGCCGCTGCGCGGAGCTCCGAGGTTCGCCGCCTATGCCGCCGGACAGTCCGCGTGCGTCGGACACGTCGCCGAGCACGATCTGGGCGCCGCCGCCTATGCGCTCAAGGCGGTGCGCGGCGCGCGCGGAGACGACGCGGCGCTGCGGGCCGAGCGGGACTGGCAGCACTCCCAGGTGCCCGCGACGATTCGCGAGCTGGTGCTCGAGGACCAGCTGCGGCGCGATGCGATCTGCTGGTCGGTCTTCACGGCCTGAGCTGCTCACGAGGACCTGCGACACGAGGGCGATGCGGTTCGCGGGGTCGTCACCCGCGACGCGCCTCGAGCCTTGTCACGATGTCCGACGCGTCGTCGGCAGCGAAGCGGATCTCGGACACCCAGTGCACACGGGCGCGCCGGCTCGCGCTGAGGACGACAGGGTGCGGTGACTCCAGCCCGACGGCGACGGAACATCCGTTCATCGTGGCCAGGCGCGCGACGCCGTGTTCGACCCCGGGCGAGGTGACCGAGCCATCCAGCACCGGGACGACATAGCTGATCTGCTCGTACAGGATGTCCGCGACGACATGCGCGCCGTTGTGGAGGACGAGCGAGGCGGACGCCGCGTGGTGCGGGTGATCCCACCGGGACGCGATCACGCCGAGCATCAGCAGCACCCCGTAGACGCTGATCACCGTCAGAGCGGCAGAGAACTCGGGCCAGGGGAGCACGAGATGCAGAGCCACGACCTCGACGAGTGTGAGGAGGGTGAAGGCCAGCGGGATGGCCAGTGTTCCTTCCCGTGCAGGGATCGGCTCGGAGTCGGCCGGGACCCGGGGTGGGCGACGCAGTGCAACCCGAGCGAGCGAGAACAGGAGATCGATTTCTGTCCGGACGACGCGGCGTACACGCTCCGGCGTGATGGCCCGTGCGATGTCCCGCCAGCCAACGAGGACGAGCACACCTCGGCGGTGCAGGAGCATGCTGATGACCAGGACGCCGATCCACACGAGATCCAGCTCGAACATACCCAGGACGACAGCGACGTCCTGACGCCCGACGGCAGCGAAGCTGACGCCCGAGGCGGCGAGCCCGATCATGCATGCGAGAAGAACACGCACGCCATGAGCTCCGAGCGTCGTCGTCGATGTCATGTGCGCACCGTAGCGAAGCTCAACGGGATGGGCGAGAGCGCACGATCAGTGACGTCGCACGACACGCGAACGATCAGCCGCCCGTTCCACCGAAACGGTTCGTCGACGGACCGGATGAGTGGAACGGGCCAGCGTGTCGGTCCGGGCACGTCGGAGCCAGCTCGTCGCGCCGAAAGCGGCCAACGGGGCGCCGACACTCCCCTCACCGCACCGCCGATAATGTACGTTATGTAAAGTGGAGTGGTGGGAAGCGGAGGACACGGGCGCGACTGCTCCCCTCGTCCCCCTCGTCCACTTCCGCCGGCCACGCCCGCGGTCTGCTCTCCACGACATGGCCTCGCCGACGAGCACGACCCCATCCATCCGCTTCAGCGCCGTGACGATCGCAGCCCCGGACCCCAGAGCGCTCGTCGCGTTCTATGCCGCGATCACCGGCGGCGAGGTGATCCACATCCCCGGCAACGACTGGGCCGGTATGCAGTGCGCCGGCGCACCGATAGCGTTCAGGACGCGACGAGGCGACGAGGCTCAGTACGCCGCGAGCACTCCCCGCCCGTCGGTCCATGCGCCGACCAGCCGCACCGTGCCGTCGAGATCGCCGACGGTGCGGGCGATGGTGAACGGCTCGCCGTCCAGCAGCTCGTCGTCGGTCGGCAGGCTCTCGCCCTCGTCGACCTCGAGACTCAGCGTCACCGACTGCGGGCGGGTCTCCACCCACTGGCCGTCGGTTCCGTAGATCTCCAGCGGCGCCTGCTCCTGCTCGCCGCACAGCGCACGGCGGAAGCATTCCAGCGCCACCTCGTCACCGAGACCGTCGTAGACGTAGCGCTCCCCCAGCACCGAATGCTGCAGCAGGCCGATCAGCGCGTCCTCGGCGCCGTCGACCAGCTGCGCGCGATAGGCCAGCGGCAGGTGGTAGATCGTCTCGCCCACGCGCACCAGGTGGCATTCGATGCCGACCTCGCCGTCCGGGTCGTCGAAGCGGTAGGCGCCCAGCACCTCGAGCTCCCCCGCTTCACCCCAGGAGCGGGACTCGAGGAAGGTGCGCAGGATCTCGGGCTTGGAGGGGCTGAGCTCGGCCTGATAGATGATCGCCATGGATCCACGGTATCGCGGGGGCCCGACCGGGCCCTGACCCGCCCCGCCGGGTCTGCGATCATCCGGCGGTGCGCCCCGGGGATCGCCCTCAGCTCCTCTAGGCCTCGTCGCCCAGCGCCACCCGCACCGGTCCATCGCCGACCGGCGAGATGCATAGCACGGCGCCCCCGGGGTGCAGGCGATCATCGCGCACGTAGCGCTCGAACAGCGACCTCTCGGCCTCCAGGTCGCCCTCGTCGGCGGTCACCAGCTGTTCGGCGACCTCGTCGAGCACGCCGAGCAGCTCCTCGCCCATCGGCTCATCGGGCGGCGTCATCGCACCCCAGACGTCCCACAGCAGTGTCTCGTCCCCGTAGCGATGGGCGATCTCCCAGAAGATCCCCGACTGCACGAAGTGCTCGCCGCGCAGAGGGGATCCCGGGCCGGTGCCGCAGGTGGAGGGGTCCAGGGTGCCGGCCCGCAGCGCCCGATAGGCCTCTGCCGCCGTGGTGAACCCGGCGCCCGGTCCGGTCTCGAGGTCCGTCGGGTCCGGCAGCGGGCCCGTGCGCGGGTCGAGCCCGGCGTCGAATCGCCGCCAGCGCTCGCCGTCGTGCAGCTCCGCCACCACATGCCCGATGTGCCAGGCCGGCACGAGGTAGTCCGCGAGTCCCACCCGCGAGCGCGCCGGGACGCCGCGGTGCCGGAGGATGGACACCGCCAGCAGCGTGTGGTCCCGGCAGCAGCCCTGCAGCCGGGTGGCGATCCCGCGCTCCGCGGCGAGCGGTCGACCGGGATGGCGCTCCTGGTCCACGGCGAGCATCGCCTCGATCCGGCGCAGGTCCACGTCCCCGCGGCTGCTGGCGGGCAGGCGCTCGGCATCGGCGCGGTAGTGCGCGATCAGATTGCGCACCACCGGGCCGATCACCTCGGGGGTCGGTGCCACCGGGTCCAGCAGCGCCGCGTGCTTCCCCGGCGCGCTGGTGGTGGTGTGGCAGGCCCAGTCCGCGGGGACGGGAGGGATCGACAGCGTGATCGTCATCACACCATGATCGCGCCGCTGCGCCCTGATGTCACCTGCGGACGCGGTCCAGCAGCTCGCTCAGCGCGGTGATGCGTTCGGCGTCCCCGGCCTCCAGCGGGACCCCCGGGGTCTCCAGCAGCACGCCGCGGACACCACCGGCGCGGGCCGCCTCGACGTCCCCGGGGCGGTCGCCGACGGCGAGGCACTCCCCCGGATCCACCTGGTGACGGACCAGCAGGGCCCGGATCATCGCCGGATCGGGCTTGCGCGGATAGCCGTCCGGGGCGCAGATGATGTCGTCGACCTCGAGTCCGAGGGAATCGAGCAGCGCGGTGGCGCTGTCGCGCTCGCGGTGCGTGGACACCAGGTTGAGCCCGCCCCCGTCCCGGACCGCCGCCAGCAGCTCACGGGCGCCCTCCATCACCGGTGGCGGGTGCTCCACCCACTGCTGCTTCGTCCCCTCGTACGCGGCCCGCAGCGTCGCCTCCGCGAGGCCGTGGCGCTGCGCGAGCGTCGAGATCGCCTCGCTGCTGGAGCGGCGCGTGAGCAGGGCGACCTCGTGCAGCAGCGCGTCATCGGGCTCTGGCCGGATCGCCGTGGCCAGGGCGCGGTCGACGTCGGGGTAGGTGCTGACGAGGGTGCCGCCGAGGTCCCAGATCACTGCGTGCATGGGGGCAGTCTGCCAGCTGGATCTCGACCGGCGGGCACCGATTCGCGGACGCCGCGGCCCCGGTGTTCACTGGTGCGGTGCCCCTGCTCGATCAGCTCCTCCAGCTCTCCGCCCTGACGCTGGTGCTCCTGATCGGCGCGGCCTTCCTGGCCGGCTGGGTCGACGCCGTCGTCGGCGGCGGCGGGCTGATCCAGCTGCCGGCGCTGCTGACCGCCCTGCCGGCCGACGCCCCGACCGGTGCCGTGCTGGGCACCAACAAGGTCGCCTCCGCCGCCGGGACGGCGATCGCCTCGTGGACCTACGTCCGCCGGATCACGCCGATCGCCGCCACCGCGGCGCCGCTGGTGGTGTGTGCCCTGGGAGGCAGCGCCGTCGGGGCCGGGCTGGCGTCCTTCATCCCCCGCGACTGGCTCTCGCCGATAGTCCTGCTCGCGCTGCTCGCCGTCGGGGCCTGGACGCTGCTGCGCCCGACGATGGGGCTCGTGCACGCCCCGCGGCACAGCGGGCGCGCCCAGGTGGTGCGCGCCGGGGGCATCGGCGGGGTGATCGGGATCTACGACGGGATGCTGGGCCCGGGCACCGGCAGCTTCTTCATCATCGCGATGGTGGCCGTGCTCGGGTACGGCTTCCTCGAGGCCAGCGTCCACGCGAAGCTCGCCAACCTCACCACCAATCTCGGCTCCCTGCTGGTCTTCGGGGCCCAGGGCGAGGTGTGGTGGCTGCTCGGCGGCCTGATGGCGATCGCCAACGTGCTGGGCGGATTCCTCGGCGCGCGCCTGGCGATCCGGCTCGGCTCCGGCTTCGTCCGCTGGGTCTTCCTCGCGGTCACCGGGGCCCTGGGCGTCCGTCTCGCGATCGATACCGTGACCCCGTTCACGTGAGCTCCGCTCCCCCGGCGGAATAGTGTCCCGCGTGCGGTCGTTGAACCATGAGTCACCACTTCCCGCCCCGGCCCGGCGGCACATCGCCAGGAGGACCTCATGGACCCGACGACCCTGTTCAGCTACGAGCGGCACGTCGACTCGCGCTCCCTGCGCGGGCGAACGCTCCTGGTCACCCTCGGTGCCTTCAGCGACGCCGGCAACGCGCAGGACCTCGTCGACGACCACCTGCTCAACACCCTGCCCAGCCGCGTCGTCGGCCGCCTGGACATGGACCAGGTCTACGACTACGCGGGCCGTCGCCCCGAGGTCACCCTCGAGCTGGATCATTTCGACGACTACCAGAAGCCGGAGATCCTGCTGCACGAGGTCACCGACCCCGACGGCGAGCCGTTCTTCCTGCTCTCCGGTCCCGAGCCGTCGTTCCAGTGGGAGCGGGTCGCCAACGCGCTGCGGATCGTCGTGGACCAGCTCGGCATCGAGCGCACCCTCCTGGTGCAGGGCTTCCCGGCTCCGGTCCCCCACACCCGGGAGCTGCCGGTCACGCGCTTCGCCGGCGATCCGGACTCCATCGAGGTGCGCCGGACGATGCCCGGCACGTTCCGCCTGCGTGCGCCCTTCACGGCGCTGCTCACGCTGCGCCTGGCCGACGCCGGCCACGACGTGGTCGGCCTGGTGGTGCACGTGCCGCAGTACCTCCACGAGATGTCCTATCCCGACGCCGCGATCGCTCTGCTGCAGGCGGTCGGCCAGGAGAAGGGCCCGCACGTGCCGATGGGCGCCCTCGAGACGCAGGCCGGCCCCGTGCGCGAGGCCGTCACCGCCCAGGTCGACGCGCAGGAGCAGCTGCAGGAGATGGTCTCCGGGCTCGAGCAGCGCTATGACCGGATGATCACCTCGGGTGCCGGTGCCGAGGTGCCCACCGCCGACGACATCGCCGCCGAGGTCGAGCAGTACCTGGCCGGATTCGCCGAGAAGAGCGGCGACGCGCAGGGCGAGGACACCGAGGGCGGGGACGACGGCGGCACCGGCGACTCCCCGGGGAACGGCACCCCTGACGCCCCCGGCTCCCCCGACGCCCCCGAGGACGGCTCCGCGCAGAGCTGACCGCTCAGCGCAGGACGACCCGCGCCGTGGGATCCTCCTCCGGCAGCTCGGGATCCACGATCGCGGTGACCTGGATCCCCGTGAGCAGCACGTTGCCCGCGAGGGTGGTCATGAAGGCGGTGTCGGCCGCGTCCTGGCCGGTGGCGATCCGCACCATCGAGGCCCGCGGTGCCAGGTGCGTGGAATCCACCACCACCCAGCTCTCCTCCACCAGCGCCTCGACCACCAGGTGGAAGTCCATCGGGGTCAGGCCCGGCGCGAAGGCGGAGGAGCAGCGGGCGGGCACGCCGCCGGCTCGCAGCAGCGTCGCCGTCAGGTGCGCGTAGTCCCGGCACACCCCCTGTCGGGAGACGTAGGTGCTGCGGGCGGAATCGGTGATCGTGCTGGCACCGGGGACGTAGTCCAGGTGCTCGTGCACCCAGCGGGCGACGGCCTCGACCGCCGCGGCCCCGGTGAGAGAGCCGACGATCTCCTCGGCGATCTTCGTGAACTCGTCGACCTCGCAGTAGCGCGAGGGGCGCAGGTGCTCCGCCGCGTCCGCCTCGCTCGCCACCGGCAGCGGGGCCCGGGTGATGCCACGACCGGCGTAGACGATCTCCACCTGCCCCGCGGGCAGTGAGGTGATCAGGTGCATCCGGTTGCCGAAGCGGTCCCGGGTCTCGCTCACCGGGTGCTCCCGGCCGCCGGCGAGGACGGTCAGGGACTCCTGTGCCACGGGCGCCTCGGAGACGGCGACCAGCAGGGCGATGTCGGTGCCCTCGGCGACCTCGGCCGTCATCCACGCACGCACATGTCTTTCCACTCCCCCAGTGTCCCATCGTCCCGTCCGGAGGCGGGCCACCTTTGCCGCCGCGTGATCTCCGACATAGGGTTGAGCGCATGAGTGCACCGTCCGGTCCGGTCGGCCTCGGCATCATCGGTGCCGGCGTCATCGCCGCCCCGTGACCGCCCCGCCCAGCACCGCACACACCACGGACCACCGCACGAAGGAGACCCGCGTGTCCCCCACCCCCGCAGACCGTCCGCTCGGCGTGGCCCTGATCGGCTACGCCTTCATGGGCCGCGCCCACTCCCAGGCCTGGAGGACCGTCGGCGCTGCCTTCGACGTGCCCGACCTCGCCCGTCGGGTGATCGTCGGCCGCGACGAGGAGGCGGTCGCGGCGGCGGCGCATCGGCTCGACTGGGCCGAGCACGCCACCGACTGGCGCGAGGTCGTCACCCGCGAGGACATCGACATCGTCGACATCTGCGCCCCCGGCTTCCTGCACGCCGAGATCGCGATCGCCGCGCTCGAGGCGGGCAAGCACGTGCTGTGCGAGAAGCCGCTGGCGAACGACACCGCCGAGGCGGAGGCCATGGTCGCCGCCGCCGAGGCCGCGACGGCCCGCGGCCAGGTCGCTGCGCTCGGCTTCACCTACCGCCGCGTGCCCGCCCTCGCCCTGGCCCGGCAGCTGGTCGAGGGCGGCCGGCTCGGCACCATCCGGCAGGCCAAGGCCTCCTACCTCCAGGACTGGCTGGTGGACGAGGACGCCGGGATGTCCTGGCGGCTGCGGAAGGAGACCGCCGGCTCCGGGGCCCTCGGCGACATCGGCTCCCATGCGATCGACCAGATCCAGCACCTCACCGGGCAGCGCGCGACCTCGGTGCGCGGGCGCCTGTCCACGCTCGTGCCGCGACGTCCCGGGCCCCAGGGGATGGAGGACGTCACGGTCGACGACGCCGCCTGGGCCACCCTGGAGCTCGACGGCGGTGCGATGGCGTCCGTGGAGGTCTCCCGGATGGCCGCCGGTGCCAAGAACCGACTGAGCATCGAGCTGTTCGGCAGCCGTGGCGCGCTGCGCTTCGACCTCGAGAGCCCCAATGAGCTCTGGTTCCTCGACGCCACCGTCCCGGTGGCCGAGCAGGGCTTCACCCGGGTCCTGGTCACCGAGCCCGAGCACCCCTATCTCGAGGCCTGGTGGCCGCAGGGCCACGTGCTGGGCTGGGAGAACGCCTTCTCGAACCAGGCCCGGGACCTGCTGGTCGCCATCCGCGACGGAGCGGACGGCGCGAGCGCCGGCTTCGCCCCGGACTTCGCGGACGGCCTCGCGCTGCAGCGCGTGCTGGACGCGATCATCGCCTCCGACGCCGCCGACGGGGCCGCCGTCGCCCTCTGAGACCCCACCCCTCACACCAGAAGGAGCACCATCGCCATGGCTCATCCGCACACCCTGTTCACCGGACAGTGGGGCGACCTCACCCTCGAGGAGGTCGCCGCGCACGCCTCCTCCTGGGGCTACGACGGCCTGGAGATCGCGATCTCCGCCGAGCACCTGGACGCCAGCCGCTGGGACGACGACGACTACATCGCCGACCGCCTGGGCATCCTGCAGAAGCACGGGTTGAAGGTCTGGACGATCTCCCACCACCTCGTGGGCCAGGCCGTCTGCGACGATCCGATCGACCTGCGCCAC
Source organism: Brachybacterium fresconis (assembly GCF_017876515.1). Taxonomy (NCBI): domain Bacteria; kingdom Bacillati; phylum Actinomycetota; class Actinomycetes; order Micrococcales; family Dermabacteraceae; genus Brachybacterium; species Brachybacterium fresconis. The sequence goes on along the minus strand of NZ_JAGIOC010000001.1, from coordinate 373,009 downwards.
CAGGGGATCCTGCCCTCGCGGATCTGGGGCGACGGCGATCCCGAGGGCGTGCGGCAGCGCGCCGCGGAGGACGTCAAGAACGCCGCCCGCCTCGCCCGGCGACTCGGTGCGAACACCGTCACCGGTTTCACCGGCTCCAGCATCTGGAAGTACGTGGCGATGTTCCCGCCGGTGCCCGAGGAGGTCATCGACCAGGGGTACCAGGATTTCGCCGACCGGTGGAACCCGATCCTGGACGTCTTCGAGGAGTGCGGGGTCCGCTTCGCCCTCGAGGTCCACCCCTCCGAGATCGCCTACGACTACTGGACCACCCGGCGCACCCTCGAGGCCATCGGGCACCGGGAGTCCTTCGGCCTGAACTGGGACCCCTCGCACATGATGTGGCAGGACATCGATCCGGTCTCCTTCATCACCGACTTCGCCGACCGGATCTACCACGTCCACTGCAAGGACGTGCGAGTGCGCATCACCGGGCGCAACACGCGCCTGTCCTCGCACCTGCCCTGGGGCGATCCCCGCCGCGGGTGGGACTTCGTCTCCTTCGGCCGCGGGGACGTCCCCTTCGACGCCTGCCTGCGGGCGCTGCGCTCGATCGGCTACGACGGCCCGCTGTCGGTGGAATGGGAGGATGCCGGCATGGACCGCCTCCACGGGGCCGCCGAGGCGATCGAGCACCTGAGGTCGCTGGACTACCCCACCTCGGACGCGGCCTTCGACGCGGCCTTCAGCAACCAGGAGTGATGCCCCGATGACGACGAGCCACGACCCCGAGCGCGAGCAGTTCGCCACCACGTTCCAGGCGCTGGGCCCCCAGGCGCCGACGATCCTGCCGGGCTGGGACGCCGCGGACCTGCTCGAGCACCTCTCGGACCGCGAGCGCGACACCCCCGTGGTGATGGCCGCTCGGCTCCCGGGCCCGCTCGGACGCCGAGCGAAGACGGTGCGGGAGGAGCAGCGGGCCCGGCCGTGGTCCGAGCGGGTGGAGAGGTTCCGGCAGGGGCCGGGCCGCTCCCCCGTCGGAGCCGTCGATCGCCTCAGCGGCCAGGGCGAGCTGCTGATCCACCATGAGGACCTGCGCCGTGCCCAGAAGGACTGGGAGCCGCGGGCCCTGAGCGCGGACCAGCAGGCGCAGGCCTGGCGAGCCCTGACGCTGCTGTCCCGGATCAGCGTGCACGTGGCGGCGGACATCAGCCTGGTCTCCCCGCGCGGAGGACTCCAGCTGCGCTCCCGGCGCTCGGCCGGCAGCCTGCGCGTCCACGGCGAGGCGCTCGAGCTGCTGCTCTGGGCCTCCGGGCGCGACGAGGTGGCGCAGGTGCGCGTGCACGGCGACGAGGGCGCGATCCGCGCTCTGGCCGAGGGCCGACGGGGGATGTGACGGCGCGAGCCGTGGCGGACCGGATCCGCCGACGGCTCCCGGTCGCCCCGTCGGGGACCTGCGGAGGCGGTTGCGAGCGTGACTCCCGTCAGCGGCGTTCGAGCAGGAAGAGCCGGGGGTGGTGCCCCTTCTGGAAGAAGCGGTGCTCGCCCACCGGCCGCCAGGCCGTCTCGCGCTCCAGCACCCGCTGCATCCGCGTGATCTCGTGGGTGAGCACCCCGAGCCGGGCGTCCGGAACGCCCAGCTGTGCGGCCCGCGCCAGCAGGTCCGCCAGCAGCTGCTCGTTGTCCTCATGGTCCCCGTGGAGCGTGCCCCAGGGGGGATTCGTCAGCATCCGGGTGAAGCCGGGCTCGAGATCGCTGGTCAGCACGTCGTCGAGGACCCAGACGATGCGACCTCGGCGCCGCGCGGCACGCTGGTGGGCCCGTGCGGCGTCGATCGCCTCCGGATCCCGGTCCACCCCGACGGCGCGGGCGGGGGCCGCGGAGTGCAGCTGCTCGACCAGGAACGTCCCGGACCCGCAGGTCATGTCCAGCACGCTGTCGTCCTCACCCACCTCCAGCAGGTCCAGCACGGTGGCCGCGATGGTGGCATTCACAGCCCCCGGGTAGTTCACGGTGCGCCAGGCGCGGGTGGACAGCGGGCGCGGCGTCGTGCGCAGCAGCACCTGCCAGGTGCCCGCGCCGACCCCGCGCCGCACCCGCACCACCAGGTCGCCGTCCGCGTCGACGGGGATCCCGGCGCTCTCGGCGAGGGCCTCACCGAGCCGCCGCATCTCCGGGGTCCCGGAACCGGCCGCCTCCACCCGCAGCCCGTGGAACCGCTGACGCGGACGCTGCCGTCCGAGGTCCTCCAGCAGCGCGCCGAGGCGCTGCTGGACCGAGGTCTCCAGCAGTTCCCGGGGGCGCCGCGCGGGGACGGTGAGCGAGGTGGAGGCCGCCACGACGCGGCGCAGGCCGCGCACCGCGTCGAGGTCGTCGGTGCTCAGCGTCAGCTCCGTCGGGGACACCTGCCGAGCGGACCCGAGCTCGCGGGCCTCCCGCAGGGCGCTCTCACCGCAGCCGTCGAGCACCTCCAGCACCAGCTCATGCGTGATCTGCGACAACGTCGGCCCCCTGAGTACCGTGTGCGGACATGATTGACGCAGGTTACCGCCCGTCGCGGACCCGGTGATCAGACTCGGGTCGGTAGACTCCCCCTGTGTTCATCGTGAGTGTGTGTTCCCTGAAGGGCGGCGTCGGCAAGACGTCGGTGACCCTGGGCCTGGCCTCTGCCGCCCTCCATCAGGAGGTGAACACCCTCGTGATCGATCTGGATCCGCAGGGTGACTCCACGCTGGGGCTGCTGGGCGAGCCCTCGACGACGATGGATATCGCCGAGGTGCTCTCGTCCCCGCGGACCGAGACGATCGACCGCTCGATCATGCCGACCCCGTGGTCGGCCGGCGCCGCCTCCCACCTGGATGTCATCCCCGGGTCGAGCCGCTCCTCCCACATGGACTCCCCCACCCCCAACCCGCGGGACGTGCGGCGGCTCCGCGAGGCGCTCGAGAAGCGCACCCACCAGTACGACCTGGTGCTCATCGACTGCCCGCCCTCGCTGAACGGCCTCACGCAGATGGCGCTCGCCGCCTCGGACCGATCCCTGGTCGTCGCCGAGCCCGGATTCTTCGCGGTGACGGCGGCGGATCGCGCGCTCAAGCTCTCCACCGAGATGCGGGAGGACGGCATCGCTCCCCGCCTGCAGCCGCTGGGTCTGGTCGTCAATCGCTATCGTCCGCGCTCCGTCGAGCACCAGTACCGTCTGGCAGAGCTGCGGGACCTCTTCGGCGATGCGGTCCTCGAGCCGGTCATCGAGGAGCGCGTGGGGCTGCAGCAGGCCCAGGGCGGTGCCGTCCCCCTGCACCGGTACGAAGGGGCCTCCGGCACGCGGCTCACCGCGGACTTCGACACCCTGCTGGGCACCGTGCTGAGTTCCCGCCAGCACTCCTGAGCGCCCAGCACTCCGGAACGACCAGCACCTCGGAACGCGGAGTGCGGCGCCTCCCGCCGCTTCCCGGTTACATACACCGACACACACAGACAGCGGCGAGCCCCTCCCCGGGACTCGCCGCTGTCTGTGGTGCTGCGGTGGTGGTCAGCCGGCCTGCCGCGAGCGGCGACGGGCCGCCAGCTCGTCCTGCAGGGCGAGGGCCGCGTCATCGGCCGGGTCGACCCCGGGCAGCACGGCCAGGTCGTTCTCGACCTCGCGCCACACCCGGCCGACGGCGATGCCGAAGACGCCCTGGCCGCCCTGGACGAGGTCGAAGACGTCCTCGGCGGACGTGCACTCGTAGACGGAGGCGCCATCGCTCATCAGGGTGATGCCGGCGAGGTCCTCGATGCCGCGCTCCCGCAGGGCGCCGACGGCGACCCGGATCTGCTGCAGGGAGACGCCGGTGTCGAGGAGGCGCTTGACGACCTTGAGCACGAGGATGTCCCGGAAGCCGTACAGCCGCTGGCTGCCGGAGCCGCTGGCTCCGCGGACGCTCGGCAGGACCAGACCGGTGCGGGCCCAGTAATCGAGCTGGCGGTAGGTGATCCCGGCGGCCTTGCAGGCGGCCGGACCGCGGTAGCCCAGCTCATCGGGGGCGTCCACGACGTCATCGAACAGGACGCCCTGCGCGGGCTCGGCGGGCACGGTCGACTGCTCCGTGCGATCGTCGCCAGGAGTGGCGTTCACAGCTACCTCCGGATTCCGGCTCTCCGAGGGGGAAGGATGAGAGCACCTGCCCAGAGTAGCCCGAACCACCCCCGGGGAGACAGCAACGCGCCGCCCGAAGGTCACGGATCCATTGCGCCGACAGGACGTCCCCGACCGCCTCCCGACTGTTTTCCGGCCGTTTCCCGCGGCTCCGCGGGACGGCGCAAGCCCGCTCAGGTCTCCCGGAGCTTCGCGCGCAGCACCGCGGAATGCAGGGTCACCATGGACTCCCCCAGGTCGCGCACGAAATCCTCGGCCTCACCGCGGGCGACGGCGTCCCCGCTGCGCGCGCGTGGTCTGGCGACCGAGCGGATCATGTGCGCCTCGCGCTCGGCGGAGGTGCGCAGCATCACCAGGTGCCTCGGATGCAGGCCCTCGTCGGCCAGGTCCCGCGCGGAGGTGACGATCTCCAGCTCGGCGGTCCCGTAGAACAGCAGCCCCTCGGCCAGCAGCCCGTACTGCTCGAGCTCGGCGAGGAAGTCCTCGTCGACCGCGGCGCGCCGGGCCAGTCCGCGCCGGTCCAGACGCACCGGCTGCGGGGACGAGGTGGGGCCGGGTCGGGACGCGATCGAGGTGACCTCGGAGTCCACGCCGTGCTCGAGCAGGTGCTCCTTGATGACCTTGAGCGGCCAGAAGCGGTCCCGCTGCGCGCGCAGCACGAACAGCAGGCGATCGACGTCCTCGCGCGAGTACTTGCGGTACCCGCTGGCGGTGCGCTCGGGGGAGATCAGCCCCTCGGACTCGAGGTAGTGCAGCTTGGAGTGCGCCAGGTCGGGGAACTCGTCGCGCAGGCTGCCGAGCACCTGCCCGATGCTGAGCCGCGCGGCCCCGGACGAACTCGGCCTGCGCGCTGCGGAGGCCGGCATCCGATCAGGCCGTCCCGTGGAAGGGATGGTACGTGAGCCGGTACTTGCCGATCTGCACGTCCTGACCGGGCTGCAGGCGCACCTCGTCGACGCGGTCCTTGCCCACGTAGGTGCCGTTGAGCGATCCCAGATCGCGCACCAGGAATCCTTCGCCGTCGCGGACGAAGGCGGCATGCTTGCGCGAGACCGTCACGTCGTCGAGGAAGATCTCGCTGGCCGGGTGCCGACCCGCGATGGTGGTCTCGGAGTCCAGGAGGAAGCGCGCACCGAGGTTGGGGCCCTTCCGCACGATGAGCAGCGCGCTGCGCGGGGGCAGGTTCTCGATCGCCCGACGATCCTGCGACGAGAGGCCGGACTCGGCGTCCTCGGACGGGTCGCTCGGCGAGATGGCGCTCAATTTCGACGTGTGGTCGAGATTCTCGTCGTTCCACTCGGTGTTCCCGGACACTCCGCACCCCTTCCTGGCCGTGGCGGGTCACGCTCCGTGCGTGAGCACGATCCCGCCGAACCATCTTCGCACGACGAATGCCGCGAACGGGTCTCTTCGACGTCCCGCAGAGCAGGATTTGACGATCACTTGACCACGCGGGAGTACTCCGGCTCGGACAGCTCCACCGTCGCGTCGATCTGCACGTCCGGCTCGATCGCCACCGCGAGCGTCCCGCCGTCGCCGGTCACCGAGTCCGCGGCGCCGCCGGGGATCCGCAGAGCAGGCTCCATGACCTCCGGATCGCCCACCGCCCGGATCGTGTAAGGAGCGGTGAGGACGGATCCGTCCACGACCAGCCGCCCGTCCGCGGCGGTGGTGATCGAGCTGGAGGCCACCACCCGGACGTCGTCGATCTGGACCACCTCGGCCCCGGCGTTGCGCAGCTCCTGGAGGACGCCGAGCAGGGTCGAGGAGCGCACGCCGCCGGTGGGGTCCGCGATCGAGACCACGATGCCGCGCCCGTGCGCCGGGATGGTCCCGGCGACGATCTCGAGGGTCTCCAGCCGCTGCTGGGCGGCATCGCGGGCGGCGACGTCGTCCTCCTGGCCGGAGCGCAGCGTCTCCAGCGTGCGATCCAGTTCGGAGTTGGTGACCTCGAGGTCGGCCGCATGCCGGCCCGACTCGTCCAGCAGCCGCACCAGCTCCTGCTGGGAGGCCCCCTCGAGGGAGTCGTCCGTCTGCCGCACCTGCGCGGCGATGGACAGCCCCAGCAGCAGGCACAGCACGCCGACGATCAGCTGGGTCCCGGTGGGCCGGGGACGCAGGGTCTCGCGCAGCCGTCTCCGCACGAGCTGCTGCTCCGTGCGGCTCTCCGGGGTGCGGGTGCCCTCGCTCATGACCGGAAGAGCAGACGTCGGATGGCGGCGGCGTTGGAGAAGATGCGGATCCCGAGCACCACGATCACGGCGGTGGACAGCTGGGCCCCGACCCCCAGCTGGTCGCCGAGGAACACCAGGAAGGCCGCGATCAGGACGTTGAACAGGAACGAGGTGATGAACACGTGGGCGTCGAAGGCGCCGTCGAGGCTCGCCCGCAGTCCCCCGGCCAGGGTGTCCAGCGCGGCGACCACGGCGATCGGGAGGTAGGGCTGGAGCATGGCGGGCACGTCGGGCTGGACCACGATGCCCAGTCCGAGGCCGAGGGCCAGGCCGATCAGGGCGATCATTCGGACTCCTTCCGCGACCCGTCGCCGGAGGCGGGGTCGTTGTCGGGGGCGGTGGACGAGCCGTTCCCGGGGGTGCTCGAGCGCGGGGTCTCGAGGGCGGAGGCTTCGTGGAGGGTGCCGACGGTGCGTGCCGGGACCGTGAGCTCCTCGGCGCTGCTCCAGGACAGCTGGATGCCGAAGCGGGTGGAGATCCCCGAGAGGTACTGGCCCGTCTCGCCCGCGTCGACGCCCTCGCGCAGGTCATCGGGGTCCCCGAGGGCGGTGATCTCATATGGCGGGGACAGGGGGCGGAAGTCCACCAGCACCGCGGAGCCGGCGGTGCGGATCGCGCTGGTGGCGCTGAGCCGCTGGCCGTTGACCGCGATCGCCTCGGCGCCGGCGGCCCACAGTCCGTTGACGGCGATCTGCAGATCGCCGTCGGTGACGCGGTTGACGCTCCCGGCCGTGCCCCCGGGGCCCGCCGGCAGCGGGGCGGAGTCCTCGACGGTGAGCACGACGCCGGGCCCGGTCCGGGCCGAGCCCGTCCCGGCGGCCTCGTAGGCGTGCAGGCGCTCGGAGGCCCCGGCATCGGTGTCGTCCAGGACCGCGGCCTGGGCGTCGGCGATCTCCCCCTCGAGGGTCTCCTGCCGGTCCTCCAGCGCGTCGATCTCGCCGCGGGCCTCGATCACCTCCTGCTCGAGCAGGGCGCGGGGGTCGTCGTCCCCGGCTGCACCCTGGCGGAGATCGACGACCGCGACGGCGACGACGAAGCCCAGGGCGAGGGCGAGCAGCACCGTGAGCGTGCGCATGGCCGCGTTGTCCGGCGGGGCGGGCTCGGGGTGGGGATCCTGCTCCCGCAGGGCGTCGACGTCGTACGGATTCGCGGTCAGCGCGCGCAGCAGGGAGGACGGCGAGTACGGGGTCTCGCCGTGGGGCGTCGACCGCGTCGGAGCAGGCATGTGGGCACCCTAGCGCCGGCGGGGCGCCGAGCCGCTCAGACCCGCGGGACCTCGGGGCGCTCGCGCGCGATCGCGGCGAAGTCGGTGCGGCCGGCGTCGGGGTGGCCGGGGGCTCGGGCGAGGATCAGGAAGCGGCTCACGGTGGCGGTCAGCGGGCCGCCGGCCCTCTCCTCCTCCAGGGCTTCGAGCTGCGGGCGGTGGCGGTCGACGTCGAGGTCCGCGGGGGCGTCCCACGGCGACCGGCACAGATACGCGAGTAGGGCCGCCACGTCGTCGAACTCGTACGCGCCGTGGAAGGCGTCGGACCGCTGGACGGTCAGCCCACAACGGTGCAGCTCGTGCACGAAGTTCTCGAGCGTGACCTCCGAGAAGGGCGCCTCGAGCCCGACGGCGTCGCGGATCTCCTGGAGGTCGTCCCCGCCGACCTGCTGGGTCAGGAAGGTCCCGCCGGGAGCCAGGACACGGGCCACGTCGGAGGCGTCGTAGGCCTCGTGCCTGCTGAGCACCAGGTCGAAGGCGTCCGCGGGAAGCGTCTCCCCTCCCCCGGCGCCGAGGTCGAGCACCCGGTCGGACATCGGGGCGAGGTTCTCCACCAGGGTCCGCCAGCTCCACGGCGGCTCCTGCTCGCGGTATCCGGTCAGCGCGCTGACGTCCCTGACGGTGGGCCGCTCGGCCGGCGCGGCGCGCCGGGCGGAGAGGTCCTGTTCGTCGACCATCCGGACCTCCTGCTGCTGGGGGCGTCACGCTCGGGACACGGCTCGTCCCGGTCACTCTGCCACGCCATCGAACCAGAGTGCCGCAGGTCACGCCGCTTCCGATTCGCTCCGGAGGCGACCGGCGGGGTACTGTGTTCCTCGGTCCTCCGGAGACGGAGCACCGCGGTCCTCCTCACTCGGAGGATCTCGGGCTGTGGCGCAGCTTGGTAGCGCACATGACTGGGGGTCATGGGGTCGCAGGTTCAAATCCTGTCAGCCCGACGAACGCCCTGGTGAGAACAAGTTTCTCGCCAGGGCGTTGTCTTTCTTAGCGGCGATGTGACCGCTAGAGTGACCGCTAGAGTCGCGCCGGCTGGAGACCGCACGAGCCTCGGGGTCACCATCACGACGGCGATCGACCTTCGAGTGCCGCACCTGGACCAGGGGCACGCGGGGCGAGCACAGAACGGGGCCGGCTCGAGGCCAGGGCCAGAGTCTCCCCCATGTCCTCTCGTTGCCGCGACTCAAGACCAGGCAGGCCGTCTCGCCCGTCGCAAGGCTGCCCTTCCCGTCGGAGCTCGCACGTGGGGAAGAACTGCGGCAGTGTCGGCGCGGCCACTCTCGGCTGCCGGGGCATCGATAGCGCTGCGCCCTCACGGGTCATCCACTGGGTCACCTCCCACGTACACCTCGAAGTGCCCCTGCACCGCGGCTACCCGTCAGGGCGAGCTGGACCCACGTCGCGGTGGGAAGCCATCCCGCTGCACCGAAACGCATATTTGGCCGTGCGGGCACGATCTGCGGAGTGCTCAAGTTCTATGCGTCAGGCTCCTCCAGCTGATTGCTGAAGAGGTGTCCGGCCCTCTGTTGATAAATTTCGTTTGACACGTGAACTCAACGTCCGATAATGGCGATTACCGGCTCTTCCCGGTTCGTGGTGATGGGGAGCGTCGCGTCGTTGGCGTAGAACGGCTCGTGGTCCTGCTGTGATGGGTGTTGTCAAGACATCCACATTCCAGAGGACCACGAGCCTGTGCACGAGAATACTGGTTCGCAGCGGGATGCTGCGAGCACGATCTTCAACCTGCCCAACTACCGCGTCATCGATGCCGTCGACCTGCCCGATGGCAGCCGGCGGGTGGTGATCGCCTCGACCGTCCCGCCGGGCTGTCCGTCCTGCGGGGCGCTCGCGACGCAGGTCCACTCCCGCCGGATGCAGCAAGTCAGGGACGTTCCCGTCGCCGGGGCGACGGTGGTGGTGTGGGCCAAGCGGCGCTGGTTCTGTCTCGAGCCGGCCTGCGCCCGGGGCACGTTCGCTGAGGCCACCGAGCAGATCCCCCGATACGCCCGCTCGACCACCAGGCTGCGCGATCAAGTCGTCTCGGCCGTGATCACCTCCGGCCGGGCAGCTTCCGAGGTCGCCCGGGCCCACGGCGTCTCGTGGTGGCTGGTCCAGGCCGCCCTCAGCGCCGCTGCCGTGGTCCTGACCGACGTCGAGAAGACGTGCGTGACCCGGCTGGGCATCGATGAGCACCGCTACCGGTCAGTGCGCTGGTTCCGCACCGATCAGGGCTCCTGGAGGCGGTTCGAGCCGTGGATGACGACACTGGTCGACCTGGCCACCGGGCAGGTCCTGGGCATCGTCGACGGCCGCGACAGCGCCACCGTCGGGGACTGGCTCGCCCAGCGCTCCGAGGCCTGGCGGGAGCGGATCGAGATCGTCGCGATCGACCCCTCGGCCGCGTTCCGCAAAGCACTACGGACCTACCTGCCCCGCGCCGCGGTCTCGGTCGACAAGTTCCACCTCGTAAAGCTCGGCAACGACATGGTCACCACCATCAGGCAGCGCCTGGCCCGCACCCACCGCGGTCGCCGGGGCCGCAAGGACGACCCGGCCTGGGCCCACCGGATGCTGCTGCTACGCGGCGGCGACACCCTCACCCCGCGAGCCTGGGAGCGGCTCGAGGACGTGTTCCGCACCGATGACCCCACCGACGAGCTCTCCGCCGCCTGGGGCATCAAGGAGCAACTCCGCCGCCTGCTGGCCACCGACACCCTCGCCCAGGCCTGGGACGAACGGATGCGGATGGGCTACTTCGCCCAGATCGCGAACATGCCCGAGGCGACAAAGCTCTACGACACCGTCGTGGCCTGGTGGGACGCGATCGAGGTCCTCATCGTCACCGGCGCGACCACCGCCCGCGTCGAGGCCGCGAACACCGGCATCAAGAACATCAAACGCACCGGCCGCGGATTCCGCAACGCGGAGAACTACCGGATGCGTATCCTGCTGACCAGCGCCGCGAGAACCGTAGCGTGAACACCCTCCACAGCAGGGTCATTCACCACGAACCGCGAAGAGCCCGATTACCGGACATTGAGCGATCTCGGCACGGAAGTAGCTGTGCAGTGCACAGCCGTAGCATCCCGCCGTCAACCGGCCAGCGGTCACATTCTGCGGGCCGCTCATTTCGATACCACCGAGCAGGAACTGCGTGATCCTCGAAATGCTCATGCGGGTATGGAATGCTCTGACAATGCCAACCGTCCGCAGCACCAAGCCGAATCCCGACGAGCATCTCCCTGTGGCCCTCGCCGCGCGAATCATCGGCATCGACCGGTCCTCCCTCGCGCACCTGATCGATCACGGGCTGGTGCCCCGACTCAACCTCGAGGCCGTACGGGCACTGGCTACCAGTGGCGAGGTCGCCGCGAAGGTCGCCGACGACCCGGGTCATCTTGTGATCCGGATGGACGTCTATCCCACCGTGCAGCGGATCGCGGATATGAGTGACGATGAGCTGGCCCGCATTATCGAAGGGCCGCATCGACTGACCGACTCTGCTGTGGGTCGCAAGGTGCTGCTCTGTGTGCGGTCGTTCGTCATCGCCACGGGGTACGTCGAGACTGTCGGCGCCCCGGTTGTGCAACGCACCGATCGGCGCGGACGAGAGATCATCGCTCGGAGTGTCGAGGTACGTATCGAGCACCGCCTGGACAGTCTCACGGTGCGCCCTTCGAAAGCCGCGGGAGAGGCCCGCCTGCTCGGCCGCCGTGCCCGTGTCGGCACAGGAGGCGTAGTGCTTCCCCTGCAGCCCTGAAGCTTGGGGCAAGTGACTGTAGCGCCACCGCCCTTCCATGCACCTCGTGCACCGGACTCCGATCCGGAGCGCTTCCTTTTCAGCCGCGGGGCCGTCCTGCCACGAGGTACTCGCGCCCACTGCGTCAGTACCCGGACGCGCCGGGATACGAGGAGCAGGAGCCGCCATGACCGTCGTCGCCCAGCACGCCGCACCCCGTCCGCACACGATGCTCGAATATCTCCGCACTGCCGAGTTCAGCGACGACTCCCAGGTCCTCGACAGCCTCGCACGCGCCGACGTGTCCAGCGAGGTGCTGCGCAAGATCGCGCACAACCCCGCCGCCGCCGAGGGCACGCTGGAGCACCTGATCGAGCTCGACGAGCGGTGGCTGACCTTCCCCGTCACCCGCCGCGCTGACCTCTCCCCCGCGTTCATCGACCGGATCGCCCGCCGACTCACCGACCGCAACGCGATCTTCCACGCGTCGTCCGCCCCGAACGCGGCGCCTGAGACGCTCCGGTACCTGGCCGAGCACCCGTCGGCGCCGGCGGCGACCAGCGAAACCGTCACCCGCAGGCTCGGCGCAGAGACTCTCCCCGCCGTGTGATCGGCTGGGGCTCTGGGCCGCCGGGAATTGAGCGCGATAGCGTGAACGTCCCGCGAGGAGGGAGCTCTGCCCACTGGCGCGGAGCACAGGGCGGCCCGGCGGGAGGAGGCGACGTGGCACTAACGCACTACGAGACCCTCGGCGTGCCCCGCGATGCCTCGAGAACCGAGATCACCGCTGCCTTCCGTACTCAGATGCGGGCACTGCACGGTGATGCTGGCGGTGACGATGAGCTCGCCAAACACGTCAGCGCGGCATACAACGTCCTGTCCAGTGCTTCTCGGCGGGCCACCTACGACCGCACCCTGGCAATCCAGGACCCGCCTTCCGCCGCCGAGCCGCCGCCAGCTCCGAATGCCGCACGGCGCCGCGTCTTTCATCCCGAGCACAGAACTGAAGCCGCTCGAATGTTGGATGTCGATCCCACCCTTTGGGACTGGTATATCCCCGTCGATGTGAGCTCATCTGAGACGGACACGAAGACCCCGCGTCGTCGGCACGCCCGCACAGTCCTGCTCGTAGTCGCCTTCCTGGCTTGGGTATTGGCCGGGGCAGCCGCTGCCACAACACTTGGCCTGCCGCTCGCGCGCATCGAAGCACTCTCGACGCCGATGGCGCTTCTGTGCGGAGTGGGAGCTCACCTGGTCTGGTCGCTGCTGGTGATCACGCGGAGCATCCTCCGCCGGTGGGGACTGGTCGGAACCCTCCTCATCACCGTGGCAGGGGCCGTGTGTATCTACCTTGACGCTGGCACGCCGCTCCCCATGCTCGGCAGCCCGCTCTGCCTCATCGCAAGCATGCTCACGACCTGTGCATCCTTCGGCGTCGTGCTGTCCCGCTCTTCGCGGGAGGACGGGATCATCGACTCCTCGTTCATCACGCAGGTCGGCGCTACGTCGATTGGCTCCCGCAGTGCTGACATCGAGCGACTGCTCAGCGCGCTGACAGGCGCATTCGGCCACCGTGACGGCGCGCGCGTGATCCTGCTGCCTGACCGGGTGACTCCTCGTGCCGGCGTTTCCCTGGTGCGGTCACAGGTCGCCATCGTCGTCGGCCGGTCCGTGCACCTGATCGCGGTACCGCCGCTCGGCGCCGACGGCCTGGAGATCGCCGGATCCGAGATCATCAGCGACGGCCAGGTCCATTGCAACGTCGTCCGCGACGAGGTGCAGGCACTCCAAGCTCGCTATGGTCGCGGCTCCGACGTTCACGGATACATCGTGCCCACGAAGCTCTCAACCGCCCCGACGGAGATCGAGATGGCGGGCGACGTCTCGTTCGGCTCGCTCAGCCAGGTCCTCGATGCGATCGGGACCGACGCCGGACCAAGCCTTGATCGGCCCCACACGTTGTTCCGGCACCGGGCGCTGGAGTCCATGTCGCTACTGGTCTGAGGGAATGCGGCGCGGCCATCGGCCCCATGGTGAGTGTGGTTCGCTCCGCTATTGAAGGCGACGGAAGGCCGAGACGCCGGTAGGTTGCCGAGATGACACTGACGCTGATGTGTGGACTGTCCTTCTCGGGTAAGAGCACCTTGGCAGCCCGATTGGCTGAGGGTCTACCTGCGAGCGTGATCAGCCTCGACCTCATCAACGAGGAGCGCGGCCTATACGGCGGCCAGGGCATTCCGTGGGAGGAGTGGGCAAAGACGAACCAGATCGCCCACGAGCGTGGCCAAGCGCTACTGGAGGCAGGTCACCACGTCGTCGTAGACGACACCGGTTCGCCGCGCTTCATTCGCGATGGATGGCGGGCTGTCGCGGAGAGGTCCAACGCGCCGTTCGCGCTCGTCTGGGTGCAGATCGGCGCTGACCTGCAAAGCGAACGCATTCGCGTCAACAGAAGATCTCACGATCGCCACGACGTCACGGACTCTGTCCTGCAAGAACATCGCGCGAGTTTTGAACCTCCGACCGACGAGGACGCACTGGTCATCGATGCCGAGAGCACAGCAGACCCCGAGCAGGTCGCGGCGCTCGCACACGAGCTGAGCTCCCTTCGAGTTCCCTAGATGTGATGTCCAGAGAGGTTGTTGATCCTGCTGGCGGGTGGGGCTCCGATCGCGGAGTGGATCCGGTGGTGATTATAGAAGTGCAGCCATCCGGGCAGCGCGGCCCTGCGTTCGGTCTCTGACGTGTAGAAGCGGGCGTAGGCCCAGCCGTCGGCGAGCGTGCGGTGGAATCGTTCGATCTTCCCGTTCGTCTGAGGCCGGTAGGGCCGGGTCCGCTTGTGCGTGATCCCGAGTTCCGTGCAAGCATCGCGCCAGGCCCCCGACCGATAGGCCGAGCCGTTGTCCGACAACACCCGTTCGACACTCACCTCGTGCTCGGCGAACCATGCGACCGCGCGCCGCAGTACCCCGACGGCGGTCTCCTTGCGCTCATCGGAGTGCATCTCGAGGTAGGCAACCCTTGAGTGATCATCGATGACGGTATGCAGGTAGCCGACCCCGAGGCGCGGCTGATAGCGGTAGTTGCGGGTGCCTTCGCGGTCCGAAGTCGCCGCTCGATGTTTCAGTCCCTGCTGTCGTCCAACGAACCGGTGCCTGCCACCGTCAGGGATACGACCGAACTTCGTGACGTCGACGTGGATCAGCGACCCTGGATGGTCGTGCTCGTATCGGCGGATCGGCTCGCCGGTGACCCGGTCGATGCGACTGAGCCGGTTGATCCGGCAGCGCACGAGAACGGCATGGACCGTCGACGCCGCGATGCGGAGCTCGCCGGCGATCTGCACGGGCCCGAGCCGTCGACGCCACCTGGCCTTGACGATCCGCTTCACCATCGCCGGCGGCGTTCTGGTCGGCATCGAGTGGGGCCGGCTGGATCGATCACGCATTCCGGTGGGGCCCTCGGCCCGGAAGCGAGCCGCCCACTTCCGGGCCGTTGGCGGCGAGACCATGAACATCTTCGCCGCGACAGCGACAGGCCAATGCTCCTCGACGATGAGTCGAGCCAGCCGCAGACGAGCGCGCGGGGTCAGAGCGGCGTTAGCGTGGGACATGAGAAGGCCTCCTGTGTGCGTGAAGCGGTTCCTAGACTGTCAACGGTCAGCGGGATGTCCCTGTGGGCGGTCAGCAGATCTCCCTGTCCGCGGACAGTTCATCTCGCTGTCCGCGGTCAGTTGATCTCCCGGCTGATTAGGTCAGTGGGACGACGCCGTGTCCGGCGGTGGCTTCGGCCAGGCGCATCGAGGTGCCCTCGGTGGTGATGACGTGGGCGTGGTGCAGGAGGCGGTCCACGGCCGCGGTGGCGAGGGTCTTGGGCATGAAGCTGTCGAAACCGGAGGGATGAAGATTGCTGGTCACGGCCAGGCTCCTGCGCTCGTAGGTCGCGTCGACGAGTCGGTAGAAGGCCTCGGCGGCAGCCTGCCCTGAGGGCAGCATGCCGATGTCGTCGACGACGATCAGGTCGGCGCGGGCGATGCGGGCGATGACCTTGCTGATGGAGCCGTCCACGCTGGCCCGTCCGATCGCGGCGGTCAGCGACTCCAGGGTGAACCAGGAGACCCGCATACCGGCATCGATCACCTGGTGGGCGAGGGCCTCGACGAAGTGTGTCTTCCCGGTCCCGGAGGGTCCGCTGATGGCGAGGTTCTCGGCGCGGTGGATCCATTCCAGGGTGGCCAGGGCCGACTGGGTCGGGGCAGGAATCGAGGAATCTTTCTCGCGCCAGGTCTCGAAGGTCTTGCCGGCCGGCAGTCCGGCGCTCTTGCGGCGCATCGCTTTCGTGGCCGCGTCCCTGCCTCGGACCTCCTCAGCGAGTAGCACGCGAAGGACCTCGGTGGGGTCCCAGCGCTGGGACTTCGCGGTGGCCAGCACGTCCGGGGCCGCAGCTCGCAGATAGGGCATGCGCATGCGCTTCAGAACTGCGGTGAGATCCTCGGGCAACGGCGGCGCGAGCATCGTCGTGGTGGCGGTCATCGGGTGTGCTCCTTGCGGGTGGTGGTGAACCCGGCCCAGCTGGTGGTGCCGGGCTGGATGGAGTAGGTCTCGTCGGCGATCACGAGGTCGGCGGCAGTGGCACCGCTGGCGTGGTGGTCAACGATCGTGGCGAGGTCGCCCTCGGCGAAGCGCCCTGCCGCTGCGGCGATTCCCAGCGCGGCATCGACGGCCTCGGTGCCGACCAGGGCGGCGAGTTCAACAGCGGCGGCCATCTTGGCTCGGATCCGCACCGTCCCGGCCGCGGAGGCTTCGATCAGCCAGGCCTGCGCCCCGTCCCCGAGGGCCAGGAAGTCGCGCTCGGCGCTGTTGCGGGCCCGCGGCCGCAGTAGGCGTGGCGCGCCGGCGGGGTCCTGGGGGTGGTCGGGATAGTGGGACAGGTCGATCCGCGGGGTCCCCGGAGTCGAGAGCTGGTGGCGGGCGACCTCGACCAGCCCGCTCCGCCCGCCGGCCCAGTCTGGGACTCGTGGCAGGGCGTCGAGGTCTGCGATGACCACCAGCTCCATCCCAGCCGCACGGACCCAGACCTCGGCCCCGACCAGGCCCGGCGGCGTGGAGTAGCGCACCGACCCGAACCGCACCGTCTGATCGGTATTGACCATCCGGGTCTGGCCCAGCGCCATCGTGTGCGGAGCAGACGGCAGCACATGCAACCGGGCACGCTCCTCGGCCAGCGCCTCGGCGGGGATCCGGGCGGACTCCCGGTGGCGGCGCTGATTGACCTTCCCCATGAATGCCTCGCAGGCGGCCTCGAGCTCGGCGAACGAGGCGTAGTCGGAGCGCAGGTTCGCGTCGGTGGGCACCACGTCGGCCTTGGCGATCTTCACCGTCGATTCGGTCCCGCCCTTGGACTCCGGATCGAACGGGACACAGGTATGGACGCCCATGCCGTAGTGGCGACCGACCTCGACGATCTGCGGGTGGCGGACCGGCACCCCGGCCACGTGATCGATCGAGACGGTCTTGGGATTGTCGGTCAGCACATAGGTCGGCACCCCGCCCAGACGCCGTAGCGTCGCGTCCAGGCACGTGATCAGCGTCGGCAAGGTCTGGTCCCAGACCGGGATCACGACCCGGAACCTCGAAAAGGCCAGCCAGGCGCAGAACAGCCACGTCCGCCGCAGCGTCCCGTCCGGGCCGGGGACCTTCGGGCCCTCGCCCCAGTCGAACTGCAACCACAAGCCCGGCTCGGTGATCCAGGGCCGATACGTGCGCTGACGTCCGGCCCGCCACGCCGCCTTGACCCGCGCGACCGCCCGCCGGGTGGTTCGCTCGGTGCCCTCGAACCCCAGCGAGACCAGCCGCTCGTGGACCACATCGGCGCGGACCTTGCCGCTGGACCGGTCGACCCATTCCTCGATCTTGGGTAAGAACCCATCGAGCATCCGTGGCCGCCGGCCCGGCCCCGTCACCGGGGCTCCAGCGTCACGGGCGGCGACGTAGCGCCGCACTGTCTTCGCATCCACCCCCGCCAGCGGCGCGGCCGAGTGCGCACTTCCCGTCGCGTCGAACGCTTCCAGAATCTCCATGATCTCCCTGTCAGACTTCTTCATGCGTCCCTCCGGTGGAACCTGCTCGTGGTGGTCGAAGACCTCGAGCAAACCCCGGAGGGACGCGCATCTCGGGACCGACACGACCCCGACCCCATCGCCACAGACAGGGAGATCAACTGTCCGTCAGCAGGGAAGTCCGTGTCCGCCTAAAGGGAGACTGACATGTCCGCTAGCATAGACAGCTCCACTCTCGCAACAGGAGGCCTTCGCCCGTCAGCAAATCACCCGCGAGTCACGCAACAACGTCCCTGGACATCACACCTAGATGTACTGATCGGGGACGTTGATTAATCGCGAGAAGGGCGGCTGGTTACCGCAGGCCGTGTGGGGGGGGGGTGGTGTCAAAGCGTGGAAGCAACATGGGGTTCGCCGGCAAGTAGTCGGGCGAAGGATTCTGTCGGTGTCAGGAAGCCGAGTCGGCGTCGGGGTCGGTTGTTGATCTCTTCGGCGATGGTGGTGAGGTAGGGCTGGTGGTCGGGGATCACGGTGCCCTTGGGGAGGTACTCCCGGTAGAGCCGGTTCGTGTTCTCGTTGGACGGCCGCTGCCAGGGCGAGTGGGGGTCGGCGAAGTAGACTGGCATGTCCGTGGCCAGGGAGACCTTCGCGTGCTGCGCCATCTCGGAGCCCTGGTCCCACGCCAGCGAGGACTGCATCATCCGGGGTAGCTCGGTGAAGTACTCGATGACCGCGTCCGCCGTGCCCTCGGCGTGTTTGGAGGGTAGGGCGAGCAGGCCGGTGAACCCGCTCATCCGTTCCACCAGGGTCGCGGCGCACGAGCTGCCGTTCTTCCCGATGATCAGGTCGCCCTCCCAGTGCCCCGGCACCCGCCGCTTCGCGGCGTCCTCGCCCCGTTCCGCGATCGGGACCATCCCCACGATCGGCCCGCCCCTGGTCCGGCCGGTGGTGCGGGGCCGGCGCTTGGTCCGCTTGGACTGCAGAAAGATCCCGCGCTTGGCGAGTTCCCCGCGGGGGATCGCGTAGATGTACTGGTAGATCGCTTCTCCGCTGACGGTGCGGCCCTGAGCGTCGGGAGAGTTCGCCATGCGGTCAACGGTCGGGTCTGCGGCCTCCAGACGCAAGCGACCCGCGATCTCGTTTGGCGTCCACGACGCCGCGAGGTCGGCGTTCACCCTGGCCTCGAGCACCGGATCCTTCGCAACCTTCCGGACCTGTGGACGCGAACGCTGGCGTTGCGCTTTCACGTCCGCGGTCACGGCTTGGTAGCCACGTGTCTTCGTCGAGTTCCGTCGCATCTCCCTGGAGACCACTGACGGGCATCTACCCAGGTGAGAAGCGATTCGACGGACTCCCCACCCGGCCTTCGATCCCGTCGAGATCTCCATCCGCTCCGCGAACGTGAGCCGCCGCCGCACCATCCCAGGCCTCCTCGCCTCGAGCCCCCACCGACCGGGAGTGTTGCTACGACGCTATGACACCACCCTCGTCCTACTCCTCTGGACAGACGCTTCTGCATCGCCTGTCCATGGCACTTGGGAGATCACCGCACGCGGCTACGACCACGTTTTCGACGGTGACCTCACCATCGAGATCGCCGAGCCCGTAGACCTGGATTCTGTGCTTCGGTCGGTTCTAGAACTCCCCGAGAAGTAAGAGCTCGGCCGCGCATCTCCGGCGCGAAGGCGAGACACTGTCTGCATGACGAATCGGGGCCAGCCACTGACAGTTGAGAGTGCTCGAACGGGTCTCCAACGGGTGCCCGGAAGGAGCCCGTGTCGGCGTGCACCGTCTACTACCTTCCTGACCTCGGGCAAGTAGACGTCGGCAGACGTCGGGACTGCCGAGCGATTGATGTTCGGGCTACGACGGAGATTGCTGAAGCGCGCTACGCGCGGACGACGGCTTTCACGAGTTGTCGCGATCCGCCTCTTCCTCGGGGGCAGCGGTGGCGCGATAGTCCTCGTCGGTGAGCGCGGCGGTGAAGATGTCGGGGTCGATGATCTCGTGGGGCACGGGGCGTCCATCTTCGACGGCGGAGGCGTAGGAGAGCCAGCCGTACATCATCGACAGCGGGAACTCGTCGTCGTTGCCGCAGTAGCTGCGTCGGCGCCACAGCGACCATAGGACGATCGACTGGGCGATGTCGGCGATGACGGCGTCGCGGCGGGACTCAGTCCCTTTGCGGAGCTCGGTGAGGGTGAACTGGCCGTCTTCGCTACTAGCCGCACAGGCGGCCATGACCCGGGCAGCGCCGGGCGGCATGGGGTCGGCGATGGCGATGAGGTTGATGTCCAGCAGCAGCCGTTCGCGATCCCATTCGTCCTCATCCTCGGGCACGAAGGTCACGTCGCTGCCGTCGCGGAAGGTGCCGAAGCCCGGGTGCGGGTTCCGCCAGGGGTCCGACGGCGGCAAGGTATCCAGGATCGTGGCCGTCACGCCGGTGGCCCACGCGATGGTGAAGGTGGGGGTACGGCGGGTCCATTCGCGGAAGCGGCGGTCTATGTCGACGCGGGTCGTCATGGGCACGAGGGGGTCGTGCGCGGCGGCGGCCCACTGGGCGAATGTGCGCCGGCGCGAGGTTGCTTCCTCGCGTGTGATCTCCATAATTCCGCCCGTCGTCCGCTCGAACTGCATCAGGTCATCGTTCCATGTCTGCCTGCAGGAACGAAGTCTCGTGCACTTGATTCGGTGCACCGTGGCATATAACCAGTATGAGCAACTCACTCGCAGTCATCGGACTGCCCCATGTGCGAGACGCGTTGGCGAGCTTCGGGTTCGAGGTCGTTTCCGGCGACGGGTTCCCCGAGGTCTCTCGGCGCATCCGTGAGGCGGCGGCCACTTCGGCGTTGCCGGTGCTGGTCGAGGATCACAAGCAGATCGGGCTCGAGCAGCTGATTTCCCGCCTGCCCGAAACGGCCCCGGTGGTGATCGTGCGCGGGGCGGACCCGATCCTTGGAGAGACGCGTAGTTCGATCCCGATGGCGTCGAGCCTGGGCGAGTATCTCGGAGCACTCGGCTTCCACGATCTTGACCCGGCGCTGCAGGGCATCCGCGTCGAGGCCGACGGCACGATCCCCCAGCCTCTGCCCGAGACGCCCGCAGTCAGGCAGCAGGGCAACGACTCCACCACGACCGAGCCCGGCTCGTCTGATCGGGCGCCTGTCGAGCCCGTCGAGGACTGGCTGAACGATGAGGACGACGATGCCGCGCACCCGGCGCCGCCCCTCGCAGAGTCTGCGCCCATCACCAAACGCGCCGCAGCGCAGTCGGCGCTGACGGACTGGCTCGAGGATTCCGCCGACGATCCCGAGCCCGCGGCAGCGCTGTCGGACGGCTCGGAAGCGGACGATGAGGAGGAGTTCGACGGGTTCCACTCCCCCACCCCGCAGCAAGGCTCGCGCAGTCCCCGGGTCGAGTCGGAACTGGATGAGAGCGTGCCGGTGTTTCCGGGCAGGCGTCGGATCGCCCTGCCGACCTTCGCCGCCGACACCGACTCGGCACCGATCACCGATCCGGATCCGCAGCTCGACCCTCTGGATGACGAGCTCTTCGACGATCTCTCCGACAGTCTCGAAAGGCCGGGCGTCGAGGGCGAGGTCGATGCCGATACCGCACTGGATGACGTCACCAAGGCCAGTGCCACCAGACGCAGCCGGCGCAGCACCGCCCCCGCCGAAGTGATCGCCTGCTTTTCCGGGAAGGGCGGGGAGGGCAAGTCCACCCTCGCGCTGGCAATTGCGCAGGCGGCCGCCGAAATCGGAGGCAAGTCGGTGTGCCTGATCGACGCGAACCGTGCTCAGGGCGATCTCGGCCTGTACCTGCGGGTACGGACCACGGACCTCCCTTCGATCTACGACGCCGTCATGATCGGTGACCTCGCCTCGGCGATCCTCTCCCCCGAGCAGTTGAACCAGGCACGGCAAGGCCGCGGCGATCACCTCGCGTTCTCGTTCGTCCAGGCGCCCCGCCCGGTCAAGGGCAGCGACGACATCGGTACGGAGATCGCTACGGTCACGGCCGAGCACTACATCGAGGTCCTCCAGATCGCGCGTGGCCGGTTCGACCTGGTCATCATCGACACCCAGATCACCGAAGGCCTGGACTCGACCGGAGTGATCGACCGGGTCATTGCGCCGCTACTGGCCCGCGGTGGCTACGGGGTCGGGATCTGCGAGCTGACCACACCGGGCGTGGAGAACCTGCTCGTGGCGATGGAGTCGCTTCGTCAGCACTGCGCCGAAGCGACGCGGATGATGTCGATCGCGAACAAGGTCCGACCGTCGATCACCGACTACGGCAAGCTGCCGCAGCTGCTGGGCAAGGACTCGTCGTGGAAGGGCTCGATCCACTACGACGACCGCATCTACGACGACCTCGTCGCCCGGCGCATCCCCTACGCGGTCCCCACCCTGTACGGCGTCGTCATGGACGTCCTCCTCGCCGTCACGGGCGATCCGGAGTTCGACCTGCGCGACCCGGGAACGGTGCGCTCTGGGCTCCCGTGGTGGAAGCGGTGGCTGCGCCGATGAACTACGCCACCTCCGCGCAGCTGTGCACACTGCTGGATCAGATGATCTGGGCACGCTGCGCGAAAGAGCAGGCGCGGCCCCGCCACCGAGTGCGGCTGCACGCCTTGCCGCCGACCATGTGGATCCGTCCAGCCCGGGGCGTCGGCGGCCACAAGGCCAACCGGACCGGCACCCTGCCGGCAACCATCGCCTGGCGGGACGGGGCCCTGCGCGCCGCCGACCCAGCCCGAGTGGACTCGGTCGCGGCGGGCTGGAGCGTGGACGCCGCCGGTATCCACCTGGACGGTGCCATCGACCTCGCAGAGGGCCACGGTGAGCTCGGTCGGCCCACGGGCGCGATGTGGCCGACGCACCGGGCACCCTTGCTGTCCGCGTACGAGGCGACGCGACTGCTCGATGAGTTCATCGAGCACGGTGAGCTCGCGCGGTGGACGATGCTCACCCACCTCGAGCGGTTTGCCCACGAGTGCGTCCACCACGTCGCAGACTCGATCTGCCGGGAGATCACCGGCGTCGAGGATCACGAGGCCGCGGGTCGGTTGTTGGATGATCAGCAGCTCGACCTCGTCGTCACCCACGTCGTCTACGGCTCGTCGGGCCCGGACAGTCGCATCCTGCGCTCTCTGGACCGCTGCCTGGACCCGGCGACCACTCGGAACGTCGATCCGATCCGCTACCTCAGCACCCAGATCCGCCGCGATCTCGCCGACCAGGTGCGCGTCGCCGTCGGCGATCCCCAGGTCGGTCCCCGGGTCCGGCGCGTCGCCCGGTCGCTCGGCATCGGCGCCGGCCTCGAGCAGATCATCTCCCGCTACAACGACCTCCACCCCTCCGACCGGGTATCCACGACGCGCGCGATCCGTGCCCTGACGGTCGCCCCATCACTCGAATCCACCGCCGTCCGCACCGTCTTCGAGGCCCGAGATGTCTGAGCACCCCACCGACGAGATCGACATGACCCTGCTCCTTACCGAGCGGCGTGTCGCCAACGCGGCCCGCGGAGAACTCCTGCAACTGATCACCGATGGCACCGTCACCCCGTGGGAAGCCATCGTCGCCGCCGCGGCATCGGGCGAGAAGCCGCTGCTGCGTCTGCGCCTGGACCAGATCATCACCGCCGGCCCGGGGATCGGCGCCGCACGCGCCCGCGCAGTCATCGCCCAGATGCTGCACATCCTCGAGGCCACCGAGTCCCGCACTGCGACCGGACACGTCACCCTCGCCTACGTCCTCGACGAGCAGGCCCGCGGACGGCGCCTGCTGGCGGTGCTGGATGCGTTCATCTCCCACGGCCTGATCCAGGAGGCCCAGGACCTGACCGTGTGGCCAGGTTTCCCTTTCGCCGCCGCCCCGCTTCCCAGGGAGGACGCACGATGACCGCGCTGCTGCTGAACACGACTGCGAGGCTCCGCCGGCGGGCTGATCATCATCGTCGCTGCGATTGCGATCGGGACACGCTCGAGACGCCGTGGAAGGCCGAGATGTGCCAGATACTCCACGCCCGGAACCGGGTCGAGAAGCGCGTCCTTCTCGATGAATTTTTGTACACACATGAAAGCGAAATTGCGCGGGTCCTGAAGAGGGCGCAGCATATCTCGCGTCTGGACTACCACGACAAGGATCTGGTCCTCTCCTATTTCGGAGATGCGCTGATGAGAATGCTCGAAACTCGGTGGAGGGCGAAGTCCGGGCCCGGGACCAGCAGTGTGTTCAACTACTCACGAAACCTGCCGACGATCCTGGAAGCGGAGACGCGGTACTGGATCCGTGAAGACCGACGAAAAGGTCTACTGAACGGAACTGCCGGGGTCCCGGGCGACAGCTCTCACGATCGTCGGGCGAAGATGGTGAAACGTTCCCGTGAACTGTTCGAGGCCGAGCATGCACGCACCCCCTCCGATGCCGAACTCGTCGACTTCCACAACACCCGCATGTACGCGACTCGAAAGGACGCCGCGCGGCAGTCCGTCCTGATCACGATCCGGGGTCTCGGCAGCCTTAGGTCGATCCCGTTGGAGGATCCGTCTCTGTTCGGTGAGGATCGTCTGGCCTGGACGGATGTACCGGATGAGGGGGCGTCTGAGCGCACTGCACGGATTCGGTCGATCGTGGCCGAATGCGCGCGGAGAGACGCCGAACGAGAGGCTACGCGTCTTCGCGCGCCGAAGCGTCAGCCGGTCCCTATGGCGAGCGTGGCGCGGGTGTTCTTCGCGCATCACTGCGAGGGAGAGTTCCCTACGCGAAAGGAGCTGGTCGCAGAGCTCGGCGTGACTGAGCCGGCCAGCCGCCGCGAGATCGGATCACATCTCAATGAAATCCTCGCGATCTCTCGCCGACAGTTCGCGGACTACCGAAACGCCGACTGAACGCCAATATGCACGACTCCTCAAGGGAAGTGTGCCTACACTGTCCGCGCAATCACTCTAATCACTGGAGGTCACAATGGCTCGCAAGACCCAGGTTCTGCTCGTTGACGATATCGATGGTTCGGATGCAACGAACACGGTGACGTTTGGGCTGGACGGCGTCTCGTACGAGATCGACCTGAACGAGGACAACACTCGTCAGCTGCGCTCCGAGATGGAGAAGTGGACCGTTATGGCGCGGCGCACTGGTGGTCGTGCGCAGCGCGGCACCGGTGCCAGCACCGGCGGCGACGCCGCGAAGATCCGCCAGTGGGCGGTCGCGAACGGTTACGAGGTCTCGGAGCGGGGTCGCATTCGCGCCGATGTCCGTGAGGCCTACGCCAAGGCGAACTGACTCCGCACTGTCCTCACTCGGCCCGGCACACCTGGATGGTGCCGGGCCGTGGTGCGTCCGCGCACATCTTGCAGCACGGGTCCGCTGATGAGTGCAGCGCTGCCTTAAGACAATCTTGAGAATGCGTTCGATCTCTCGCGCCATCCTTTCGACCGTACAGGTAAAGGCCCGGCCTACCCTCCGGGGGTATCAGGAGAGCGTGCGCAAAGCCGCGGTAAAATCTTCAAGCAGGGCACCCCATGCCTCCGTAGAACCGCCGAACCAGCCCGTACGTTGGTTTCACTGCCCACGAAATGAGCTGGCGCTTCACTGGTCGCTCTGCCGTCGCTGCGGCACTGACGAAGTCATCGACTCCCTCCCGTCTCGAGGAGGGAAACCTACGGAGTAGAAACATGGCCCATAACAACACCCACCGCGCCTTCGGCCGAGCAGTCACGCCTGTCGGGACCGCTGGCCGCGCGTTGCGGGGCACCGGCGGTGCCGCTGTCCTCGGCACGGTCCTCCTCGGATCCGCTTTCGCCGCGGGCCCGGCTCAGGCCGCCCCCGCCGCGTCGCCCGCCGCACCTGCCATTTCTGCACAGGCTGCTGCGCCGGCGGCGCCGGCCCCGGCACACGCGACGTCCGTCTCCACGGCCGAGAAGCTGCGGTGGGGATCGCAGGGCTCGTCGGTCGAGCAGCTCCAGACGGCACTGAACGAACACGGTGCCTCGCTGTCCGTCGACGGAAAGTTCGGCAAGCTCACCCATGGGGCCGTGAAGGACTTCCAGCGCTCGCATGGCCTGAAGATCGACGGCATCGTGGGCCCCGAGACGCGCGGCGCACTGAACGGCGGCGCATCGACCTCGGGCGGTGGAACCTCTGCTCCCGCCCCCTCGAACTCCGCGACGAACTCGCAGCAGGCGATCGTCGACGCCGCGCGCAGCCAGATCGGGGCCTCCTACTCGTGGGGGACCTCCAAGCCGGGCGTCAGCTTCGACTGCTCGGGCCTGAGCTCCTACGCGTACAAGCAGGCCGGTATCGACCTGCCCCGTACCTCGTCGCAGCAGGTCGCGGCCGGCACCACGATCTCCAAGTCCGAGGCCCAGCCCGGTGACCTCGTGGTGTGGCCCGGCCACCTCGGCATCTACGCCGGTGGCGACACGGTCATCGACGCGGGACGCAGCCCGGGTGCCGTCACGGAGCGGACCATCTGGGGTTCGCCGACCTTCGTCACCTTCCGCTGACCGCACGCCACAACGCCAGCGCAGAGGGAGCCCCGACCAACGGTTGGGGCTCCCTCTGCGTGTAGACGCAGCGTCGTCAGCTGATCGAGGCCAGCATTTCGGCGCAGGCCTGCTCGCAGCGACGACAGGCGTCCGCGCAGACCTTGCAGTGCTCGTGCATGCCGGCGTGCTTCTCGCACTCCTCGGCGCAGGACCGGCACGCCGTCTGACATGCCTCGAGCAGGGCACGGTTGAGGGCGACGTTCTTCCCGGTCTGACGGGACAGGACGCGTCCGGTGGCTTCGCAGACGTCGGCGCAGTCCTGGTTCCGGCGGATGCACTGGGTCAACTCCGCCACCATGTCCTCGGCCAAGCAGGCGTCCGCGCAGGCTGTGCAGGTCTGGGCGCACTCGAAGCAGGCCTCGATGCATGCGGCGAGCTTCTGCTGGTCGATGGTGCCGAGGTCCTTCGGGTAGGTCTGAAGCATTGATGCGACGTGATGGGTCATGGTCCTGCTCCTTCTCGTTCCGAACGGCCCGGCGGATACCAGCCCGCCTCGACGACGATAGCCAGGGCGCCCCGTAGGACGGAAGCGAGTAGACCGTACGTTCGGAGGCAATGCGGGCCGACTGGTCAGCGCGGTGCTCAAGAAGTGAAGATCTGACCTTGAGGAGACCTTGACCTGGGGCGCATAGGCTGGTGCAAAGTGTCCTCTGACTAGGAGAGATTATGCGTTCTCGTCGTTCTTTCGGTCGCCTCGCGGCCGAGTTGAGTCCCGCATAGTGGTGTAGCGCGGTGGCCGCGTGAACGTTTCCGACGTGGACGCGGCCACCGTGTGATCCTTCGAGAAAGCTCTCTACTTCTCACTCGAACGGAGTCATCACGATGACCGCTCCTCATATTGTCGACCCTGCTGGCCTGCTCAGTCACGCCCTGTCCGAGGCGTCGCCCGATCTGATGCGTGATCTGCTGCAGAACACGATCAACATGCTGCTGTCCGCGGACGCCGACCTGGTCGCCGGCGCCGAGTACGGTCGCCCCGCCCCGGACCGCACCACCCAGCGCAACGGGTACCGCCACCGCGAGCTCGACACCCGCGTCGGTACCCTCGACGTGGCCGTGCCCAAGCTCCGCTCGGGCACCTATTTCCCGCATTGGCTGCTCGAGCGCCGCAAGCGCGCCGAGGCCGCGCTGATCACCGTGATCGCGGACTGCTACCTCGCCGGCGTCTCCACCCGCCGGATGGACAAGCTCGTCAAGACTTTGGGCATCGACGGGCTCTCGAAGTCGCAGGTCTCCCGGATGGCAGCCGAGCTGGATGAGCAGGTCAAAGCGTTCCGCCACCGGCCCCTGGACGAGTCGGGGCCGTTCACCTTCGTGGCCGCCGACGCGCTGTCGATGAAGGTCCGCGAGGGCGGACGCGTCATAGGCGCGGTGGTGCTGGTCGCCACCGGCGTCAACAACGACGGCCACCGCGAATGCCTGGGCATGCAGGTCGCCACCAGCGAGACCGCGGCGGCGTGGAACACGTTCTTCGCCGACCTCGTCGCCCGCGGCCTCACGGGAGTGCGTCTGGTGACCAGCGATGCCCACCGCGGGCTCACCGAGGCGATCGCGGCGAACCTGCCCGGCACGAGCTGGCAGCGGTGCCGCACCCACTACGCCGCGAACCTGATGAGCGCGTGCCCGAAGACGGCGTGGCCAGCAGTGAAGGCCGGGCTGCATGCGGTCTATGACCAGCCCGACGCGGCCTCGGTCAACGCTCAGTTCGACCGGCTGCTGGAACAGACCAGCGAACGCTGGCCCGACCTCGCCGACCACCTCGCCGGAGCCCGGGAGGACCTGCTGGCCTTCACCAGCTTCCCCAAAGAGATCTGGCGTCAGATCTGGTCGAACAACCCCCAAGAGCGACTGAACCGCGAGATCCGCCGCCGCACCGACGCGGTCAGCATCTTCCCCAACCGCGCCGCAGTCACCCGGCTCGTCGGCGCGGTCCTGGCCGAGCAGACCGACGAATGGTTAGAGGGACGCCGCTACCTCGGCCTCGACGTCCTCCGCCGCTCCCAGCTCCTCCTGGTCACCACCAGCCCCGACCACCAGGAGGTAACCCCCACAGACCACCCGGACACCCTCACCGCCTGACCCCTACCCCGGAACATCGAAGGAAAACACCGCTACACCACTACCCAGGACTTGACCCGCGGCCGTCGTCTTCACCGGTGCGATTGTGTTTGCCGGATGCACCGACAACGGGTCTGACGACGGTCAGACATCGGGTGGGTCCGAGGCATCGGAGGCGTCCGATGGTGGTGGCAACGGGGGCATGGAGCACCCGATGGATGGCGGCCCAGCGCCTGAGGGGATGGTGCCCGCGGAGGATCCCGAGTTCCCGGTCGGCACGGAAGTGACACTCACGGCGGACCACATGGAGGGCATGGAGGGGGCGACGGCGACGATCTCCGGTGCCTTCGACACCACGACCTACTCGGTCAGCTTCACCCCGACCGATGGCGGCGAGCCGGTCACCGACCACAAATGGGTCGTTCACGAGGAGCTCGAGAACCCGGGCGACGCACCGCTGGCGGAGGGCACCGAAGTGGTCATCACCGCCGACCACATGACGGGCATGGAGGGCGCTGAAGCCACCATCGACAGTGCCACCGAGGAGACCGTGTACATGGTCGACTACGAGGCCGACGGGATGATGATGACGAACCACAAGTGGGTCGTCGAGAGCGAGATCGAGCCTGCGTGATGACCACCCCGTCGTACCTTCGAGGCCCGCGCGCCTCCTCCGGGGGTGGGCCCCGTCGTCGTACCGTGCGGCTGCCCCGGCGATCGCTCGTGATCGGTGCCGTCCTGTTCCCGCTCGTGGTCGCCGGTTGCGGGACCGGCGGGTCCGAGCCCGCATCCGTCACGGGTGATCAGGAGCTGCTCCGGGAACATGGCTTCGCCGACGCGGACGCGCACGAGATCATCGACCGTCTCGAGGCGCTCCCGGTGGCCGAGCGACCACAGAACCTGATCGCCAGCGTCACTGCGACGTCCCTCCAGCTCCGAGACGATGCAGGGCGCGAGGCCGAGCTCCCCCTTCCGCAGGATCAGTTCTATCTGTCGGTGGCCCCGTTCGTGGAGACCACGCACGAGTGCGCGTTCCACAGTCTGACGACGTGCCGCGGGGAGCTGCGCAGCCGCGAGATCTCCGCGAGCGTGGTCGACAGCAGCTCGGGCGAGATCCTCGAGGAGGGCACTCGCACCACACATGACAACGGGTTCCTCGGTTTCTGGCTGCCGCGCGGGATCACCGCGGAGCTCACGTGCACCCTCGAGGACTACGCGGGGGGCGCGTCCATCTCGACCCAGGCGGAGGATGATCTGACCTGTCTGACCAGTCTCCAGCTGACGTGAGCCGACGAAGCATCCGCACCGCACTTCGACGCCCCGTCATCGACCCAGTCGTGCGGAGCGGGGCTCGGCCCGGCCCGAGTCGGCGGACCACGCTCCGACTGGGCGGCGGTCTGCTCGTCCTTGCTCCCTTTCTTGCGGCGTGCAGCGGTTCCTCGGATGCGGCGAGTGAGGCGAACGCCGGGTATGTCTCCGGTGATGGTGTTGTCGTCGAGATCCCCCCGGAGGGACGCGCCGCTCCTCTGGAGATCCGGGGAACGACGTACAGCGCAGACGACTTCGACTCCACGGCGCTGCGCGGTGCACCGTTGGTGATCAACGTCTGGTACGCCTCGTGTCCACCGTGCCGGGTCGAAGGTCCAGCGTTGAAGGCAGTGCATAGCGAATATGGCGCCCAGGGGGTGGAGTTCGTGGGAGTGAACACCCGCGACAAGGCCGGACCGGCCGCCGCGTTCGAGGAGACCTTCGGCATCACCTATCCCTCGATCCCGGACCCCGACGGGGTCGTGATCGCGTCCATGGACGGCAGCGTCTCGCCCAACGCCGTCCCCACGACATTGATCCTCGATGCTGAAGGACGAGTAGCCGCCCGGATCACGGGCGCTGCCGATCAGAGCACCCTCGAGAGTCTCCTGGAGACCGTGCTGGCGGAGGCCGCCTGATGGGTGAACTCTTCGCCACCACCGTGTTGAGTGGACCCCTGGCCGCAGCCCTGCTCCTGTCGACAGTTGCCGGTCTGGTCGCGTTTCTCTCCCCGTGCGTACTCCCGGTGGTCCCTGGCTACCTTGGATACATCACCGGCCTCACCGGAGACAACGCCGGACCGCGCCGCACCAGCGATCCTGGGGAGCGTCCGTGGCGCCTGGTCGCCGGAGCGGTGCTGTTCGTGGCCGGATTCACTGCGGTGTTCCTGGTCATCGGCGGATTCGTCGGCGCCCTCGGGTCATTGATGGTCCAGTACATGAGCGCGATCAATCGGATCGCCGGGGTGCTGGTCATCCTCATGGGCCTGGTGTTCGTGGGAATCTTCCCCCGTCTCTCCGGTGAGAAACGGATCCGGAAGCGCCCCGATGCCGGACTCGCCGGCGCACCCCTGCTCGGGATCACGTTCGGCTTCTCCTGGACCCCGTGCATCGGACCGACGTTCGCCGCGGTCGCCGCACTCAGCCTCGGTGAGGCCTCCGCGAGCCGCGGCGCGCTCCTGGCTTTCGGCTATGCGATCGGGCTTGGGGTTCCGTTCATCCTCTTCGCCCTCGTGTTCCGGCGCGCCCTCGGCATCTCCAAAGTGCTGTCCCGGCATCGCCGCATGCTGCAGATCATCGGTGGCTGCGTGCTCATCGCCATCGGACTCCTGCTGGTCACCGGCGTGTGGGAGCAGTGGATGGCACTGCTGCAGGTACGGATCGGCAACTTCACCACGATCGTCTGAGGGGTGCAGTGCGGCGGGCTCAGCGGCCTGCGGTCGCTCGGGGAAGCCGGATGGTGAATGTGGCTCCCTGTCCGGGGCCCTCACTGGCTGCGGCCATGGTCCCGCCGTGCGCATCGATCAGGGCTCGACTGATCGTCAGGCCGATACCCGATCCGGAGTTCTCACGGGTGCGGGAGCTGTCGGCGCGGAAGAACCGTTCGAACAGGCGTGAGCTGTCCTCATTGGTGAACCCCTCGCCGTCATCCGTTACCGCGATCTCCACCGTGCTGCCGTGGGTGGCCGACGAGACCGTGACTGTGCCTCTGGGTGACGTGTGCCGCAGAGCATTGCTCAGTAGGTTCCCGAGCACTTGAGCGAGGCGGTCGGGATCTGCGTGAATCGTCGCAGAGTGGCGCAGGGCCATTTCTCGTCGCAATGCCACCCCGGCCGTCTCGAACCGCTCCTCCCACTCCCGGAGTATCGACTCCAGCAGGTGATCGACGGCGAGGGGGCGCAGCTCCACCGGGAGCTGGCCCTCCTCGGCACGAGACACTTCACTGATGTCGTCAGCCAACCGCGACAGGCGCATGGTCTGGCTGGCGAGGATGGGCATGGCCATCTCGGGTTCGATGACACCATCGGCCATCGCCTCGTGATGCGCCGAGAGGGCGGCGATCGGAGTGCGCAGCTCATGGGCGAGGTCGGAGAGCAGTTGGCGTCGGCTCTCTTCGACGGCATCCAGGCGTGCTGCCATGTCGTTGAGCGTGGCGGCCAGCGAGTCCAGCTCGGTCCCGGCTCCGACGGAGGGCACGCGCGTGGAGTAGTGGCCGCGGGCCAGTTTATCGACAGCCGAGGTGAGGCCGTGAAGCGTCTGGCGGAGTCGTCGTGCCAAGTTCCAGGTGACCAGTCCCGCGGCCAGGAGGGAGACCACCAGTCCGACGCCGAGGGCGAGGGCGAGTGCGTCGCGGTAGGCGCGTTCGATGTGGACGAGTTCGGCGCTGCCCACGGGGAGGTCGGTCTGGAGCAGGTGGTAGTGGAAGACGGCGGGCCCGATGATCACCGTCAGCGCCGTGATGGTGAGTGCGCCGGCGAGCAGCACGATGAGTTGGCCGATCATCAGGCGCGAGGCCAAGCTGGTGCCGCCGCGAACCGTTCGCACAGATGTACCCGGTGCAGTCACGAGCTCATCCCTTTCCCATCCGGTATCCGATACCGCGCACCGTGGTGACGAACCGTGCAGTTTCAGCCGTCTCGTCGAGCTTTCGTCGGAGGTTGGCGATGTGCACGTCGACGAGATGGTCATCCCCGATCCAGCTGTCGCCCCAGACGGCCTCCATCAGCTGTCGGCGACTGAAGGCCTGGCCAGGACTGAGCGCCAGGGTCATCAGAAGTCCTCTCTCAGTGGGGGTCAGCGGGAGTGGCAGGCCGGCGAGGCGCACCTCCTGGGCAGCCGTGTCGATCTCGAGCTCTCCGTACGTGCGCACGGTGTCCGAAGACGCCGTCCCGGATTCGGCGCGGGGCCTGCGCAGTACGGTCTGAACTCGGGCGACGAGCTCACGCACGCTGAACGGTTTGGTGAGGTAGTCGTCCGCGCCCACCGACAGGCCCACCAGGCGATCCACCTCCTCTGACCGTGCCGTCGTGATCAGCACGTAGCAGTCGGAGAAGGCGCGGATCCTGCGCATCACCTCTAGACCGTCGAGCCCAGGCAGGCCGAGGTCGAGGATGATCACGTCCGGCGACAAGGCATGGGCCATCTCCACCGCTTCCGGCCCGTTCCGCGCGCTCGCAGTCGCGTGGCCGGCCTTCACCAGATACGCCTGGACCACATCCGACAGCGCGGCTTCGTCCTCGACAACGAGAACCATCGCTGCTGCTCGATCCGTTTCATTCCTCATGGCTCCAGTCTGGTCTTCGTTCCTGGAGATCGCGCGTCTACAGAGGTGCAGGCGGACTATCTGGACCAGATCTTGAGGAACTCTCGACGAGAACTTCGCCCGCCCCGGGGAACCTGGTGGGGACCACGTCGCGTACGAACTCGACCCACCAAGGAGACCCTCGATGATGCCTACCGATGCGATGTCGTGGCTGGTATGGGTGATCGTCGCCGGTCTGCTCGCCCTCCTCTGGGCCTCGGCGCTGCTGCTGGCACGCACCGTGTTGCCCGGGCGCCCCCGACGCGCTCGGGACGAGAACGAGGCGATCGGGGAACTCTCGCTGCGCCTGGCTCGAGGAGAGATCACGGCCGATGAGTTCGAGCAACGACGACGGCTGGTCTTGGACGCCTTTCGGCCATGACACCACCCCTCGCTCTAGAAGGACTGCACCTGTGAAGACTTTTTCCCGCCGCACCGTGTTCTCCGGAGGCCTCGGCGCGGCAGCACTGACGCTCGCGGCATGTGGCGACCGAGCCGCTCCGACCGAAGTTGGAGGCTTCGCACCGCCTCCTGCCCTGACGCCGAAAGCCGGTCAGAACGTCGTCACCCAGACCCTCGCCGCGGCGCCGACGACGGTGGACCTCGGAGGGAAGACGGTCTCGACCTGGGCATACGGCGAGTCCCTCCCCGGGCCGCTGATCCGCGCCACGGCCGGGGATCTGCTGCGCATCACGCTCGAGAACCGCCTGCCCGAGGCCTCCACGATCCACTGGCACGGCATCCGACTGCACAACGCAGCCGACGGGGTGCCCGGAATGACCCAGGACCCGGTCGAGCCAGACACCTCTTTCAGCTACGAGTTCGTCGCCCCCGACCCCGGCACCTACTTCCTCCACTCCCACGTCGGCCTGCAGCTGGACCGCGGGCTCTACGCACCGCTGATCATCGACGATCCCGACGAACCCGGTGACTACGATGCGGAATGGATCGTGACCCTCGATGACTGGATCGATGGCACCGGACAGACCCCCGACGAGGTCCTGGCCGCGCTGACCGGCGCCCGGCCTTCGGATGGCGGCGGCATGGACCACGGCGACATGCCCATGGGCGACGACGGACCTGGCGGCATGGACCACGGCGGCATGCCGATGGGGAACGCACCCTGGGGCGACGCCGGTGACGTGGCCTACCCCCACTTCCTCATCAACGGCCGGATCCCCGAAGCACCGCAGATCTTCGACGCGAAGCCCGGCCAGCGCGTGCGCATCCGCATGATCAACGCCTCCGCCGACACCATCTTCGCCCTCGCGCTCGGCGACCACGACCTCTCCGTCACCCAATCGGACGGATTCCCCGTCGAACCGGTCACCGCCAAGGCGCTCTATCTCGGCATGGGCGAACGGTACGACGTGGTGGTCACCGTGAAGGACGGCATGTTCCCTCTGGTGGCCCGTCCCGTCGGGAAACCCAGCGGCGGCCAAGGGCTCGCCGTGCTGAGGACCGGTGCCGGGGAAGCGCCCGCTGCGGACGTCCAGGTCCGGGAGCTCGATGGGGAGGTCCTCATCGGATCCACTCTGGAACCGGCCGAGGCCGCGCGACTCGAGGACCGCGCCGTCGACACCGAGCTCGAGCTCGCGTTCCAAGGCTCGATGCGGCCGTACCAATGGGCCATCAACGGCGCCCCCTACGGGCAGAACACGCCACTCAGCATCCGCGAGGGACAGCGTGCGCGCATCCTCGCGACCAACCAGACGATGATGAGCCACCCCCTCCACATCCACGGGCATACCTTCGCCCTGCCGTCGGGGCTCCGGAAGGACACGGTGATGCTCGCGCCTATGGAATCGTTCGCCCTCGACTTCGATGCGGACAATCCGGGCCGGTGGGCAGCGCACTGCCACAACGCGTACCACCAGGAGGTCGGCATGATGACCGGCATCGACTACGCGCCCTGACGCCGTACGGCCACGCCCCCGAGGGCGCCACGGTGAGACCGGCTGCGTCACTGCGATCGATTCGACCGACCGTCACCTCATCGTCCGCGGCGTTCACGAACAGACGTGTGCCAGCGACCAACCTGCTCGCCGGAAGGCCCGCATGGAGCGTGCCTTCCCGTTGTCCCCCGCCAGGGGAGACCCTCCGACGTTGTCGGGGGCTCTCCGAGGTGACCGACCTCCAGGTGAGCGCCCAGACGGTTCGCCTCGTCGTCACCTCCGAGAACGAAATCGACGACACCACGGTCCTCGGCGCAGTCGAGGAGGCCGGTTCAGTCAGATGATTCAGAGTGAGAGGGAAGATCTCGCTACGGTGGGTTCCTCCCTATCATGGAGCCCAGAGCTCTATGCCCCGCCCTGCCGAAAGGTCGGATCGTGATGTATTTCGGGATTGTGGCCATGGCCTTGGTGGCGATGCTGACCCTCGTGGCGCTGTTCGCGGCGCATCGTGTCTTGACGGTTCACGTCGATCCGTTGACCTCGTTGCCTGCCCAATCTGGATGGGTGCCCCAGGAGCACGCCCTATCGCGCTTCCACGTGCGTTGGTATCTTGCGTCCATCATCTTCCTGGCCTTCGACGTCGAGATGCTGTTCATGTACCCCTGGGCCGTGGTCGTGATTGAGAAGGGGCTCTCCGCAGTCGTCGAGATGTTCCTCTTTCTCGGCGCTCTGCTTGTCGCTGTGGCCTGGGCTTGGCGGGAAGGGGCGTTTCGATGGGTCTGAACGAACTCCTCGCCGGACTCGCCGTCCGTGCTGCCCACGTCCTCGTTGTCGAGCCGCCGGGCCAGTGGTCGATACGTGTGGAGCTCGAACATCAGATGCTGCGCCGTGGATGGCGACGGGCGTGGACCCCAGCCGATGCGGACGTCCTTGCGGTGTGCGGCGTGCCCGGCCCTGAACTGGCGGAACTGGTGGACCTCATCTGGGAGCAGATGCCCGGTCCGCGGGTACGCACCAGCATCAGCTCGCCCGACGCTGTGGCATTGGCTCTACGCACCGCCGCTGACCTCCTTCTCGACACTCCCGGTCATAGAGCAGATGCGCAGGGCCGACTGCAGGAACCTCAGCTTTCTGACGACTCCAACGACATGGACGACGGGGACCTCGACCATGGTGAGCACGACGGGACGCCCCCCGAAGAACACCCCGGTATGAGGAACCCAGACCATGGCGAGATGGAACATGACCAGGCGGGCCACGAGAACCACGACGGCCATGGCGGCCACGAGGGTCATGGCGGCCACGAGAGCCACGAGGGTCATGGCGGCCACGGCGGAATGGACATGGCTCCGGGGGGCATTCCGTTGGCCCAGGGCGGGGAAGACCGTGACGGTCTGGAGATGGATGTCCTGCATCTGGCGCTGGGTCCTGTCTTGCCGTTCTGGCCGGCAGGGCTGGTCCTTCGCTGCTCGTTGCAGGGCGATGTCGTGGTCGACGCCGAGGCAGCTGTGATCGATGGTGGGGGCTACGGGACTCCGGTGCAGGCGAAGCGTCCCGGCCCCGTGTCCCCGGCGGTGCGGTGTGACAGTGCCCTGGCGTTGCTGGCACTTGCGGGGGCGGAAGATGCGGCAGCCCGTGCCCGCCATGCCCGGGACACACTGCTGCACGGCGAACAAGATGCTGCCCAGGACGCCGTTGAGCGGTTGTACCGCACAGTGCGGAAATCGCGGCTGCTGCGTTGGTCTCTGCGGAGCGTTCTGCCTCTCACCTCCGCTGATCTAGAGCGTCATGGCTTGCCGAGCCGTTGTCTCGGGGACGCCCACGACCGGTTGCTGTGGAGCCTCGACGTGATCCGGGCCGAGACACGCAACGAGGAGCCCGTGGCGCCGATCGAGACAGGTGTGGTGCCTTGGGAGATTGTGCCGCACCTGGTGCCAGGGGTGGAAGTGGCCTCTGTGCGGCTGGCGGTGGCGAGCTTGGATCTTGTTCCGTTCCCGGCCGTCCAGGAGGCGAGGCATGTCTGAGTCCGTGGTGACGACCGTCTCTGCCGGATGGGCCGTACTGGCAGCCATCATTCTGGGCGGCCTCGCGTTCTTCGCTGTTGCTCTGGAGGCGGCATTGTCCGCTCGCGCCCACGGCGCCTCCGGTGGTTGGGTGGCGCCCGTGGCCCGCACCGCGCGGCTGCTGCGGCAGCGGCGCCGGACCACCGTGGCCGCGGACACGCTGCTGTGGCGGATCGGTGGCGCGGGCCTGCTGGTCGGGGCGTTCGTAATGGTCGCGGTGAATCGGCCCAGGTTTGATGCCGCTGCTGTTTGAGTCCGAGAGGATGGACAGCATGCCGAAGAAGATCGATCCCCAGCTGCGCGCGAGGTGCGTGCGGCTCGTGCGCGAGCACGCCCAGGAGTACCCCACCCTGACCGCGGCGACGGCCGCGGTCGCCCGCCAAGAGGGCGTCTCGCGGGAGTCCGTGCGGCGCTGGCTGGCCCAGGCCGAGGTCGACGACGGGTCCCGTCCCGGCACCACGACCGAAGAATCCGCCGAGGTCAAACGACTGAAGGCCGAGGTCAAGCGATTGCGGGAGGACAACGAGATCCTCCGCCGGGCCTCAATTTTCTTCGCGGGGGAGCTCGACCCCCGCAACCGCTGATCCTCGCCTTCATCGACGAGATGCGCGCCGAGGGCTATGCAGTCGAGTCGATCCTCCGCGTCCTGCGCCAGCAGGGCCTGGAGATCGCTGCACGCACCTACCGGGCCTGGAAACGGCCGGCCCGCATCGCTGCTCGCACCGTCACAGACGCTCTGGTCGAGGACAAGGTCCGCGAGCTTGCATGGAAGTTCAACCCGGTCACCGGGCAGGTGCAGATGACGCCGGAGGGCTTGTACGGGCGACGGAAGTGGGTTGCCTTGCTCCGCCGCCAAGAAGGCCTCGCCGGCACCTCCCGCGGCGCGGTCGACCGGGCCATGCGGACCCTTGGCCTCGAGGGCGTGCGGCGGGTGAAGAAGCTGCGCACCACCATCCCTAATCCGGATGGGAAACGTGCCGGTGACCTGCTGAGTCGTGACTTCACGGCTCCGGCTCCGGACCGGGTCTGGGTCACCGATTTCACGTATGTCCGGACGTGGGCGGGGTTCGTCTATGTCGCGTTCGTCGTGGACGTGTTCGCCCAGCGGATCGTGGGCTGGCACGCCAGCTCCAGCATGCGCACCGACCTGGTGATGACTCCGCTGCGGATCGCACTGTGGCAGCGCGACCGCGACGGAAACCCGGTCCCACCAGGATCTTTGGTAGCGCACAGCGATGCCGGGTCCCAGTACACCTCGGTCCGGTACACCGAGCACCTCGACCTCGAGGGCATTGCCCCGTCGATCGGGACCGTCGGCGACGCGTATGACAACGCCCTCATGGAGGGCGTGAACGGCCTGTACAAGACCGAGTGCATCCGCACCACGGTCTTCCACGCCGGCCCCTTCCGGACGCTCTCGGACGTCGAGTTCGCGACCGCCGGCTGGGTCGACTGGTACAACAACCGGCGTCTCCACGGCTCCCTCGGGATGCTCACCCCGGTAGAGTTCGAGACGCTCCACTACGAGGCCCTCGACCGAGAGCCCGAACCCGCAAAGTAGCGGCAGAGAACCTGGGCCGATTCAGGACGCTGGCGGACCTGGACGTGGGGGTGGTGTGGTTCAACGCCGTGGACGTCATGGTCTGGGCCCTGGTGTGGTTGGCCGGGTGGGGCGCCAATTCGACGCACAGCCTGGTGGGTGGCTACCGGTTCCTTGCCCATGGGCTGGCATACGAGCTCCCCTTGATGTTTGCGCTGGTGGCCCCGGCGATCGCGGCTGGCAGTCTTCGCGTCGGGGAGGTGGCTGCCGCGCAGGAGGGCCTGTGGTTCGTGGTGTGGATGCCGGTGGCGTTCCTGGTCTATCTGATCGGGGTGACCGGGTTCTCGGTGTGGGGCCCGTTCGCCCCGGCCCTTTCCGCGGACATTGCCGGTGGTGTGCTGAGTGAACTCTCCGGGTTGGACCGCCTTGTTTTCCTGGCCGGGCGCTACGCGTTGTTGGCTGCCGGGGCGGCCTTCGCGGTACCGCTGTTCCTGGGCGGGGGCGCCGGGCCCGTGCTGCCGGGCTGGGCGTGGGTGCTGGTGAAGACCGTGGCGGTGCTGACCGTGCTGGTGTGGTTGCGGCGGAAGCTGCCGATGTTCCGACCGGACCGGTTCATGGAGATCGGGTGGGTGGTCTTGCTGCCTGCGGCCGTGGCCCAGGACCTGGTCGTGTCTCTCGTCGTCGTCGGGAAGGGCTGAACCGTGCTGTTCACAATCGTGTTCTGGGTACTCGCCGTGGTGGCCGTGGCCGCGGGCGTAGCCGTGTTCGTGGTGGACTCCATGGCCCGGGCCACCTACGCCCTGGCGCTGTCGTTCATCGCCGTGGGAGTGCAGATCCTCCTCTTGCAGCAGAGCTATCTCGGGGTCATCACGATCTTGATGATGGTGATGGAGATGGCGGTGATGGCTGTTTACATGGTGATGTTCATGGGCATGAACCCGGCGCTGATGCCGATGGACATGACCCACGGGAAGAAGACGGCGATCGGCGCCTCGGCCGGCGTTTTCGGGCTGCTGGCTGCCGGCGCCCTGCTCATCCCCTGGCCGGAGCGACGCGGCGCCCCGCCCGAGGACCTCACGCAGGCGATCGGCTTGGCGATCATGGACGAGAAGATGCTGGTCATGGTCGTGGTGGGTGCGGTCCTGGTGGCAACCATCGTGTCCGGGGTGGTGCTGGCCGCTCATCGCACCCGCTACGACCGGTTCGGTGACGACCTACGCCGCCGGCCGGCCGACGATCCCCAGCCGGGGGGTGTGGGCCGATGACCCTGGAAGCCGTGCTGGTGGTGGCCGCCGCGCTGTTCGCGGTGGGCCTCTACGGAGCGCTGTCCCAGCAGGTGGTGGTGATGGTGATGATGGGTCTGGAGCTGATGATCAACGGGGTGTTGCTGGCCGCCGCCGGATTCTGGTGGTTCCTGGCCCCGGACCCTTCCGGGCAGGTGCTGCTGCTGGTCGTGCTGGCGGCGATGACCGTGGAGATGGCCATGGGCTTCGCCGTGGCCACGTTGCTGCACCGCCGGCGCCAGACCGACATGACGGACATGGCCGAGGAGCTGTCCCGATGAGCGGGGCCGAGGGCGCGTTGCTCGCCATGGTGCTGCTCCCGGGGGGCATGGGCGCCGCGCTGGCCCTGACCCGCCGGTGGGAACGCGTTGCGACACCGATCGCGGTGGCCACCGCTGGGCTCACCACGGCACTGGCGGCAGTCGTCGCCCTGGCCAGGCCGGCGCTGTCGTCCCCGTTCCTGGCCGGCGCCGACTTCGCACTGGAGGTGGATGCCCTTGCGGCGCTGACCGCACCGATGATCGCCGCGGTGACCTTCCTGGTGCTGGTCTTCGCGGCTGGGAGCATCCGGGAGTCCCGGGCCCGCTTCCACGGGCTGATGCTGATCTTCTCCGCCGCGGCCTTGGTCACGGCCTCCGCCGCCAGTATCCCGGCGCTGCTGTTCGCTTGGGAGGTGATGGGCGCGACCTCCTACGCCCTGATCGGGTTCTGGTGGCGGGAACCGCACCGGGTCTCGGCGGGGCTCACCGCCTTCCTCACCACCCGCACCGCCGACCTGGGCCTCTACGTCGCCGCCGGCGCCGCCCTGGCCGGCGGAGCAGGAATGGCGCTGGCTGACCTCCCCGCCGCGACGGACCCGTGGCGCCACGTCGTCGCGGCCGGGATCCTGGTCGCTGCCCTGGGGAAGGCCGCACAGCTGCCCTTCTCGTTCTGGCTCTCCGGGGCGATGCAGGGTCCCAGCCCGGTGAGCGCGCTGCTGCACTCAGCGGCGATGGTGGCCATGGGCGGCTTTCTGCTTCTGCGCGTGGAGCCGTTGTTGGCTGCGACCGGGTGGGCCGGGCCAGTCGCCGCCTGGCTCGGGATGCTCACCGCGGTGCTGATGGGCATCGTGGCGCTGGCCCAGCGGGAGCTCAAACAGCTCCTGGCCGCCTCCACGGTCGCCCAGCTGGGGTTCGTCGTTCTCGCTGCCGGCGTCGGCGCGGTCAGTGGCGGCGCGGCCCATCTGGTGGCGCACGCCTCCACCAAGGCCCTGCTCTTCCTGGCTGCCGGGGCATGGTTGACGGCGGTGGGCACCGAAGATCTCGCGAGACTACGCGGAGTGGGGCGTCGGTGGCGGGTTGTCGGGGTCTGCGCGAGCGTGGGGGCGCTGGCCCTGGCGGGGATCGCCCCGCTGTCCCTGTGGGCGACCAAGGACGCCGTGCTGGCTGCTGCGCTCGAGGCCTCCCCGTGGCTCTATGCCGCCGGGTTGCTGGCGTCCGCCCTGTCGGCCGCCTATGCCGGCAAGGCCCTGTGGGCGATCTGGCGCCGCGGGGACGGCGCGGGAGTCCGTGCGGGCGGCACCGGCCAGGTGGGGGCCCTGGCGCAGGCGCCGCTGGTCGTGCTGGCCACCGGCGCGGCCGGGCTCGTCGTGCTCGCTCTGCCCCCGCTCAGCCGGGCCCTCGCCCAGGCCCTGGGCGGGCACGGCGAGGTCTCGGCCGTCGAGCTGGCTCTCTCGGCCGTGATCGCGGCGGCCGTGCTGCTGCTGATGCTGCGGCTACGCGCCCCCGAGCCGAGATGGGCCCGTGAGTGGCTGGGGCTGGAGAGGATCGCGCATGCCGTCGTCGTCCGCCCGTCCCTGTCCCTGGCGCACGCCCTGGCTCGGTTCGATGACCACGTCCTGGACCGCACCGTGATGGCCGCCGCCGGGGCGGTGCCTGTGCTAGCGCGAATCGCCGCCCGTGCCGACGACCGGTTTCTCGACGCCGGGTTCGACGCCACCGCGCACGCCGTCGACGTGACCGGTCACCTGGCGGCGAGGGTCGATGACGACGGAGTGGACCGTGGGGTGGAGATCCTCGCCGGTCGGGTCCGCCGGCTCGGGCATCTGGCCCGGATCCCGCAGACCGGAGCCATCCACCAGTACTTCCTCCAGGCCGTCGCGGTCCTCGCGATCGGCGTCGTGGCCTGGTCCGTCTATGCCGTGATGGGATGAGCATGCTGAGTCTGATCGTTTTCCTGCCCCTGGCCGGCGCCGTCGTCCTGGCGGCGATGCCGGCGGTCGGCCCTGCGGTCGCCCGCTGGGCCTGGGTCGCCGTGAGCGCGGTCGAGCTGGTGCTCGTCGGAGTGCTGTGGGTCGGTTATGAGGACCCGGGGCAAAACGCACTGGCGTACGAGCAGCAGGTGCCGTGGATCCCGGGGGTGAACAGCAGCTATCACGTGGGCGTGGATGGTCTCTCGTTACCGCTGGTGGCCATGACGACGATCGTGTTCCTGGCCTGTGCCGTCTACGCCCTGCGCCAGCCCGACCGGCCCCGGATTCAGGCGGCCCTGTTCCTGTTCCTGCAGGGCGTGAGTCTGGGGGTGTTCGTGGCAGCCGACCTCATCCTGTTCTTCGTGTTCTTCGATCTCTCGATCGTGGGCATGTACTTCGTGATCGCCGGATGGGGCCATGGCAACGCTGCCCGCTCGGCCCTGAAGTTCTTCCTCTACACGTTTCTGGGATCACTGGCCCTGCTGCTGGGCTTTATCGGGCTCTACGTGGCCGCCGCACCGCACACCTTCGACATCCCCGAGCTTGTCGCGGCCACCCCGCTCGATGACAGCCCGCTGACCGGGGGGCTGGTGCTGGCGGCGATCGTGGTCGGTCTCGCGGTGAAGACCCCCACCGTTCCCTTCCATACCTGGTTGCCACCGGCCCACACCGACGCCCCGGCGACCGGTTCGGCCGTGCTGGCTGCGGTGTTGCTGAAGATGGGGACCTATGGGTTCGTGCGCATCGCCATGCCGATGCTCCCGGAGGCGTGGCGGTCCTGGGCCTGGGTGATCGTGGCGATCGGTATCGTCTCGGTGCTGTACGGAGCGTTCGTGGCGCTGGCTCAGACGGACCTCAAGCGGATGGTGGCCTACACCTCCGTCAATCATATGGGCTACATCGTCCTGGCCCTGGGTGCGGCGGGTCTGGTCGCCGAGGGCGCCGAGCAGGCCCGCTCGGTGGCGGTCACCGGTGCGGTGGTGCAGATGGTCAGCCACGGGTTGATCACCGCCGCGCTGTTCCTGCTGGCGGGGGTGATGCAGGATCGGGCCGGCACCTATGACATGGGTTCCTACGGAGGCCTGGCCGGTCCCGCGCCGCGGTATGCGGCGCTGTTCGCGGTCGGTGCCTTCGCCTCCCTGGGCCTGCCCGGGTTCTCCGGATTCATCGCCGAGTTCCAGATCTTCGCCGGCAGCATCGCGGTCGCCCCGGTCACCGCCATCGCCCTGCCGGGCATCCTGGTCACGGCCGCCCTGTTCCTGCGGGCGCTGCAGCAAGTGTTCACCGGCCCCACGGAGGGCCGATCGCCCGGGTTCGCGGATCTGCGCGTCCGGGAGCTGTGGTCGGTCGGTCCGCTGCTGGCCCTGTCCGTGCTCATCGGGGTGCTGCCTCGAGTCCTGCTCGAGGTGATCGAGCCGGCCTCCGCGGCCCTGGTCTCCTTGGTCGGGAGGTAACCGGTGGAGGCCTCGATGCAGATGCGGCCCGCCCTGCTGCTGCCGGAGATCCTCGTCTTCATCGGCGGCCTGGTGGTGCTGCTGGGCGGCTCATTCCTGCCCCGCCAGCGGCAGTGGATCGCCCGCGCCGTCGCCGCGGTAGCCCTGCTCGGTGCCACGGTCGCCGCCGCCGTGGCGATGACCGGCCCCGAACAGAGCGCGTTCTCAGGCACCTTCGCTGTGGACGTCGCCACCGGAGCCGCCCGGATAATCGCGGCCCTGACGACCCTGTTGGTCCTCGGGGTGGCCTCCGGGGAACTCGCCGGCTCGCCGCGAGAGTCCGACACCTACGCGCTGCTGCTCTTCGCCACCACCGGGGTGATGGTGCTAGCCGGAACCACCGACCTGCTCGTGCTCGTAGCCGGATTCCTGCTGGTCAGCATCCCCTTGTACGGGATTATCGGCCTGACCGGCGGCCGGGCCGGGGCCGAAGCGGCGATGAAGACCTACCTCATGGGCGCGTTGTCCGGGATCCTGCTCATGCTCGGGGTCACCGTGCTCTACGCCGTGGCCGGGGGCACCGACTACGCCCTGCTGCGGGACGTGCTACCCGGGGCCCCGGCCGCAGCCGTGGGGGTCGGCGTGCTGGGCGTGCTCGCCGGGTTGCTGTTCAAGGCCGGCGGCGTGCCCCTGCACTTCTGGGTACCCGACGCCACACAGGGCACCGGCGGCACCGCCGCGACGTTCCTGACCACGGTCCCCAAGATCGGAGCGCTGGTAGCCGTCTACCGATTCGTGGCCACGATCTCCGAAGGCGACGGCTCCTGGCTGGTCGTCGCAGGCGTGCTGGCCACGACCTCCATGGTCGTGGGCAACCTTGCCGCGTACTGGCAGACCGATCCCCGCCGGCTGCTGGGCTGGTCGACCGTGGCCCAGGTCGGGTTCCTGCTCGTCCCGGTGGCCGCGGCGGGTCGCAGTGATCTGGCACTGCCCTCATTCTTGTTCTACCTCGCCGCCTATGCCCTGGCCAACGTCGCCGCCTTCGCCGTCACCGCAGCGCTGCCCCACCACCGCGAGCTGAGTGACTACCGAGGTCTGGCCCGGTCCCGCCCCGGGCTGGCCCTGGCTCTGCTCGTCGCGCTGCT
Source organism: Brachybacterium fresconis (assembly GCF_017876515.1). Lineage (NCBI taxonomy): Bacteria > Bacillati > Actinomycetota > Actinomycetes > Micrococcales > Dermabacteraceae > Brachybacterium > Brachybacterium fresconis. Next base: position 328,788 of record NZ_JAGIOC010000001.1, on the reverse strand, counting down.
GGGCCTGGTGGGCACCCCACCGCTGGCCGTGTTCGTCGGCAAGCTCACCACCGCCACCGCAGCCTGGGACGGCGGGCACGGCTGGTTGGCGCTGGTCGTGATGCTCAACAGCGTGCTCAGCCTGTTCTACTACCTGCGCTGGTTCGCGCCCGCGTTCGCCCGTCCTACCGATAACGGCGCTAGCTTCCCCCGCCCGGGCGGAGCGGCCACCTGGCCGGCAGCCACCGCCGGGGTGGCTGCCACCGCGAGCCTGGGGCTCGGCATCCTGGCCGGTTTCCTGTGGGCGGCTCTGGAAGGACCCCTGCTGTTCTAAAGACGGTGCCGGCATGGACGTCACCATCGCTGCCGTCGGCGTGATCCTCGCGTCTGACGCGCCACGCTCGGTATGGCCTCTCGGCCACTTGGGCACGGCTTATCCCAGCGCATTCTCGAGACGTTGAGCCTCTCCCGGCTTCGCCAACCCCTCGTGGCGGCACGTGTGAATCGGCTGTAAGTGTTCGTGGTGGCCGGCCCGGGGGCTGGCTGGCAGGGTTGGGGCTGGTAGTCCGGCGCCCGTCGTGACTCCTGAATCGGCTGACCCCTACGGGGTGTCATTCCCGGGATCTGTCCGGCAGGGACCGGGTCCCGGCGCCAGCCCTGGCCCACTACGATGGCTTGATCAGAAGCATGTCCACCGTCGAGATCACGATCCCGACGGCGTGGCTCATTACAGGCCCACCTCGTAGTAACTCTCATCCTGGGCCGACGCCAGCAACGACGTCCCGTCCCAGCGATTCGAGAGGAACATCGTCATGAACACGCTGCCTGCCACTGTAGGGGACATCCACCGATAAGTCGTCGGCGTCGACACCCACGCCGCAACCCACTTCTACGCGATCATCGAAGTCCCGAACGGCGCTTTCATAGATCAGAACGTCTTCCCGATCAGCCCTGCAGAGCTGCGACGCGCCCGAGACTGGATCTCACGCCGAACCGAGGGAGATCTCGACGGTGTACTGATCGTTGTGGAAGGAACTGGCTCCTACGGAGCAGTTCTCAGCGACGTGTGGCAGCGAGCGGGGTACCGAGTCGTCGAGGCACCGACCCCGCGTCCTGACGACGTACGGTCACGCCCCTGACGTCGAGGGAGACGAAAGCGGGCACTAATGGGGCAGCGGGAGCGAGAGCCTCCTGCTGCACTCGTATGGCCTTCAGCGCATCTCGGGAACGGTGAAGGCTGGGAGCAGGGTTCCGATGATGAGGTCGGCGGCGTCCTTGAGCTCGATTCGGCCGGCGGTCACCTCTTCGGCGGCAGCGTTCATGGCCAAATGGGTGACGGCGAGCAGCCAGCTGACCGGAAGCTCTGCGCGGAACACCCCTTCACGCTGTCCGCGTTCGAAGAGACCCTGCATGCGCCCCTCGGCCACCTCATGCATCTCACGGATGCGCGCTGACGGCAGTTCGCGCTGTGCCACTACGAGCACAGAGCGGACGCGTTCCAGGAGAGACCAGCTCGACGTGATGAGGGCTTCGAGCGCTGCCACTGGGTCCCCGTCGAGGGGCACGTTCCCGAGGACGTCCTCGGCCTGCTCGAGGCTGTCCGCGAGGGTCGCATCGATCAGTGCCGCACGGTTGGCGAAGTGCCCGTACAGGGTCATGCGGCCCACGCCGGCTTCGGCGGCGATGTCGGCGACGGAAGCGTCCGGGTTCTTGCGCAGCGCGACCGGCGCGGCGGCGAGGATCTTCGCCCGGTTGCGCTGTGCGTCGGCACGCTGATTGACCCCCAGACCGCTCTTGCCGCGTTCACCTGCTGCGGTCGTGCCCTTGACGTTCGGCATCTTCCACCTCTAACTCGTACGGGAATGTATGGGTTACTCTATCCGTTGTAACCCGTACACCGATGTCTGAGTTCGGTGTTGTGGGGCCCCTCCCACGGGAACGCAGTCAAGGACGGAAGGGCCAGAGGCCATGAGAACGAAGAAGCATGAGACGAACGAGGTGCGTCATGTCTGAGTCAGATGCACCTGTGCCCCAGACGGGGGTGAAGCAGTGGTGGGGTCTTGCGGTACTCGTGATCCCCTCAACGCTGCTGTTCATGATGTTGACGATCCTGTTCCTCGCGGCCCCGAACATGGCCGCGGACCTGAGCCCGACGAGCGCACAGCTGCTATGGATCCTCGACATCTACGGGTTCGTGATGGCCGGGTTCCTCGTCGCGATGGGCGTCCTCGGCGACCGCGTCGGCAAGCGCCGGCTCATGGTGATTGGCGCCATCGTGTTCGGGATCGTCTCGATCGCCGCGGCGCTGACGACGAGCCCAGAGCTGATGATCCTCTGGCGAGCCGTTCTCGGGCTCGGAGGAGCCATGATGCTCCCCTCCACCCTCGGGCTGATCTTCGTACTGTTCGCCGACCCGAAGGCCCGCGGCATCGCGGTCGGGGTGTGGGCCGGCGGCATCTCCGCAGGCGTCGCGCTCGGCCCCCTGCTCAGCGGGCTCCTGCTCGAGGCGTTCGGCTGGCAGTCGACCTTCCTGGTCGCCGTCCCGGTGATGGCGCTGGTCGCGATCGGTGCCCCGCTGCTACTACCTGAGCACAAGGACCGTACTGCGAAGATCGACCTGTTCAGCGCACTACTTCTCGTCACTTCGCTACTCGGGATCATCTACAGCATCAAGCGCTTCGCTACCCAGGAGCCGGTCGGACCGACGATCGGACTGCTGGTCGCCGGAGCGCTGATCGGTCTATGGTTCGTGATCCGGCAGCTGCGGGCCACACACCCTCTACTGGATGTGCGACTGTTCGCCAACCGCACCGTCAGCGGAGCGCTCACCGTTTTCCTCCTGTCGGCTGCGGCATTGGGAGGGGTGTACTCCCTGTTCACCCAGTACCTGCAACAGGTTCAGGGGCTCTCACCGATGCAGGCGGGGCTGTCGATCATCCCCGCCGCGGCGGTCCTCATCGTCGTCTCCACCCTCTCCCCGATGCTGGCCCGGAAATTCCGTCCTGGCAACGTGATCGCGCTCGGCCTGCTCACGCAGGTCGTCGGCTACGCACTGTTCACCCAGCTCGATGCCGGTACCGGTCTCGCACTCGTGATCGCGAGCTTCGTGATCACGTACCCGGGGGTTGCGCCCTCGATGGCGCTGACGACGGAACTGGTCGTCAGCTCGGTCCCGCCGGAGAAGGCCGGCGGCGCCTCCGGCTTGGCGACCACCGTGAACGACTTGGGCATCTCCCTCGGGGTGGCGGTCATCGGCAGCATTGGCATCGCCACCTACCGCGGCCAGATCACCGACACCATGCCCGACGGCATGCCAACAGAAGCAGCAGCCGCCGCGGAGACCGGCATCGACGGAGCCCTCGCCACCGCGGAACAGCTGCCCGACACGGTCGGCGCAGCTCTGACCACCGCGGCGCAACAGGCGTTCACCAGCGGGCTGAACACCGCCGGCATGGCCTCCGCCGTCATCGCCGCTCTCGCCGCACTCATTGCCGCTACGCGGTTGCGCCATATCCGACCCACCGGCGAGTCCGCTTCCGAATCGAGGTCCTCCGAGGAATCCGTGCGGTGAGTGGAGCCGGCGAGCCGATGCCCGGCACTCGTAGCCACGGGGCTTGCGTGGTACCGGGAGGGGGTATAGCCTCAATCCTGGAACGATACCCCGTGGGGGTATATAAACTGAGAGGAGCACGACCATGACGACGAACGAGTACCAGGTGACCGGAATGACCTGTGGGCACTGCGAGATGTCCGTCCGCGAGGAGGTCGACGAGCTCTCCGGGGTGACTGACATTCAGGTCAGCGCCCAGACGGGTCGCCTCGTCGTCACCTCCGAGGAGCCCCTCGACGACGCACAGGTCCTCACCGCGGTCGAGGAGGCCGGCTACTCGGCGGTCAAGACCCGATGAATGCCGCGGGACGACTGATCGCCTACGGCGCTGCTCTCGCAGTGACCTTCGGCGGCGCATTCGTCGCAGCCGGCGCCGTCGTCCCGGACCGGGTCGTCGAGAGATGGTCGGCGCAGGCAGCCGACACCTCGCACGACGATCCCGACCACGGTGGAGGCGCGGATGCGCAGCCCGAGACCGCACCGCAGAAGGGAGTATCGATGTCCTCGCAGGGCTATGTGCTGTCTGAGGTCTCCGCTCCGCAGTCCGCGGCGGAGTCCGGAGAGCTCGTCTACACGATCACCGGCCCCGACGGGAGCCCCCTCACGGAGTATCAGGAGGCACACGAGAAGGAGATGCACCTGATCGTGGTCCGCACCGACGGCACCCAATACCGCCATGTACACCCGGAGCTGGACCCGTCCACCGGGAGCTGGTCCCTGCCCTGGCAGTGGGAGGAAGCCGGTACGTACAAGATCTATGCCGACTTCGCCCCCACCGGCGACGGTGAGGACACCCTGACGCTGTCGCGAACCGTTGACGTTGCCAGCGAACTCACGCCGGTCACCGACCGTCCCCTCTCCGCGAAGGACGAGGTCGACGGGTTCGAAGTGACTCTGGACGGGGACCTGACTGCCGGGACCTCCAACGACCTCACACTGAGCGTCACCCAGGACGGCGCTCCGGTAACCACCTTGGAGCCCTACCTCGGCGCCTTCGGCCATCTCGTCGCCCTGCGCGAGGGCGATATGGAGTACCTCCACGTCCACGCCGAGGGCGAGGACCCGGTACCCGGGGAGACCTCCGGCCCGGAGATCTCCTTCATGGCGGATGCCCCCACGGCCGGCCGCTACTACCTCTACCTGGACTTCCAGATCGATGGCGAGGTGCACACCGCGCAGTTCGTCGTGCAAGCGGAGCAGGGCACCGAGAACGAGAGCGCCGATGCGCACCCGGATGGTCACTGACCCCATGGAGCCGGATCAACCGTCGCAACAGATCGGAAAGGACCTGCAGTGAACCCCGAAACACCGCTCATCGCCGAGGCCGGCATCGAGCTGGAAATCGGCGGCATGACGTGCGCATCCTGCGCGAACCGGATCGAGCGGAAACTCAATAAGCTCGACGGCATCACCGCGACCGTCAACTACGCCACCGAGAAAGCCAAGGTGACCGTCCCGGAGGGCTACGATCCGCAACTGCTCGTCAGTGAAGTCGAAAAGACCGGATACACCGCCGCGCTACCCAAGCCCGCCACCCGCAAAGACTCAGCGAATACGCCTGGGGACGATCAGGAGAGCTCCGACCCGGAGCTGACCTCCCTGCGCCCCCGGCTGATCGGTGCGGTCGTGCTGACCGTCCCGGTCATCGCGATGGCGATGATCCCCGCCATTCAGTTCCCCTACTGGCAGTGGCTCTCGCTCGCGCTCGCGGCCCCGGTCATCGTGTGGGGCGCCTGGCCGTTCCACAAGGCAGCCTGGACGAACCTCAAGCACGGCGCAGCCACGATGGACACGCTCATCTCGATGGGCACCTCCGCTGCCCTGCTGTGGTCCCTGTACGCACTGTTCTTCGGAACCGCCGGCACCCCAGGCATGACTCACCCCTTCGAGCTGACGATCGCGCCCTCCGACGGGGCAGCGAACATCTACCTCGAGGTCGGTGCGGGCGTCACGATGTTCATCCTGGCCGGCCGCTACTTCGAGAAGCGCTCCAAGCGCCAGGCCGGCGCCGCACTGCGCGCCCTGCTCGAGCTCGGCGCGAAAGAAGTCTCCGTGCTGCGCGGAGGCCAGGAGCAGAAGATCGCCATCGACGATCTCGTAGAGGGTGACGATTTCATCGTCCGCCCCGGCGAGAAGATCGCCACCGACGGCACCGTCGTCTCCGGCACCTCCGCGGTCGACGCCTCCATGCTCACCGGCGAGTCGGTCCCCGTCGAGGTGAGTGAGGGGGACGCCGTCACCGGCGCCACCGTCAACGCCGGCGGACGCCTCGTGGTCCGCGCAACCCGCATCGGCTCCGACACCCAGCTGGCCCAGATGGCCAAGCTCGTCGAGGACGCCCAGACCGGCAAGGCCGAGGTCCAACGCCTGGCCGACCGCATCTCCGGGATCTTCGTGCCGATCGTCATCCTGGTCGCCGCGCTGACCCTCGGCGCGTGGCTCGGCGCCGGGTTCCCCGTCACCGCGGCCTTCACCGCCGCCGTCGCCGTGCTCGTGATCGCCTGCCCCTGCGCGCTTGGTCTGGCGACTCCGACCGCCCTGCTGGTGGGCACCGGCCGCGGAGCTCAGATGGGGGTGCTCATCAAGGGCCCCGAGGTGCTCGAGTCCACCCGCAAGGTCGACACCGTGGTGCTGGACAAGACCGGCACCGTCACCACCGGCAAGATGACCCTCACCGATGTCGTCACCGATGAAGGCACCGATCGCGCCGAGCTGCTGCGACTGGCCGGCGCCGTCGAGGACTCCTCCGAGCACCCGATCGCCCAAGCGATCGCCAAGGGCGCCACGCAGGAGGTCGGCGAACTCCCGACACTCTCGGACTTCACCAACGTCGAGGGCAAGGGTGTACGCGGCACCGTCGACGGGCGCACCGTCGTCGTCGGCCGCGAGAGCCTCCTCGCCGAGACGCAGATGGCCCTGAGCCCCGCGGTCGCCGCGGCCAAGGCGGAGGCCGAGGAACAGGGCAAGACCGTCGTCGCCATCGGCTGGGACGGAATCGCCCGGGGAATCCTGGTGGTCGCCGACACGGTCAAGCCCACCAGCGCTGAGGCCGTCGCCGAGATGAAGGCGCTGGGGCTGACCCCGGTCCTGCTGACCGGCGACAACGAGGCCGTGGCCCGCCAGATCGCCGCCGAGGTCGGCATCGACGAGGTCATCGCCGAAGTCCTGCCGTCGGAGAAGGTCGATGTGGTCTCCCGCCTCCAGCGCGAGGGCCGGACCGTCGCAATGGTGGGCGACGGCGTCAACGACGCCCCCGCCCTCGCCCAGGCCGACCTGGGACTGGCGATGGGCACCGGCACCGACGTCGCGATCGAGGCCAGCGACATCACCCTGGTGCGCGGCGACCTCCGCAGCGCCGTCGATGCCATCCGCCTGTCCCGCAAGACGCTCTCGACCATCAAAACCAACCTGTTCTGGGCCTTCGCCTACAACACGGCCGCGATCCCCGTCGCCGCGCTCGGCATGCTCAACCCCATGCTCGCCGGCGCCGCGATGGCCTTCTCCAGCGTCTTCGTCGTGGGCAACAGCCTGCGCCTGCGCGGCTTCACCTCCATCGCGAAGAACTGACCCCTCCCCGCACGAAACCCCTATGGAAGGAACCCCATGAACGACACCACCGACCAGAACTCCAGCTGCTGCGGCCACACCTCCCACTCCCCCGTGGAGTCCGAGGGGCGCCCGAACCCCATGGGCCCCGCGGAGGACGACATGGCCACCTGCCCGGTGATGGAGGGCAGGCCCGTCGTCAAGAGCGCCGCCGAGGCCGCGGGCTTGTTCCGTGACTACGAAGGCACCCGCTACTGGCTGTGCTGCGCCGGCTGCGGCCCCCTTTTCGACGCCGACCCACAGAAGTACGTCGCCGCCTGAGGACCACCGCTCAGCGGGAGGGGGCGCACTGTCAGGCAGTGCGCCCCCTCCCCCATATAGATCGGAGCTCGGCAATGCCCGACACGACACACGTTCTCGTCATCGGTGCAGGAGCTGCGGGGTCGGCCTCCATCCGGGAACTCGCCCAGCACGAAGAGATCACCACAACCGCGATCATCGATACGGAAACCACCCCGTATAACCGCACTCTGATCAACAAGGCTGTCGCCACCGGCCTCCTCGAACCCCATCACGCACATCTGCCAGCACTGCCCGCTCCACCAGTCCGGGATCGCGTCCAGGCGGTGGACCCCCAAGAGCAGACCGTTCACCTGCGCACTGGAGCCCGCGTGGACTATGACGCACTGATCGCCGCTACGGGAAGCGCGCCACGCGCCCTGCCTCCGAGTATTGCCAGCCCTGCCGCCCTGGAGAGCGGACGGGTGACGCATCTGCACTCCCTGGACGATGCGCTCCGTGTGCGCGGCGTCCTTGACCGCACGCCCTCCCCGCGGGTCCTGATCTACGGCGCAGGGTTCATCGGAGCCGAGACCGCGGGAATCCTCCGCGACGCTGGATGCAGGGTCACGCTCGCTGCCTCTTCGCCCATCCCAGGGGCCACCGCCTTCGGCTCCCAGGTCGCAGGACAACTTTCCCAGGCACATCAGGTCACTGTCGACACGCACTTCGGTCACGCGCTGACGCGCCTTGAGCTCGTCGAGAGCGAGCTGCACGCCGAGTTCACCGACGGCCGTGACATTGCCGCGGACCTGGCCATCACCGCCCTTGGAACGCGCCCACTCTCCCCCTCCCCCTGGGGTGGAGCGATCGCTGTCGATTCGGCTGCGCAGCCGTGACCACGAGAACGTCTACGCCGCAGGAGGCGTCGCGGTCCACGAGTCTGACGGCACGATCTGGCGCATCGATCATTGGAGCGACGCCGAGGCACAGGGCGCGCACGCCGCGCGCAGCGTCCTGGCCTCGCTCGGGCTCGCGGACACCCCCGGGCCCTACCGACCCCGCGCCCTCTACAGCGCACAGATCCACCAGCACCTCTACATCGCTGCTGGACACACAGGCCGATTCGGGACTACGCGCGCCTTCTCTACCAGCCCCCTCGTCCTCACCCACGACCGAGCGGGCCGGCTCGTCGGAGTCAGCGGCTTGGACGCCGGCCCCGACGTGATGGCTCTCGTGCCGCGCCTCCACACCTCGATCACGCCGATGCTGACAGCGGAATCCAACCCCTCGACACATACCCCCTAGGGGTATATGGTCGGGTGCATGAACGCTGGCAACCACCCACACCGTCACGACCACGGAGAACCCGGCATGCAGCACTCTCATCCTTCCCCCACGCCTCATGGCGCCCACACCGGTATTGCTGAGCACGACGCACCCGACGCGCATCACGACCACGGAACTCACGGAGACCACGAGGACCACTTGGAACACGAGGGTCATTCAGGGCACGGGGGTCACGCCGGTCACGGGGACCACGTCGGGCAGTTCCGGCGGTTGTTCTGGATCAACCTGATCATCGCGGTCCCAGTTGTCGTGTTCTCGCCGATGTTCGCGATGCTGCTCGGGTACAGCATTCCCGATGTCCCCGGCGCGATGGGGATCGCCCCGGCCCTCGGCACAGTCATGTACGTCTGGGGTGGCCGCCCGTTCCTCACCGGTGCCGTCTCCGAGGTCCGTTCCCGTCAGCCCGGGATGATGCTCCTGATCGGGCTCGCGATCACGGTCGCGTTCATCGCCTCCTGGGGTGCGACCCTCGGCCTCCTCGACCACCAGCTCGAGTTCTGGTGGGAGCTCGCCCTGCTGATCGTGATCATGCTGCTGGGCCACTGGGTCGAGATGCGTTCCCTCGCCCAGACCACCTCCGCACTCGACTCCCTGGCCGCCCTGCTCCCGGACATGGCAGAACGCATCGAAGGCGACGAGCTCGTGAGCATCTCGCCCACCGAGCTGCAGCGAGGCGACCTCGTCCTCGTCCGCCCCGGGGCGAGCGTCCCGGCCGACGGCACGATCCGCGAAGGCCGCGCCGACGTGGACGAGTCCATGGTCACCGGCGAGTCCCGCCCCGTGACGCGCTCCACCGGAGACTCCGTCGTGGCAGGCACCGTCGCCACCGACTCCAGCCTCCGCATCGAGGTCACCGCCACGGGCGACGACACCGCCCTCGCCGGTATACAGCGCCTGGTGACCGAAGCACAGAACTCCTCGTCCCGCGCACAGCGCATCGCAGATACCGCTGCGGCGTGGCTGTTCTGGTTCGCTCTCGGCGCCGCCGTGATCACCGCGATCACCTGGTCACTGCTCGGCATGCCCGATGATGCCGTTGTTCGCACAGTGACCGTCCTGGTCATCGCCTGCCCTCACGCGCTGGGGCTCGCGATCCCGCTGGTCGTCTCCATCGCCACCGAGCGGGCCGCCCGCGGCGGTGTTCTGGTGAAGGACCGTCTGGCCCTGGAAGCAATGCGCACCGTCGACGCCGTCCTGTTCGACAAGACCGGCACCCTCACCAAGGGCGAGCCCGCCCTCGCCGAGATCATCACCCGCGGTGCGGACGAGACCGAGGTGCTGGCCCTGGCAGCTGCCGCCGAAGCGGAGAGCGAGCACCCGCTCGCCCGCGCCATCGTCGCCAAGGCTCAGGCCGAGGGAGCACAGATTCCTGCGGGCTCTGACGTCAGCTCCACCCCGGCGCTGGGCGTGAGTGCCCAGGTGGATGGGCACGAGATCCGCGTGGGCGGTCCCCGCTTGCTCGAGGAAACCGGAGTGAGCGAAGTCGACGAGGCTGAGGCCTGGCGCCAGGAGGGCGCGATCATCCTCCACGTCCTCCGCGACGGCGAGGTGATCGGCGGTCTCAAGCTCACCGATGAGGTGCGCCCCGAATCTCGCGACGCCATCGATGCTCTGCACAGTTTGGACGTCGAGGTCGTCATGATCACCGGCGACGCCGAGGCGGTCGCGAACAGTGTCGGCAAGGAGCTCGGAATCGACAGGGTTTTCGCTGGGGTGCGCCCCGAGGACAAGTCCTCGAAGGTCGTCCAGCTCCAGAAGGAGGGCAAGAAGGTCGCGATGGTCGGCGACGGCGTCAACGACGCCCCTGCACTCGCTCAGGCAGATGTCGGCATCGCCATCGGTGCCGGCACCGACGTCGCGATCGCCTCCGCCGGGGTCGTGCTCGCCAGCTCCGATCCACGCTCGGTACTCTCGGTCATCGAACTCTCCCGAGCCGCCTACCGCAAGATGAAGCAGAACCTCTGGTGGGCAGCCGGCTACAACCTGCTGTCCGTGCCACTCGCGGCCGGAATCCTCGCCCCCATCGGATTCGTGCTGCCGATGTCCGTCGGCGCGATCCTCATGTCCCTGTCCACCATCGTCGTCGCCCTGAACGCCCAGCTCCTGCGACGCCTCGACCTGCGTCCGGAAGCGACCGTCGCCGCCGTCCGGGCTCGCCACTGATCCTCCCTCACCGAATGGAATCACTCATGAGCACTGCAACTGACCCCACCGAGGAACAGGCCTGCCACAGCGGACCCCACGGCTACATCCAGGACAAACCCCGCTACCTCAACCGCCTCAAGCGCATCGAAGGCCAAGCCCGTGGAATCTCTCGGATGGTCGATGAGGATGTCTACTGCATCGACATCCTCACCCAGATCTCCGCTCTGAACAGCGCGCTCGAGAACGTTGCGCTGGGACTGCTCGACGACCACCTCCGTCACTGCGTCCTCGATGCCGCTCGCGAAGGCGGAGAAGAAGCCGAGATCAAGCTGAAGGAGGCTTCGGACGCAGTACGGCGCCTCGTCAAGTCTTGAACCATTCCGCCACCACCGACAACCCAATCGATCAACGGCACAGCTCTAGTTTCGGCCAGGTTGCCCTCGGCACCACTCACCGCCTTGAGGAACCCGACAACTTCATGAGAATTCGACCAGGTAACCTCCTTGTCGCGCCGCAGTTCACAGCGTCGCACCCCTGACAGGTCGCGCGAGAACCTACAGGATCCTTCCCGCACCACCTGGTGGGCCGCGATGAACTGCTCGACGAGTTCGACGAAGCCTTCGCAGACTCCATGGACCCCACGGGGCTCACCGTGCTGCTGTCCGGCCAGCGAGGCATGGGCAAGACCGTGTTGCTGGACGCGTACCGCCACGCGGCCGAGACCGACGGGTGGCTGGTCATCACCGAAAGCTCCAGTTCCGGGCTTTTGGATCGACTTACGCGTGATCATCTCCCCCGCCTTCTCCAGCAGTACTCCGGGAATCCGCCGATACAGCTCGAGTCAGCCGACCTGGAGGTCGGTCCGGTCGGCGCCGGCGGGTCCTGGACAGACCGCTACCCGGCAGAATCCACCCTCCGCTCCCAGGTCACCGAGCTAACCGACGCCCTTGCACCCCGCGGCAGCGGACTCGTCCTGTCCATCGACGAGATCCAGGCTGCCGATGTCGAGGAACTGCGCAAACTCGGAGAGATCGTCCAGTACGCGCGGCGAGAAGCGCGACCGTTCGCTTTCGCCGCTGCCGGTCTGTCCACCCCGATCGAGGAACTGCTCGATCACGAAGGAACGACGTTTCTGCGTCGAGCCGACCACCACAACGTCGGCCGCGTCGACCGCCCCGACGTGCGCACCGCCATCGCGCAGACGATCGCCGACGGTGGCCGCGAGATCGACGCCCAGGCGCTGGACCGTGCAGCGAACACGATCGAGGGTTACCCCTTCATGATCCAGCTCGTCGGCTACCACTCCGTGCGTAACCAGAAGGACGGTGGCCCCGTCGCCAGTGCGGCCGTCGCCGCCGGCATCGACGCGGCCCGCCGTCGGCTCGGACGGCACGTCCACACGCCGGCCCTGCGCCCGCTGTCGCCCGTTGACCGCACGTACCTGCTCGCCATGGCGCAGGAAGACGGACCGGCCCGCACCAGGGTGGTCGCCGAACGGTTGGGCGTGACCCCCCCCCAGTACGCCGGCGAGTATCGGCGACGCCTCATCCGGGACGGGATCATCGAGCCGGCAGGCCACGGATTCGTCCGCTTCACGATCCCCTACACCGGCGACCACCTGCGCGAACATGCCGCCCATGATGCCCTCGGCGACATGAATGGCCACGACTCGGCAGACAGGCCCTGACGCCACCGAGGAAGGTCCCGTCAACCACAAGTTCACATCACCACATTGCCGCCTCCCCGCATTCCCGGCGTCCCGCGGGGCCGCTCCTGCGCCCACTTCTGAGGTACACGAGCCACCTGACCTCACGGAGGAGCATGCCATGAACGACCTCGCCGAATACGCAGACCCCCAGCTCCTGGAAGACCCCCGCACCGTCCCGCTCGTCCTGCGAGCAGCCGAGTCCAGCGACGACGCCGAGGTCCTCGACAACCTCGCCCGCTGCGGAGTCACGTCCGAGGTGCTGCGCAAGATCGCTCACAACCCGGCCACCGCCGAGCACACCCTGGAGCACCTGATCGACCTCGACCAGCGGTGGATGACCTATCCGGTCACCCGACGCACCGACCTGACGGCCGAGTTCATCGATCGCATCGCGCGGCGACTGACGGACCGCACCGCGATCTTCCACGCCTCCTCCGCTCCCCGGGCCAGCGACGAGACGCTGCGCTACCTTGCCGGGCACCCGAGTGCCCCGCAGGCCACCGCTGAGCAGGTCGCCGAACGGCTCGGGGCGACGGCCATGGCCGCAGCCTAACGTCCCCAGGCCTTGACAACACTCCAGGCGCTTCCCTGCTCTACGCTGGAGTTATGACGGAGAAGAAGGAGTCATCGGGGAGCTCAATGCTCGGGCCCGGATTAGCGCTTGGAACCGGACTCGGAGTCTTGCTCGGCGTGCTGCTTGACAACGTCGCCCTGGGCATTGCTCTGGGCCCATCGATCGGACTCATACTCGGCATCGGCGCCGACCAGTTACGGAAACGACCCGGTGAAGACCCAGCTGACGAAGACAGAAACGGCTGACCGCTGGGCCCGCCACATCCGTAGATTCCTGCGCTGGGACATGGCCGCGAGCTACAGATCGAGGAACTTGGTCGGCCATCCGAGTCTATGTGGCTCGATACGCTTTCCGTGCTTCGCCCGATACCGGGACACCGATCCACAGGTATTGATAATTCCCTTGTCCTCGGCCCCGCTGACCTGACGATGAGCAGCAGCTGCTCAGTGACCTCGACGCCGGCAGGACGACCCGGACTGGACAGGCGGGCAAGTTTCTGTACCGCTTCGATCCCGACCACGGGGGTCTCGCACTTGGACGATCGCGACCTCAGCATCGCTCGCACGCGCTGATCCTCTCCGTTGGCCGGAAGGAACAAGACCCCGGGAACATTCCTCCCGGGGTCTTGCACACACCCTGTCATGGCCCCATCCGCCAACGACACCAGGATTCTACCCGAAACCCGTATTCCTCTCCTATCGGAGCAGGTCAGCGGTGCATCAAATGTCCTGCGAAAGAGGTGATCCGCTCACTCTGAGGGGTAAGCGCACCCGCAGCGGAAGGCCCCCAGATGCCTGCTCTCGTCGAAGTCGTCACCACCAAGGATCTGTTGTCGATACGCGATATTCTGAAACACGAAGCCGAAGGGCGTCTCCGGTATACGGGCTCTTCGCGGTTCGTGGTGAATGACCCTGCTGTGGAGGGTGTTCACGCTACGGTTCTCGCGGCGCTGGTCAGCAGGATACGCATCCGGTAGTTCTCCGCGTTGCGGAATCCGCGGCCGGTGCGTTTGATGTTCTTGATGCCGGTGTTCGCGGCCTCGACGCGGGCGGTGGTCGCGCCGGTGACGATGAGGACCTCGATCGCGTCCCACCAGGCCACGACGGTGTCGTAGAGCTTTGTCGCCTCGGGCATGTTCGCGATCTGGGCGAAGTAGCCCATCCGCATCCGTTCGTCCCAGGCCTGGGCGAGGGTGTCGGTGGCCAGCAGGCGGCGGAGTTGCTCCTTGATGCCCCAGGCGGCGGAGAGCTCGTCGGTGGGGTCATCGGTGCGGAACACGTCCTCGAGCCGCTCCCAGGCTCGCGGGGTGAGGGTGTCGCCGCCGCGTAGCAGCAGCATCCGGTGGGCCCAGGCCGGGTCGTCCTTGCGGCCCCGGCGACCGCGGTGGGTGCGGGCCAGGCGCTGCCTGATGGTGGTGACCATGTCGTTGCCGAGCTTTACGAGGTGGAACTTGTCGACCGAGACCGCGGCGCGGGGCAGGTAGGTCCGTAGTGCTTTGCGGAACGCGGCCGAGGGGTCGATCGCGACGATCTCGATCCGCTCCCGCCAGGCCTCGGAGCGCTGGGCGAGCCAGTCCCCGACGGTGGCGCTGTCGCGGCCGTCGACGATGCCCAGGACCTGCCCGGTGGCCAGGTCGACCAGTGTCGTCATCCACGGCTCGAACCGCCTCCAGGAGCCCTGATCGGTGCGGAACCAGCGCACTGACCGGTAGCGGTGCTCATCGATGCCCAGCCGGGTCACGCACGTCTTCTCGACGTCGGTCAGGACCACGGCAGCGGCGCTGAGGGCGGCCTGGACCAGCCACCACGAGACGCCGTGGGCCCGGGCGACCTCGGAAGCTGCCCGGCCGGAGGTGATCACGGCCGAGACGACTTGATCGCGCAGCCTGGTGGTCGAGCGGGCGTATCGGGGGATCTGCTCGGTGGCCTCAGCGAACGTGCCCCGGGCGCAGGCCGGCTCGAGACAGAACCAGCGCCGCTTGGCCCACACCACCACCGTCGCCCCGGCGACGGGAACGTCCCTGACTTGCTGCATCCGGCGGGAGTGGACCTGCGTCGCGAGCGCCCCGCAGGACGGACAGCCCGGCGGGACGGTCGAGGCGATCACCACCCGCCGGCTGCCATCGGGCAGGTCGACGGCATCGATGACGCGGTAGTTGGGCAGGTTGAAGATCGTGCTCGCAGCATCCCGCTGCGAACCAGTATTCTCGTGCACAGGCTCGTGGTCCTCTGGAATGTGGATGTCTTGACAACACCCATCACAGCAGGACCACGAGCCGTTCTACGCCAACGACGCGACGCTCCCCATCACCACGAACCGGGAAGAGCCGGTATACGTCACCGGGATTGGCCGCCAGCTGCACGATGGTGTGCCTGATTTGGCAGGTGGTGCTGGCCTCAGCCTCGATGCGCCGATCGGGTTTCCGGGGTGATGCTCGATGGTTTCGGTAGAGCAGCGACCCTGATTCCGGCGTGACGGCGCGCGGGAGCCGCCGGTCTGTCCGGCATTTCCACTTCGGTTCCTTCTCGTAGGGACAGATCGCTGCTGGTCAGGTCGTCAACAGGCTGCTGGCGGTGGTGTCGAAGAGGTTCTCCCAGGCGGTTTGCCAGGGCCAATTGCGTGGCAGGTGCACCTGACTTGCACAGGTAGGAGCCGATTCTGGAGATTCTCTCGTGTTCGTGCTGGTGAGCGCTTCGCGCAGTGTGGAAGTGACACACTAACCGGATGGTGTTTCTGCGGAAGGTGACCACGGCGTCTGGTGCGACGGCCGTGCAGATCGCCGAGCGGAAGAACCGTCGGGACGTGGTCCTCGAGCATCTTGGCTCCGCACGCACCGAAGCGGAGCTCGCCGCGTTGATGAGCGCCGGCAGGGACAAGATCCACGCCGGCCAACGGGCTCTTGACCTCGACCTTTCCCAGGATCCACAGGCGGCCGTCGTGCAGTCGAAACATTCTCGCCTGCTGGTGGAGACGCTCCGCTCGGCCTGGTCCACGCTCGGCTTCGATGTCGTCGAGGATGAGGCGTTCTTCCAGCTCGTCGCCGCGAGGCTGATCGAACCGACCTCGATGAGCGATTCCCGCCGCGTCCTGGCCGATGTCGGCGTCCAGCCGGTCCACCGCAACACCTTCCACGCCGCTCTCCAGCGCTGCGGCGAGCGTGAGTACCGCGACCGCATTGCCGCGAAGTGCTTCAAACACGCCTCGACCAGCGGCGACATCTCCCTGGTGCTCTACGACGTCACCACGCTCTACTTCGAAGCCCCGAAGGAAGATGAACTGAGGAAAGTCGGCTTCAGCAAGGAGCGCAGGGTCGATCCCCAGATCGTGGTCGGCCTGCTGGTGGACCGGAACGGGTTCCCGCTGGAGATCGGCTGCTTCGAGGGCAACAAGGCGGAGACCCTCACGATCGTGCCGATCATCAAGCAGTTCCAGGCGCGACACAACCTGGCGGACATGGTCGTCGTCGCGGACGCCGGGATGCTCTCGATGGCGAACCTGAACGCCCTGGCCGAAGCGGAGCTGAAGTTCATCGTCGGCTCACGGCCGAAGAAAGCCCCCGGTGACCTGGCCAATCACTTCCACTGGAACGGGGACGCGTTCAGCGATGGGCAGCTGATCGACACGGTCACCCCGCGGCACGGCTCCACCAAGACCGAGACGAAGCGACGCCGCAAAGAGCCGGTCTGGGACGCGAAGGAGCATCCCGGGCACTGGCGCGCGGTCTGGTCCTACTCCCGCAAACGCGCAGTCCACGACAACTACACCCTCACCCAGCAGGAGAACAGGGCCCGAGCCGTGATCGCCGGCGACGCCTCCGTCAAGGGCACCCGGTTCATCAAATCCACCACGGCCGGCAAGAAGCTGGATGAGGAGTCGCTGGAGAAGGCGAAGCAGCTGGTCGGGCTGAAGGGCTACGTCACCAACATCCCCGCGAGCACCATGGCCGCGCCGGAGGTACTCTCCAGCTACCACGACCTCTGGCACGTGGAGCAGTCCTTCCGAATGAGCAAGACAGACCTCCAGGCCAGACCCATGTTCCATCATCAGCGCGACGCGATCGAAGCCCACCTCACCATCGTCTTCACCGCGCTGGCGATCGCCCGCTACCTCCAAGACACGACCGGGTTCAGCATCCGAAAGATCATCCAGACCCTCCGCCCGCTGCAGGACGTCACGATCACCCTGGCCAGGCAGCAGATCACCGCGAAGCCCGACCTCACCGACGACGCCCGACACGTCCTCGACGCACTGACACACTAAACCTGTGCAAGTCAGGTCGAAGAGGTTCTCCCAGGCGGTTTGCCAGGGCCAATTGCGTGGCAGGTGCAGTCGCCAGGATCGGGCGCGGTTGGCGATCCGGGCGGGCACCGCGATGAGGTGATCGAGCAGGGTGGTCCAGCGGGCGCGGGCGTGGAAGGTCGAGGCCAGCACCCCGGCAGCGCGGGTGAGGTTGAACGCGATCGCGGCCAGCACGGTCCAGGCACTGTGCCGCCTGCAGCGTCGAGATGGTCGCGACCTGCGCGTTCAGGCCCTTGACGCCGCTCTAGCCGTAGCCGGGGGCCTGTCAACTTGTCTGTGTAAGCGGGGTGGTCACAGGTAGGGGTTGATCCGGTCGGGGTAGGCCGCGGCGAGCTGGGCGAGGGCCTGCTTCCAGTTCGTGACGGCCTGGCCTTCGACGAGCCTGCCCTGGGCTTTGCGCTGGCCGGCGGGTTTGCCCCGGTCCCGAGCGCGTTCGGCGGCGCGTTTGTCTTCGATGTTGCAGATCGCCAGCCAGAGCAGCTTCACCGCCGCCTCGGTCGAGGGGAAGTGGCCGCGGTTCTTGGTCACTTTCCGCAGCTGGAAGTTGAGCGACTCGATGCTGTTGGTCGTGTAGATGACCTTGCGGAGCATGGGTGGGAACTGCAGGAACGGGATGAACCGCTCCCAGGAGTTCGCCCAGGTCGCGGCTGCAGAAGGGTATTTCTTGCCGAGCTCGGAGGCCTCGAACTCGGCCAGCGCCTTCCTCGCGGTCTCTTCGTTGGGGGCGGTGTAGATCGGCTTCAGCGCGGCGGCGACCTTCTTGCGGTCCTGGTAGGCCACGAACCGCATCGCGGCCCGGATCAGGTGAACCACGCAGGTCTGGACCATCGAGTCCGGCCACGTCGCCTCGATCGCCTCCGGCAGGCCCTTGAGCCCGTCGCAGCACACGATCAGCACGTCCCGCACGCCCCGGTTGGCGAGATCGGCGCAGACGTGGGCCCAGAACGCCGAGCCCTCGGTGTCCTGGACCCAGATCCCCAGCACGTGCTTGATCCCCTCGAGGTCCACGCCGACTGCGATGTAGGCGGCACGGTTGAGGACCTGGCTGTTCTCTCGGATCTTGATCCGGATTGCGTCGAGATAGATCACCGGATAGAACTCCTCCAGCGGCCGCGACTGCCACGCCAGGACCTCCTCGCTCACGGCGTCGGTGATGTTGGAGATCGTCTCGTGCGACAGGTCCGTGCCGATCGTGGAGGCCAGGTGGTGCTGGATGTTCCGGATCGTCATCCCGCCGGCATAGAGGCTGATGATCATGTCATCCAGGCCCCCGAGGCGCCGCTGGCCCTTGGGCACCAGGCGCGGGGTGAACGACCCGCCCCGGTCTCGCGGGACGTCCAGCTCGATCGGCCCGACCTCGGACTCCACGGTCTTCGGCGTGCTCCCGTTGCGGGAGTTGGCGTGCTTCGACGCGTCCTCAGCACCCTTCTCGTAGCCCAGATGGCTGGTCAGCTCGGCCTGCAGGCCCCGCTCGAGCGCGGCCTTGACCAGCGCGGGTACGAACCCGCCGTCACCGGTCAGCTCGACGCCGCCAGCGTCGATCTGCGCGAACAGGGCATCAAGCTGCCCTGAGGCTTTCAGCTGCTCGACCAGGTCCTGGCCCGAGGGCTCGCCTGGGTTCTTCTCGTCGGTCATGGTCATGATTCTTACCGTTCCTCTCGGTACGGCTTACACAGACCATCTGACACGCCCGTAGCCGGTGCCCTGCTTGGCGTACCCGTGGGTCTCCCGGATGGTGTCATCGATATCGATGAACGCGACCTTCTCGCCGCCGGCCAGCAGGCCCGGCACCCTCGCGGCCAGGCCGGCCAGGACCCGGGAGGCGACCGCGTCCAGCTGCCGCACGTGCCCGAAGGTATAGCCGCGCAGGTGGGTGCCCAGCGTCGTCGGTGCCCGCCGCGCGGTAAACGCCCGGCCCATCCCGCCATGGCGCAGCAAGTCCATATCCGAGATGCTGTCAGCGCCGGCGATCATCCCCGCCAACAGCGACGGGACCTTCACCCCGTCGTTCGAGCCGATACTGCCGGGCACCGTCACGTGCTCCTCGACCAGGTCGGACAGCCCCACTGACTGGGCGAGCGCCATCACCGGCACCAGCCCCGCACGAGCGATCAGATTGTCATCGTCGAACTCAGCCGTGAACTTATGGGAGACTCGCACTATCGATGCTCCTGTTGCGTAGCGTTTTGGAACCTTTGAACAGTCCCATTATCGCTGGTCACAGGAGCATCGTGCTGTTACGACCCGCCCACCACCCCGGCGGATCCAGGTTCATACACGACTCGAATCGGAGCTCTAAACAGAGAAGCGAAAGGCAATCACGATGGCGGACTACGAAGTGCAGTACAGCAAGGGCACCGGCGACTGGAGCGCCAAGCGTGCGGGGTCGGGCAGGTCTGCTGGCCGGTACGACACCCAGGCCGACGCCCACGATGCCGCCCGGGGCTACGCGGAGAGGAGCGGTGGCGGGGAAGTCCGCGACCATCGGAAGGACAACAACCAGATCAGGAACACCGATACCGTCGGCAAGAAGGACCCGTACCCTCCCAAGGGATGAAGACGCGGGATGCGAGGATCCGATGACGAACTCGCGCGAACGGGACGTCGGCACCGGACTTCGCAGACTCGTCGACTGAACCGCGTCGGCCGCTACCGTTAGCCCATGGCTACCGAACATCCCCTCATCGAGTCGGCAGCGCACTGGTTGTGGGACGCACTGCCTCAGGTCGACGGCGACATTGTCCTCACGAGCCCTTACCTGTCGATCGACATCTGCCAGAAGGTCGCATCAGCCGCCTCCGACTCATCCCGGTCCTGGCGACTTGTGACCACGCTGGACGCCAGCGCTGTCGCGGGCGGGTATCTCAGCGTCCAGGGGCTACAGGCCCTGCTCGGTGCGGGGGTTGACGTCGTCCACACCGACAGACTTCACGCCAAGTGCTTCGTCATCGGGAGCCGGGCGATGCTCGGATCCGCCAACCTCACCGGCGCGGGCCTGGGAAGCCGCGCCAACCCGAATCACGAGCTCGGCGTCGAGCTCGATCCCGAGCAGACCCGGCATGCACTCGAGGTGATCGGTGGCTGGCCCTCGCGGGGAGTCGCCCCTTCAGACCTGGATGATCTGGAAAAGGCGGCGAAGGACCTGACTAAGGTCAGCACGCAGAGACCGGGCGAGCCGCTCGAGGCTTCCTCGGCGCTCCACCTCGCCGAGAGGCTCCTGGTGGATGCGCGGGACCCCAAGCGGACCGTGTGGCTGAAGCTTGAGTATGGGATGCCCAAGCTCGACGGCTGGAGAGGCCCCTCGCTCTTCGCCAGTTCGAGTAAGGGCTGTCCTAGTTTCCGACCGGGCGATCTGGTGTTCATCTGCGCAAAGGAGACCTACGACTGCTACGCCGTCGTCGAGATCACCGCGCAAGCGGAGTTCCAGCCCGATGACTACGCC
This sequence comes from Brachybacterium fresconis, assembly GCF_017876515.1. Lineage (NCBI taxonomy): Bacteria > Bacillati > Actinomycetota > Actinomycetes > Micrococcales > Dermabacteraceae > Brachybacterium > Brachybacterium fresconis. The sequence goes on along the minus strand of NZ_JAGIOC010000001.1, from coordinate 307,856 downwards.
GACGCGGTCGCCATCGACCGCCCGGATGACCTCGATCGATGGCCGTGGGTCAATCGGACAGAGCCTCGGCTGGTGCCTGACAACCTCCCGGAGCTGAAGCTGGAGGAGCTGCGGACCAGCGGTCAAGGTCTCCGAAACGGCCACGTCCGGCTCTCCTTTGACCAGTTCACGGCCGGCGTCCGGGCTCTGGCCCGGCTCGCCTCAAGCTGACCGTCACCGGATCGCGGCAACGATCATCGCCTGCTTGTTCAACGTCAGTCTTGAGGGCACGAGTCGGACCACAAGCAGGTCGATCGCTCGCGTTCCGAAGAACGGTGCGCTGGCCTTAATACAGATTTTCTGGACGAGCAGAGCTCGTCCGGAAGTGGTTTTGGAAGAGGAATGTCGTCTCTTCAACAATATCCAAGTCATTCTGTAGCGAGTAGAGGGTACCACATGGGACCAAATCAGGTCACAGCGTCCGACGAGCTCGCCGAGGAGCTGGTCGAGCTCGACATCACGAATCTCGTCGCAGCGACTGGCGACGAGGGGGTCGACGCAGAGCAGCTGAGCACGCAAGATCAGATGCGCTACGCCGAGCTGAGGGCGCACTACAATCAGCTTGTCGACGACTTCCTGGCCGAGACCATCAGCGCGACGCTCATCGAGGTCGTCGAGCGCCAGGTCGTCACCGGCGGTTCCGAGAAGTTCAGCATCGAGAAGGTCGTCGATGAGTCCATGGCGAAGCTCGAGAGCACCCTCGGCCCGCCCTTGGACAGGGAAGCCGCACGGAATGAGATCCGTGCCTACATCGAAGAGGTCCATGGTCTCCCCCGGGCCGGCTCCGCCGGCCCCAGGCAGGAGAGCTGAGCCGCGAGAGCCAAAGCTCCGTTTCGCCCTGCTCCCCTGGGCACAGCCTGCGCAGGGGAGCTTCAGGCTCAGCATCTCGCCTTCGGGATCGATCTCGACAGACTGAGGCCCCGGACAACGGGCCATGCCTCCTGTTCGCCTCAAGGACGCTTCCGGGCGGGCCCTGCCCGCCCCTGATCGCAGCAGCGCGGGTTACAGACATCCAACTGGCCCCCAACCTGCCGGACAAGCCGCGGACACCGGTCCCGGACAGCCTCGGCTGGGCGCATCGTCCGCCCGACCTGTCGCACACTTCAGACATCGGCAGAGATCTTGCCGCGGAGCCTGCGGAGAACGATAACGATGCAGACTCCCCTGTCGAGGCCACCCTATTCTGAATGACACGGTTTCACAGCTCCGGATCGCCTCCGAAACTGTCCCTTGCACGCAGCGGGGACGCTCTACTTTGACCGCTGCGCATCTCGAAGCTTAGCCTCAAGCCAGCTGGGTATATTCTCCTCCCTCCGAGGGAACCTCTCCAGATCTAGCGCATAAACAACCGGATCAATTGACGTATCCCACGCCGGCTCGAAGTCATAGTTAAATTCAACATCAGCCACGATTTCATCGTTGGCGTGGCGCACCAGCGACCACTCGAGAGAGAACCACGCCCCGGCCTCCACAGAGTACATTACTGAGCGAAGCTCCTCCAAAAGTCGCCGCACCTCTCGAGGACTAAAGGCAGTGCCGGAAGATCCGTCTTCGCGATAAACCCTGAGTTGACCCTCCGCGGTCGATGTAAGTCGCCTGTGCTGGTATGAAAGCCGCGCCCAGGAACCCTCGACTCGCTTCGGAAGAAGCGCGGAAATCTCATCTACCAGCTGACCCTGCCGGATCATGCTGGGAACTTTGTCATTCTCGGACATTCGAGCCTTCCCATTCGTGCGCATCATCGTCGATCAAGTACTCTGCCTCGAAGCGAACCGGGGCACTCCCGCCACCCCCATAATCGACGTATAGACTCAAGTCCACTTCCTTTCCATTCCGAATGGCGGACCGGAGTTCGGACTCAAATCTATAAAATGAAGTTGGGACGCTATTGTACTTCGTTGATCCCGAACGGTTTAGCTCCTCAAGCATCGGGACAATATTGATCCGTTCACGGCCGCCACCCAAAGCATTCTGGATCAGGTGCCCGCCATCGTATCCTGGTCCGGCCGACTGTCCAACACTCTGCTGGATGCTCCCGGAACGAGGCGCCTCGGCCCGTTCGAGGTGCGGTGCATGCACCTCGACCGTGCGCGATTTCGCGTCCGTCACGAACACGTGTTTGTCGTTCACGACGTAGGTGGTGTTCGGGGCCGGGTGGTTTAGATCCGGGTTCGGTGTTCGTGACGGCCCATAGTCAGTCACAACGTGCGTGACCCTCCCAGTCGCGTCGGTGTAGTAGGTACCGCGCCCGGCGACTTCGTAGGCCGTGTTCGCCTCCAGCTCCACGCCCTTCGGAGGGAACTGAGTTCGACTGCCGATCTCTCTGGCGAAATCGACGTGGTGCTCAACAGCCGGCGGAGCCCATTGCTTCGACGCTCCGTGCCCAGTTGATTCAGCGTTCTGCGAGTCAGAATCAGCATGCTCCGCCGAGCCATAGCTCCTCGTTGGGCTCTCTCCGTCGCCCTGAGTCGGATCCGTCCCCGCGGGAGAGGCGTCGCCTCTGCCCTCAGGAGCGCGGGGTCAGCGATGCGCACGTAAAAGATTACGACGACAAATTTGAAGCACCGAGCCCGTGATTCTCGACGAGCGTTTGCCTTGCAACCATCCTCAGGCTCGCCCCGCTGGCGGGACATAGAGCTCGTCCTCGGGGATCTCCCGTCCCGTAGCAGTTTCAAGCATCCGGATGCCGAGTTCATCGTCGACCAACTGCAGATCCGAACCCACTGGAAGGTTCCAGATTCCGATTAATGCTGGTTCGATCGCGCACAGTTCATTGAAGTCGACGATCCGCCAGTTCGACGTGTCATTCAGATATTCGGAATCATCGATGTGGCTCATGATCTGCCAGCCGTTGTCCACCGGAGCCTGCGACGGCCGGCGCACCATCCAGCGCACACGACCTCGACCCTCGAGCACGCTAAGCGTTGCCAGGCTTGCGCCAGCCTTTGGAATGAACTCGACCTCAGGACTGGTCATGTATTACCCCTCCAAAAAGACAACTATCTAGCACACACGCCGGCAAGTACACTGGCCTGTGCGCCCGAACCCTACATGTGCCTAATATACATGAACTCTAGCCCGCATCTGGGTCTGATTCGCGCTTGTCGAGATACGCCCTCGCGCGCTTCGGCAGGTCGGGCCGACCCGAACTGAGCAGCGATTCACCAAGGGTGTACGGACCGGTCTTATTGATCACGACATCAAAATCGATATCAGGCCTCGAAAACACAACATCATAAAAGGGTGCGAGCTCCTCATCCGATGCCCCCATACTCGCAAGCATCTCCATCGGCACCCCGAAGCGCGGCGACTTCAGATTAATGTCAGCACCCCCTTCAAGGAGGCGCGCAAGCAGTGGGGCTTCGAGCTCGAAATCATGATACTTCCAGCGAAGCCCGAAAAGCACGTGAAGTACATTGATTTGATCCGAACCTTCAGCCACCAGTGAAGCGTCCGCCCCGTCGCCTAGCAGCTGGTTGGCAATTCTCACCTTATCTTGCGGGTTCTTGTTACGCAAGGCCCCCATGAGCGGTGTGCCGCCACCTGCACGCCGAAAATCGATCGTCAATTCACGGACATAGTGT